>DYRD01000019.1 GCA_020718905.1 Syntrophus aciditrophicus | reverse complement strand
ACCCGCTTCTTTTATCATTCCCGCCGTTTTGGTCTTGTGGACCGTATCCGCATGCATAGAAGAAATAATATCAATGTTGAAAATACCGGCCGGGGCGCTTTGTTAATGGCGCTCTGTGATGAGCCGCCGGCCGGGTCGATCCGGGAGGGGTATCGTTCTCTCATGCGTTGTCCTTCGCTTCGCGGGACCGAGGGTTTTTCGCTCAAGGATTTTCAAAAGCGCAGGATCAATCCGAAGACTGAAAAGCCGTTCTCTCTCGCAACAGTGCGCGGCGAACTTAAGGGGTTGGTCCTTTTGGATATGCTGATCTCCGGCGGGAAAGGATATGTCGCCAATGCCGCTTTGGGACGGTTATCGAAAGCCGATCGGAAGAAGCTCGATGAACTTCTGGCCAATGCGCCGGTTTCTGCTGTAACACCAAAGAGCATTGAAATGCTGGCATTCATGCGGGAGCGGGTGCGTCAGTGCCTGGGGATCGGCATCCCGCCGAAGAACGGGACTGGCCCTTATCCGGTGAGGACGCAAGAATCTCTCACACGGGATTGGAATGAGGCAGACCGCCGCGGCAGGGAACTTCAGGAGTTCGAAGAGCTCAAGACAATGGTTTATGACGCGGCAGTGGAACCCGCGGCCCGGATCGACGCGTTAAAGAAGATCAAGACCCTTCAGCTTCCGGTGATGCCGTGCGATATGGGCGGCAGGCTTGACTGGGATGTGCGGGCCAAGGGGCCTTCCGGGGTATTGCCTCCTGCGGCCATTGTATTGGAATACTGGCTCAATAATTTTTCAGGGCTAGCCATCGTGGATCATGTCAACTTCTTGAGTGTGCCGGAGGCGCTGGAAGCGGCGGGTGTCCTTGGGATCACATATATCCCGGCGATCGATGTTATTGCCAGGGAGGAGCGGACCGGGGTCAAGATCCATGTGCGGGGATATTTCAGAGGCGCTCCCGAAGAGTTTAAGACCTGTTTGGATCGTGCCCGCCGGAGCGGGGTATTGAGCCGTTTAGAGAAGTCGTTGCAGAAGGACCAGGAAAAAATATGGAAAACGCTTGAGCAGGTTAACCGGATGTACCCCGATCTGTCCCTGACCCGGGAGCAGGTCCTTGCCTTTTGCCCCGACGGGCTTGTCAAACGCAAAGACCTTGCCAGGGTTCTCTGGGCTGTTCATGGAACGGATAAAGGCGGCAGCGGACGCATCAAGGAAATGGACAGGGAAGATATCAAGTACCGTATCCTTAAAAAGATCCATGTCGAGGTTGATGACGATGCTCCCCTGGGCGTTGTGGAAGTGTTGGAAGCGCTGCACCGCGCGGGGTTCGCGCCGGCGTTGGTCGTCGGAAAGATGGATATGGCCCAAGCTGACGGGATCCTTTGTTCTCATGTTCCGGAAGAGAATGGTCGGGAGTCCGGCTTTAACGCGGTGATGGTCTGGGGCGATGGCGTGAGCGTCCGGCGTTCCCGGGAGATCGAGGAGATGGTCCGCCGGCACAATGCGAATGGGTATGTCAAGGAGCCCCTGGCGATGCTGGCGGGGTCCGGCAGTCACGGCGGAGCGGAGGCGGGATCTCTCCAGTGGGGCCGGGATGACGCGGATGCCTTGATCCGGAGCGGCTTTTCCAGCAGGCTTCTTGCCGCCGGAGAACAGGCAGGGTATCGATCCGGGTTCCAGGCGCGGTGGGAACGCCTGCCGCTTGGGCAGAAGCTCAAGGTCCTTTTATCCGGCGTGTTCTCAGGGGATGTGCTGACCGGGGAACGGGCTCCGGGGCGCGGTGTCCGTTCAGCCCCGTTATCGGATGATAAGTTGCAGGAGGAGCTCATCCTGTTTTTGGCGTTGCAGTCTGACTGGATCGCCGGCAAGGAATTCGGGCTTGCGGATGTTTTCGAGCGGCTTAAGTTTTCGCGCCGGGTCGTTGAAGCTTCGGATGACCAGATCCCCCGCCTGATGTGGCTGGCGTCACGTCGGGGATTTTTGAAGTGGGTCGATACGGATAAAGCCGGCATCAGCCGGTATGTGTTGACCCTTACGAAGAAAGAGGCCGCGGAACCAAAGGATGTGGTGGTTGATATTAACCGGACATCGTTCACGCTCGAAGCGATCAGGCATCTTTTGTCTATTTTGCCGGTCATGGCCCGGAAGCTTGATAAGGTCGATGATATGGCCCGGCGCATTGTTGAAGAACGCGTCCGCGGCGGGTTTGGATCGGCCAATGACCTTCGGGTCAGGGCGCGGTTGCCGGCGGATGTTGTCAAGCAGCTAGAGGCTCTGCTTTGTTTTCCGGTGGAAGCGAAAAAACCGGCGCGCCCGGAAGGCCAGGGAGCGGTGAGCGACAGCATGCAGAGCGCCGCCGATCAGGCGCGCGCTGAGATGAAGCGGGAGAGGGAGTGGGTCATCAGGATCATGACGTCGGCGGATCAGGCGGTGTCTACCGGAGCTTTGACGGCTGAAGCGAAGAAGCTTCGCAAGGCATGGTCGTTCCTTGCCGGATGGCCGGGGGTTCACAAGGAATTTTTTGCCCAGTGGTCGTCCTGGAGGCTGTTGTTCGGAAACGGGGTTGCACGGCAGGTCCGCGACAGGTATCTGGGATGGCTCGAATTGAAAGATCGCCGGACATACGCGATGCTTTTGTCCTGGGCGAAAGATTATATCGCGCAGGAGGGGTTGTCGGAGAAAGCAAGGACACTGCTCGTGTCGGGTGACTGGTTCGCTCACGCCGATCCAGCGGTGGTTGCGCGCGATCTGCTCAGGATCGTTTGCCGCAACAACAAGGACGAGGAAGCGCAGAGGATCATGGCCATGGCGCCGCCTGAAAAGGAACGGCTCCTTAATGATCTCGTCGCGGCGTTCGCGCGGTTCAACCTAGCGGATATCTGGCGGATCAACCGCAAGACCGAGGCCTTGCTGGAGCACTCCAAGCGGCATTCACTCCAGAGGCATGCCGATGATCGCCTTGATTATCTCGCATCCCTCGGGATGAAAAAGAAGGATGTTCCCGACGGGATGTCCCTCGAGGAGCTGCGTGCGCAGGCGTCCAGGCTCAGGCAATACGCGCTGGAGGTGACCCCGGCGTTGATGCGCATCAGCGTCCAGCGGATGCGGCAAATATTCATTGTTGAAACAGAGCGCCTGGCCGGGGACTTGTCTGTCGGCGGGGAAACGAAGGATGCGGCTGTGTCGGCGCTGCGCTGGCGTTATGTCCTTCAGCCTGAACTTTTCAGGGAGGCTGTCCGGCAGGGAGAAATGCTGGGGGCGGAGGCGGAGACGGTCATGCCGCGCGAGTCGACGACCAGGGTCCTTTATTATGGCGGTGATGAGGTCGGCATGGGAGGCACTCTTGTTGAATCCGGCCCTGTTCCAGGGGCTCCGACGAGGATATTCATTGATCCCGGTGCGGCGGGAGAGCGCGCGTCGAAGATGTATTCCGCCAGGTATATGAGGCCCAGGACCGTGCACCAGGGCATTCGCGATATGCTCCTTAACGGCTTCCTTCCCAGGATCAAGGGGTTTTTCCGGAATGACCTGACGGAAGAAGCGATGAAGATCCAGGGCCCGGCGCCGGTCGACGCCATTTTGATCAGTCATTTTCACCAGGACCATATCGGCAACCTGGCTTATGTGCGCAGTGATATCCCTGTTTATGTCAGTCCCGAGTCCTGGGCGGTGATGACGACCCTTGATGCCGCGGGCGCGGACATCAGCAAGGAACTTCTTTCTTTTGAGGACCGCGAGACCGGCGTTTCTGTCCGCCGCGAGATCCGCGTTTTTGATTATGATGTCCCGTTCCAGGTCGGGGCGATGACGGTCCTTCCCAAGAGGGTCGACCATTCGGCGGCGGGATCGGCCGCGTTTTTGATCCGTACTGATGCGGGCTGGATCGCTTATACCGGGGATCTTCGTGCCAACTGGGACCAGGATCCCGACGGGAAGATGCGTTCCTACGGGCAATGGACGGAAGGTTTTACGAGTGAGGCCCGCAAGCTCGGGGTGGTGGCCATGATCGCGGAGGGGACGAATTTTGCCAAGCCGCACGAAACAGCGACGGAAATGAGCATTGTCCCGCGCGCGCAAGAGGTGCTCGAGGCTGCCGCGGACCAGCTTGCGGTCGTGAATTTTAATTTCCTGAACCTGGCCCGTATGCGGAATATTTGGCAGGCGGCGAACAGCCGCGGGCGTGCTTTGGTCATCAATGCCAAGGAAGCCTATCTTTTAGAAATGACGCGTGAAGCCGCGGTCAGGACCCATTTAAGGAAGAACGGTTTCGGAGAGTGGACGGCCTCCCTTGACAAGAGCGGGATCATGGTCAGGGATCTTCCTTACGCTCAGGGGGCGGACGTTTTTGCTGGCGCGTTCCTGTTGAAGGCGCTGGAAAAAGTCCCGGCATCGCTGGGGGTTCCGTTATTGAAGATCTTTATCAAGATGCCGGACAACGGCCTTGAGGGGGATGTTCTCTCTGTCATGAAACGGCCCGGGAAGAAGGAATGGGTCCGGTTGATCGCAGGAGAAATGCCTGAATTGAAGAAAGCGTTCTTTGCCTGGATCACGGTGTTGGCAAAAGATGGCGGCCAGTGGCAGGAGTTGATGGACAAGGTGTCGAATGAGATGAACCGCCAGCGCCGAGGGAAGAAAGAGGGGGCTGCTATCGCCGGGCAGGGGGAGTCTTTTGAGATCATTCGGGGAGCGATCCTGTCTTTGGAGAGTGTTGATCTTCTGCGTCTGCTTGAAGTGGCTCAGACTTTCCGGCCGGAAGATCATGATATTTTTGATATCCACGGGGCGGAAGGCCTCAGGATCTATCAGGTCCGCAAGCGGACGGGCCAGTATGACCCCGAGGGTGATTACCGTTGTTTTGAGCAGGCTATCTTTGCCGACCCGCGGCTTGCGGCAATGATCATACGCAAGGATGAGGCCCGCAAACAGCGCGGAAAGATCCTCTTGGTCCTCAATACGCATGAGGTCGGAGAGATCCTGGGGATGGTGCCGGTCAATGAAGGGGTTTCCTGGATCCATTCTCACGGAGAGCCGTGGAACCTGGAAATGACCATTTCCGAGAGCAAGGTCGAGGCGTGGATGAAAGAATTCGGTCTTCGCGGAGAACGCGTCAGGAAATACGGGATACACGCTTCCGGCCATTTGCTGGAAGCCCAGTCCTTTGACATGATCAGGGACGCGGCGCCCGCTAATGTACTGGCGGTGCATTGCCTGGACCGCAATTCTTTTAGCCGTGCGGTCCTGGCGCGCAGCGCGCCTCAGGCCCATTCGATCGCGCCGTTATACGCGAAACCATGCGCGCTTCTGACGCGGGAAGCCGGGCTGGAACTGCCTGTCCCGGCGGGGGTCCTGAAGGATGATGAGCTGGCGTTCCTCAAGAGCCTTAGCCGCGCCGAGGCCTGGGGGCTTCTGGAAGGCCTTTCTCAGACAAGGACTTCTGTCCGGATGGAGCAGGAAGTGCGCGAGCTGATGGCCGGGGTGAAACGCCGGGCCAGGATATTCACATACCCTGAACGGGCAGACTCGACCCATCCGGATGATATCAGCGATAAGGTTTATGAACTGGCCCGTTATTATCGCGGACAGATGTTTCGGCTTGGGTTGTCGGAGCGGTTGGGCCTTGCCGAACCGGCCGAGCTTGTTCGCGCGCGCGATGGCCTGGCGCGGGCGATCTTTCGCCGTGTTGTCGGCAGTTGGGCGTGGAGGGACCTTGTCATGACCCTGACCGGAAGTTTTGTCCGTGACGGCAAGGTGAAGACCCGTTCAGAGGCTCGCGTGATGGTGCGCGCGTTCCTTAAAGATATTGACACTCGGATGGTCATTGCGCTTCTTAAGGCTAACCGGCCGCAAGCGCCGCCGGGGTTCCTCATGATCTTTCCCGCCGATATCCCGGCGTCCGTCGCTGTTGATGCCGCCGGAAGTATTCATAAGACATTGTATCGTTTTTATTCCCATCTTGAAGGCGTTCTTCCTCCGGTTTTTGCCGGATCGAACGCGACTTCTTCGGTCATTCGCATTGAAAAGAAAAAGACCCTTCCGGAAATGATGTCTCCTTACAAGGAGCGTTATGATGATATCTTGCTGGCTTTTGGAGATACAGATTTTATCGGGCGTGTGCGCGGCATCCTCACATCGTCGGCGGATCCCCGGGCGAATGCCGTCGTGTCGGCGGGCGTTTCCGCCGACGCGCTGGAAGGCCGGTTGTCGGGCGCCGTGATCCGTCCGGCGATCGATCACGCGATCGTTGAGACAATGGATGAAACACAGCGGCGTTGGTTAACGGACAAGACGACATCGGGTGTTTTGTCCGAGGTGGGGTTATTTGTCCGCGACGCGAAGGAGCGGGGCGCTACGGCAGAAGAGATCCTCGCCCCGTTGGCGCGTCACGCGGCAGTCAAGGCGCCCGCACTTCCGCGGGAAACGGCGGCGGCGCTGGTTTCCGGGCCTGTTGGCGCCCTTGGGTTGGGCGGAGCCGTTCTCGGCGCGCTTGATGAGAGGATGTGGCCCTGGATCGAAGGCCTGATCCTGGGAGGTTTGCCGGTCGTCTTTGTTTCGGATGATGGGTCGTCGGAGAGCGCCCTGAATGCCCGGCAGTCGTTGGTGGCGTATTTACAGCGGCAGTATCCTTTGGGTATCCCGGCCTTTTTGACAGGGAATATTTTCTGGAAGGATCGGCAGGTATTTTATTCTTTGGAGCATGAGCGGGTCAGCGCTCCCGAGGGAAGGGTCGGATCCCTGCAGCAGGACAAGCCGTTGGAGGAGCAGTTTAAAAGCCTTTTGAAGCTTTATCCAGCGTTGCCCGCGAGCGAGGCCGAGGCCAGGGCGTTGGCCGGCCGGTATGAACTGGAAGATGCTTCTGTGCTGGAACAGGGGCTTGCGAGCCTTCAGCAGAAGATCCAGCGGGTGATCTCCTGGGGGAGGCCGGTGACGGTCAGGAACCTGAAAAGTTCTGTCGCGGCGTTAAGGGATATGTTCAGCAAGGAATTGACGGCGCTGATCCCTCGCCAGCAGGACCCCTCCGTGCGAGAGAGGCTGGTGGAGCTGTTCCGTCTTCAGCCCGTTGCTTTTATGGCCGGAACATTCGGCGGAAAGCTCCTTGGTCCGCAGTCCGCCGGGATCATTCCCAAGGTTGCCGGGAAGATAACCATTTACAGCCGCACCGACAGGATCGCCGGGAATATTGTTGAACTTGAGATGAATGGGTCGCGCATCTTTATGGATATGGGAGGGGCCACCCGCAACTGGGATGAGCTTTTCTCCGGATGGGGCGGGTTCAAGATCGTGGAATCGGTTGAAGGCAGTATGGAGTCCGGGATCCTTCCCTGGCTTCCGGATATGATCCGCGGGGATATGTTCCAGCGAAAGACCGGATGGATGGCGTTTGAGTCGAACGGGGTCCGCGCGGTCCTTATCACGCATGCCCATCTGGACCATATCGAGAGCTTGTACGCCCTGGATCCTGATGTGCTGGTCATCATGTCGGTTGAAACAAAGGCCGCCATGCAGGCGTTCGAGTTCCTTTCACCGAGCGGGCTGCGGTCCGAGTATACCCATATCAAGGACCGGACCAACATGGCCCAGCGGCCATACCCGCGCGTGCCGCGCAATATCATGACCTATCGCGCCGGGGAAGAATTCACGATCAATGGTTCGCCGTTCATGATCACGCCTGTCCGCGTGGGCCATTCCATTCCGGCGGAAGCGTTCATTGTCCAGACGCCCGCCGGCAAGGTGGTTTATACCGGTGACCTGACGATCCAGAGCCATGACCGCGCGGCGACCGAAGCGTTCATCAGGCGTATCGTTGAAGACCCGGATATCCTGGTCCTGATGACCGAAGGGTGTACGGTCTCTCCCGAACGCCGGACACGGATCGGCAGCGAGGCTGAGTATATGGAACTCGCCCGGCAGATCATTGACCGGGCGAAAGACAAGCCGGTCTTTGCCAGCTGTTCCTGGCATTATATTAACCGGCAGATCAGCTGGCATCAGCTGGCGAAGGAGAGCGGCCGGTTCTGGGTCATCCCCGTCGCCATGGCAAGGTTCCTTATGGCGTTGCGCGAGGAGGGGTATGATGTCCCTGATGTGCTGCGCGACGCAACGATCAGGTTCCATGTGCCGGAACGCAAGTGGGGCCACGGGATCGCGAAATATTTCTACGAGATGTTCGGGCTTGCCACGGATAAGTCCGGCGCCAAGACCCGCCGGAAAATGTCGATCGAGGACGAGTTTTACGGCAGGCTTCCGCCGGAGCGCATGGTCACCTCCGAATGGCTGTCGCAAAGCGCCAATCAGGGCCGTTGTATTGTCATGCTTTCGATCGCCCAGCTTAATGAGTTTGATACCATCCTGCCGCCGCCGGACGCGCCGTTCGTTTATTCGCTGGGCGCTCTCTTCAGCCCCGATATGGAGGCCCTGCACGAGAAGATCGATATGTGGATCGAGAAATACGATATGGTCTGGGAAGAGCTGTATGTTTCTCCGCACATCGAGGAGTATGAGCTCATTCATGATTTTATGCGGCGGGTTCAGGCCAAATATGTGATGCCGATCCATACCCAGCATCCGGGCCGTTTCGCCAAGCTGCTGCCGCTCCATCGCTTCCTGCTCCCGTCTCAATTACAGCAGTATCGTTTTTTTGAAGCGGAGAGCTCCAGGGATCTTTCCGGATCGCCGGTGGAAGGCTTGGCAGGCCGCCAGCGGGAATATCTGTCCCATATTACGGATGCTGACCTTACGCAGCTTCTTTCGGATATCCATCTGTTCAAGAGGGCAGAGGAATATGAGCATGAACTGGCGGACCAGGTCAAGGACCTGTCTTCCAGGATCGTCCGGGTGAAGTGGGATGAGTTTATCAGGATGGTCAGGCCGTATTATCAGGGCCAGATGATCAGGATCATGTGGCGCCTGGAGTATGGGTTGTCGTCGGAAGATGGGGCCGCCAGGGAAGTCCGGGCGCTTTATGCCGCGTTACTTGAGCAAATGTTCCTTTTTGTCCGTGATTCCAAGAAGGTCTTTGGGAGCGTGAAGCTGGCCATTGTCCTGCTGGCGGATTTCGGGCAGTCCGGGGCGCTGTTGTCGTCGGGACAACTTCTTTTCGTGAAGTCTTCCGGGGAGGGAGAACAATATATTTCCATGATCATGGCGCGTCATATGGCGGAATTGCTGTTCGCGATCACCGGCGTCGTCGGTATCAATGAGGCAGAGCCTTTTGAGAGTCGGATCGGATGGCTTCGCGGACATCTTCATACGCCGGAACAATGGGCTTCCCTGGAAGCACAGCAAAGGGCCGGCCTCTGCTTGATGCCCGCGGTCGCCGAGGCCGGGGACAAAGACCTTGCCCATGCCATGACAGCGCGGTTGAGGACGTCTCGCCTTCTGGTGAAGGAAGCCGATTATCCGTCGGAACATACCGTGTGGCAGGGTGCCTGGGGGCTTTTGCGCGACGGGCTTGAAGGCGTTTTGAGCGCTCCTTCTTTCGAGTTTTTGAAAAGCCTCACGCCGTTTCAGGCCCAGCGGCTTGTGAACAGCCTCGGGTTGTTAAAATCAGAGGATCAGCTTTCCAGGGAAATGGGCGATCATGTCGCGGGCTTGAACGCGGACAGTCTCGGCCGGGCGCGGGCGCAGTATGAAAAAGCCCAGGCCCTTCGCATCGATGTGGCGCGTGCGGTCGGGGTGATGCCCGGGGATGTTGCACAAGAGCAAAAGCGGCGCCTGGCTGTTGTGACGGGCGGGACAGGGCTTTTGCCTGTGACCCGGATGAACTCAGAGGAGGTTCGGCTTTTGACAACGCCGCTGATGAAGCCGCGCGGCGCCATGAGCACAGCCGCCCAGGTCCGGGCGTTGTGGGCACATAAGGACAGCCCGATCTATGCGGTCAAGGCGCTTGTGGAAAAGAAGATCGAGCGCATTGCGGCGAATGCCGGCGTTGTGGTTGTTGCCGGCCATCATGCCGGCCACTATGCCATGGACGCGGATTCGATCAGTGCCTCTTCCGCCGTTGTTCGCCGGTTCATGCTGGAAGCGGACAAGATCGGCCGGCCGTGGCAGATCATCAGCGCCCCCGCTAAAGCCGTTAATGATCCGGCCGTCACGGGCCTCGGGATGCTCAATATCCTTGTTTTCCCGGTCAGCGAGACCGAGGACAAAGGCTTTCTTGAGGCTGACCATCAGGCATTGATGGCGCTTCGTTCCGCTGGAGAGACGGCTCTTGTTGTCCTTGATGTGAGGTTCCCCGCGCTTGGCCGGTATACGCGCCGGGGGGAAGAGGGTTTTGACCATATCCTGATCTTCGACCATCATGCGTGGCCCGCGGATGTCGCGGGACGCGTCAACGAGTGGGTACGCCAGGGAGCGGTGATCATCAACAATCATTTGTTGTTCCCGGGCCCTGACGCGGATGTGTATCCGGCGGGGGCTTTGGCCGCGGACTTTTTCGGGACCGGCGATGAAGCGTTTAATTTGATCCGGGCCGTTGCTCTTTTCGGGGACAAATATCAGATGCTGTTCCCCGAGGCGTTCAAGCCAGGTGACTTCGCCGACATTGCCAGGGCCGCGGATTGGCTTAATCTCCTCGGGCCTTATGTTCTTCAGGACCCGGCCGGCCGTCAGGCGCTTGCCAGTGTGATCGGCCTTCTCGCCCGGGCGAAGGATATCCGGATGCTGATGGAAGAGCTTTCCGTCTTGCTGGCCCAGGCAGGGGACGGCAAGTTCATGCTGTTCGCCGAAGAGGTTATCCGGCAGGCAGACCTTTCGATCAACGCGTTCCTGGAAAGTTCCGAACCGGTCTTCTTTTTTGAGGTCAAGTCCGCGTATGCGGCGGGCTTGTCCGTACATAAAATGGCTTTCGCTGAGCTCAACGCCCGGCATTTGTTCGGTCAACGCGTGTTGGTCCATTATCAACAGCAGGCCGACGGGACTACCACGTTCCTTTTGGCGCGCGGCATCGAAGCGGACGGTCTGGACGTGTCTGCTCCGGCCCTCAATGGCCCCGGCGGGGTGGCGTGGGGCGGTGGCCACAAGGACCGTTCCGGTTTCGGGACACATCAGGTGTTGGCCAAGAGTGCAAAGTGGTGGGGGCCCGAGCGGAGCATCGAGAAGATCAAGGATTTTATCCGCGGCCGCATGGAAGAACAGCTTCGGTCTTTATCCGGTGGCAACGCCGAGATCCGTTTTGTCTGGGAGATCCATGACCGTCCGGAGTTCACGCGGCAGATGTTCCAGGATGCCCTTCGTTGGGCGGGGGATCAGGGCGTGGTCTTTATTGAACAGCTTCATCCGGTGGAAAAAGATGTGATGGGTCGGGTCCTGAGCGGCGATCTTTCTCCTTCCAGGATGGCTGATCACGGGGTGATGGAAGATCTGTTCAGTGAACAGATCGTTCCGGAAAATCCTCAAAGCTTGTGGATGATCGTTGAATGTTTACGCGTCGCCACAGCCATGGGCTTGCGGCTGAACCTCAATGTTGCCGACGAGGATACGGCTGAGAGCGATGAACAGGACCGCCAGAGTGACGCGGCACTTTATCAGGCCCTGGATCACTTTATGGAAGGGCGGCTCGGGCCGGCGTGTGAAGCGGCAGAGAAGGGCCAGGCGTTCGAGCGGAAGAGCCTGATGTCCAGGGACACGCGGCTGATGGGCCAGCTTTTGGCGTTGCCTGCAGGCAGCCGCGCGGTGGTGTTGCGGGGCGCTTTTCATTCTTATCTGGCGCCTCTCTTGCGCCGGAAAGGCGCGGATATCAAGGCCTTTTATTTCTCGCCTCGTCGCGCGGGGATCGTTTTCAACCATGAGCATGAATTGTTGCGCCGGGATATCGCGGGTGAAATGCTGGGGCCGCAGGCCGCCGCAAGGTTTGCTGTGTCTTCCGATCAGCGGGAACTGATGCGGATGAAGATGCTGGTCGATCAGTTGCTGTCGGGCGTTTATGACGAGGGACGGGACGGTTCTTATCCCGGCCTCAAGTTGCGCGAACTGGTGAGCCGCCTGCGTTATCATGACATTGAGCAGATCGCATTATTCCTTGGACAGCATCTGCCGAAGATCTGGGAGCTTTGGACAAAAGATTGGACCCGGAAGGTTTGGGAGGATACGGAAAAGGTCCTGTCAGAAAAGACCGGGGTCGCGGCGGTCCTGCTGGTCGAATGGATGGAGACCAATGGCAAGTTCACGCCGGAAGACCGCCGGTTCTTCCCGGATCTCCAGGCATATCAAAAGAAGGTCACTGACCTGCGTGAACAACAGAGAGGTCCTCCCGCCTCTGTTCCCGCGAACGATCCTGCGGTCATCTTCGGGCAAAGACATGTGCCGCAGGGCCTGGCCTTATGGGAAAAGGTGTATCGTATATTTATTCTTGAAAAGACAGGACTTCTGGTGAAAGAAGGAAAGCCGTATGGCGACGCTGTCGGGCTTACGGCGACGCGCGAAGTCCTTGAGGATATTCTTCAGGCTTCATTGCCTGGTATTGCTTCTTTTCGGGCGCTCGCGGACAAGGCGCCCGGTTCTTCCGAAGCGCTGGGATCTTTCGCGTTGGAGTACAGGAAGGCTGTCAATGAGTCTCTTGCCTCGGGGCAGAACGACCGCGCCGCGCTCGGCTGGCTTGCGGCGGCTGAGCAGGATCTGTCGCGGCCGGAGAACGGGGATCTTTGGTGGTTGAAACATGGAGAGCGGCTGGCGGACAATCACGGGCATATTGAGGCCCAATTGTCTATTGATGACTTGTGGGCTCTCGCGACCGGGGATGCGGTGTTGCCGCCGGGACTTTCGGAAGATTTTCTCGGCATGCTGTATCCCGAGCGCCGGGCGCTGGAGTTGACAACACCGTATCTTGACTGGAACGGCCATGATCTTGAAGGGACGGATCTAAACAGGCTTTTGTTCCTGGCACGGCAGATGAAGGGGCAGTTCGAGCACGCCGAATATCTTTTGGGGTTGAAACATATCTTCTTTTCGCTTGTCAGCGACGCGCCTTATGACGGCCAGAAGATCCCGTTCATTGATTTCCTCTGTGCCTATGACCGCTATGCCACGGTGCTGAAACAAAGCGTCAAGGGCGGGGTCATGTCGGCGGCGGACCTGGGACTGATGACAGAGTGGTATGTGGACCGCATCGTCGAAAAGTTCGCCCAGAACAGCCATCTGGAGATCCGCATTCAGCCCAAGTATGACCGGGACAGCGTGCGGGCCATGCTCCAGGGGGCCGCCCGCGCGGCGCAGCGCGGGGAACAGAAATTCCCGGGGCTCAAGGTCAATATTGGCGTTGTTTTCCGCAAACGCGAGACCGATCAGGTGCTTGCCGATCAGTTGGGCTGGATCATCGAGGCGCTTGAGGCGGATCCGCAGTTGCAGTCTTTCATCCGCGGCTGGGATGCGGCGTCCCTGGAAGTCGGATGTCCTCCGTCGAGATTTCGCCCGATCGCGGACCGTCTCAGGGAATACGGACGGACACATCCTCCGCTTGCTTCAACATATCATGTGGCCGAGGATTGGGATGCGGTCAAGGGCAAAGGGCATGATATTGTGACCGCGATCCGCTATGTCCATGAAGCTGTTGATGATCTTGGCGTTGCGGCGGTCGGCCATATCAAGGCGGTCATGCGGCCGCTTTCCGGCGAGATCTTTCAGGCCTGTGAATCTGTCAACCGTGATGAACTGGAAAAAACCCTTGCCTGGTTAAGAAAGGTCGCGAATGAGGGAAATGTTGCCATCGATATGGCGGGTGTTCGGGCCAGGGCTGTTTATGAGGTGTCAGAGCAGGAGAACCCGCTGGTTGTCTTGCGCGAGCCGCTGTTGACGGCGCGGGAACTTTTTGATTTGGCGTATTGGACTGCCCGCAAGCTGGCGGACCAGGGGACATTCATTGAACTGAACCCCGGGTCCAAGGGGCCGTTCCTTGAGATCGTCCGTCAGGGATTCCGTGTCAACGGACGGGACCTTTCTTTCCTGATCAAGGCGGTTACGTTTAATACGGATGACCCCGGCCAGATGATGATCGGCGGTATCCGTGATGAAATGGACCGCGCGGCCCGCTATTGGGCAAAGGCCGGAATGCCAAGGTACGAGATCGCCCGGCTGATGGGGATCTTCGCGGATAACGGCCAGCGCCGCGGCGACCTGTTCGCGCGGACGGCCGGTCAGCTCACGGACAGCAATCCCTCCGATCGCAAGGCGTTGAGCATAGGAACGATCTTCGCGGCCCATGAAGAAGGCGAGCGAACAGGCAATAGAAAACTTTCCAGGGCGTATGACCCTGTTTATGAAGAAGTCATCAGTTCAGCGTTTCGCGGCCGGGCGCCGCCATTCGATCATGATACCGTGATCGCTGAAGTTATTGACGGCAAGATCAAAACATATCCTGTTTTTGATGCCTTTTCTCAAGGGTCCCAAGAACGCATCCTTAGTCATGAGCGTACGCATATCGAATATCCTTTGGTGACCGATGAGGTTGGCATTTGCTGTTTGGATGCCGGAACAAGGATGCGGATCATTATCGGTTTCTCGTCGCGGGTTGTTTTGGATATCAAGGATTCCGCAGAAGTTTACGCAACCAGGCCGATGGAATACGCGAAGTATCAGGAAGAACACAAAAATGACTATTATCCCAAGGGCGCGGCTTTCGGCCGTTTAAAGAGATTGAAGGAGATCTTCGGGGAGCATTTGCGGCTGGTGTTGATCTCCGAGAATGATGAGGATACGGGAGAAAGGGCGCTTCGTTCTTTGGAACATCACGGCCTTGTTCCGGATACGACGGTCTTTCATCATGGCGGGCGTTCCTGGGAATATCTGCCGGTATTTAATGTGCATTTGTTCCTGACGACGCATGAACAGGCTGTCCGTGACGCCCTGAAAAGAGGCTATCCGGCGGGGCGTGTGTTGACCGATGAAAAAGATGGCGACCTGAAGAACGATGTTTTTGTCCTTGGCGTGGATTTCGACGGGGTGATGGCGGATGATTCTTCCGAGCGGGTTTTTCAGGAGAAAGGGCTTGATGAATGGCGGAAAGATGAACAGTCAAGGCTGGATTCTCCGATGGGCCCCGGCCCGATCAATGAATTCCTGCGCCGCTGGGCTTTTCATCAACAGCTTCAACGGGAAGAGTTGGCGAGGGGAAGGCGGGACAAGCCGGAATTCCTTACGGAAAAGATCACCTCGCGCGACCCGTCCATGCGTCGCCGGACGCAGTTAACCGCAGACAAGCTCGGGCTCAAGTTCGACCGGACCTTTTATCTGGGAGATTTTGCTAAAGGGCCCGTCCTGCTGAAGGAGCGGCCTCATTTCATGTTTGATGACCAACGGCGTCATCTTAAAGGGATCCCTGGCGCGGTGCATATTGTGTCCGGCATCGCGAATGAGCCCAAGGGATCGCCCGCCTCCGAGGGCGCCGCCCTCCCCATGGCCATCGGCCTCGGGGTGTTCACGGAAACGGAAAAGATCCACAAGAGGATCCGCGTCCAGGTTGAGCGCAAACTGATCGACGAGCGGAATTATTTTACAGGCGACGCGTATGACAGCCTGCCGGATTATATCAAGGCCATGGTCAGGAAGCATCCGGGATTGACCGAGACGCTCAGGGCCAAGGATCTTTTGTTCATGACCGGGAAAGACGATGTTTTCCCTGTCCAGCCGTTCTTGTATCACAGCAATGATTTCAAACAGCTGATCCTGACCTATGCCATGCCACAGCAGAAGATGATCTTCATGCGTTCAGACCTTTTGGTGATGCTCATCGAGATGGGGCAGGTTTATTTGATCGAGCGGATCATTGAGTATGAGCGCAGGAACCTTCGGCGCGGATATGAGCTTATCCCGAATTCAGTGGAGTTCGCGGAAGATATTTTGCGGCAATGGCTTCTTTATATGATGGACGCGCGGGAAGGCGGAGTTTTTGAGGCGGCCGCGCATTTGTTGAACAAGCAAAAGGGTGATCTGGCCGTCAAGAAAAAGAGGGACCATACGATCTATCCCGTGCACGGGACGGACGGCAACGGCAAATTCGTCATGCGTAATATTGAATATAATCCCGACGACCTGCCTCTTCGGGTGATCGGGCTTAAGACAGACTTTATATTGCGTGAACCGGGGGCGCGCCGCGCGCCGAAGGCGCTACAGGGCTTCAGGGTCAGTGCCAAGGCGCGTGAGGCCGGAGAATTCTTCACGTTCTCCTGTTCTGGCAATGGCGAACAATTCCTGAAAACAGGGCCGGAAGTGGTGAACATCGCGATCATCCAGCCGCATCAGAACATCATCCATAACAATATCGCGGCGGCCAGGGCCCTGAAAGACCGTCTGCCGCATGCTAATGTGTTCCTTGTGCTTGGGCATGACTGGTATAACATGGACGAGGAAGGCAATATCTTTATCAAAAAGGCCATGATCCTCGACGCGTATTATGAAAAACAATTTTCTTTCCGCCGGGTGTCTTTTACGGATCCTCAGCAGGCGCATTATGTGTTCCTGCGCGGCAAGGCTACAAAGATCGGCGATCTTTACCAGGACCATACTCCGTTCTCGGCGCATCGGGAGTTTGAGAGCTTGTCCACCAACAAGATCAAGACCGATGTGATTCTTTCCGGCGCGGGTGTGCTGGCGCCTCGTTCTATTGGTTTTGTTCATCCTCAAAGGGCTGATGGATATAATGAAAAACGGTATCGTACCACATCCGAAAGCAGGGTGCGGATCGTCCGCTTTCTTCACGGGATCAGCTATAAAAAGATCAGGGCCCAGGTCGACGCGTTCCGTGCGATCTGCCCGGCGGTCGTGGTGAAGCCGGCAACCGGTTCCCAGGGGATAGATGTTCATTTGTTCAAGCGCGGCGCCTCCAGCCGGGAGATCGCTCAAAAGATCCATCAATTATTGGTGAAGGGACGCGGGGTCTCCGGAAGTCGCAAGCGAAGGATCGACGACATTATCCTTCAGCAAAGGCTCACGGCCAAGGATTTCCCCGGGATCGAAGGCCAGGTCGACTGGAACCTGCGGGTCATGGTCTCGCCTGATCCTGAGGGGTATCTCAGGGTCTCGGCTATCATTGTGCGGATCGGCAAAAGCGGGGGCGCGATCAATGTGTCTATCGGGGCCACCACATTTGATTATGAACTGCTTGCGGATTTCCTTCAGCTTGACCGTCGTCAGGCGCGAAAACTGAAAGCAGAGATCGAGGCCGCGGCCATTAACGCGTATGACGCGATCGCTCAAGCGGCTGTTGCGTCCACGTCGGCCGTCGAGGCCCAGCAGCAGGACTGGACCGGCATCGACCTGATGGTGCATGTGACCCGTCAGAAGAAGATCGAAAAGGTCATGGTCATCGAGGTCAACGGCACGAATTCAGGTTCGGTCTGGAACTACGACCATTATTTCCTTTCCAGGGACAAGATGTCGCAGGAGGGGGCCGACAAGGTTGGTTCCGCGTTCGATGTGCTCGCCCAAACGGCGTATCACCGGGGCCTGCTTTTCAAGAAGAAACTGGCCGGGGATGTGGAGGAGCCGGCCGATGAGGATGACACTTCTTTTGATCCGGCGCGTTCGTCCAAACCCCTGACCACCGGTGAGGCACTGCAATTGCGCGAGATCATTTCCCGTTACGACAGGGATATCCGTTCCCGCCGGACGAGCGACCTTGACCATCAGCCGCGGCAGGATGCTTTCGTGAAGGCTTTTGAACGCCTGAAAATGAAGGAGCTGGCGCGGCGGTTAAAAGGCGCGGTCGTGATGAGCGCGCCCGCGGCCCTCGCGGCAGAAGTTGAGGCTTTTTCGGGACGGATCAAAAAAGACATTACCGCTGTTTCACACGCGATACCGGTCCGTGGTCCGTCGCGGGATCATATTATTCTTTTCAGCAAATTCGATGAAGGCATTATCCACGAGACAGGGGCACTGCAGGGCTTGTCCCACCAAAAGAATTCAGCTCTTGAAAAACAGGTGCTTGGCGACATCGCTCCGTCAACCATCGTGGATGCTTTCCTTAAGGAGCATTTTCCCCGGTCAGCGTCCACCCTTAAAGAACCGATCTCTATTTTCAGCAATAAAAAAGGTTTTAGCCTTTCGGCCGCGATGCCGTTCTTTCAGGTCATGCGCGACGGGAAGAAAAATATGCCTGCGCGGATGTTCGCGGCCATGTTGTTGGAAGGTGCTTTGCTCCGGCTTGATCCCGCCAAGGCTCGGGACCGGAAGATCATTATTGCTGTTCTTGGCGAGCTGGGCATACGTAAGAACAGCTCGGACGGGTATAGTGTCGCCCAGAGGGATGAAGCCGCGGGGCTGGGGCTTTCCTTTGAGGATCTGGATGCTTTTCTCGTCAGCCTGTGGGGACGGATGAACGACAATGAGCGGTTTGTTGTTGCTGCCGCCTCTCTCCGGGCAACGGCGGAGGATTGGGAGGATCTGCGCGACCGGGCCCTCCAGGCAGACAAGCATACGCTGTTGGCTTTTGTTGTGACGCCGCAGGAAGTATATGATCTTTTTCTGAAACGCTCTCATCAGGTTAACAAGACATGCCGCCTCGAGGTCAGGGAGCAGGTCCTTGTCAAATTCCGTCAGACCGTAAGCAGGGTTTCGGCCGGCCTGCCGTCCGCGGCGCGCGAAGTGCTTGCATTGTTGCGCAAGAACCCCTGGGGGTATTTTCTCTCCGCGAAAACCTCATCGCGCATGTTCTCCTTCGTGGAGCACCCCTGGTATCATCCCGGCGGGCTCAAGCGGCCTCTAAAGGAAACCCGCGTGATCACGATCCGTCCTTTCGGTTCGCCGGATGTCATTCAGATCAAGGGCGCGGGGATCCGTGGCGCGCATCCGCTGCGGATCGGTTACCGCAGTTCGTTCACCAGGAATGTCGGCGGGGCAAGGACCCACGGATGGAACGGCGGCGCGGGAGAAGGGTATTGCCACGGAGAATTGGCCAACGGGATCAGCATGGTGAGATTATGGCAAAAACTCCACGGCGAACTGCCGCCCATTGCCATTCCGCTGTCGATGTGGGATATCGGGTCCGTGCCATACAAGGGCCGTGAAGTGCCGTTCGAAGAATATTTCACCAGCCGTCGTTTCTGGCCCGGGCGTTCTTTTGAGAAGATGAAAAAGCAGGCCCGGATGGTCGCCGAGCGGTGGCCGTCTGAAAACTTCGATTCTTCCTGGACGCACAAGGATATTGTCCGTGACATGATCAACGGGAACCAACCCGCCCAGATCCTGTACGCCGGAGCAACGCCGCTTCGGCTCAGCACCTTGAAGCGTTATCTTGCGCCGGGTGGCGCCGGGATGTATTTCCGAAAAACATTTGGTCGTGCGCCGAACGCGCGCGAGGAGCGGCGGTTCCTGAACATGGTCCTTGAGGCTGTGACAGGCCAGATTACTCCCGGCGATCAGCCGGTTGCTTCAGGCAAAGCGTATTGCGCGGATCATTTCGCCAGGCCCGAGGTCAAACGTCAGGCCGAGGCGCTTTACCGGGATTATCTTCAACAGCTGGCAGTTTTCTACGGGCGTATCCTGGGGGTCGGTGGTTCAACCCGGTGGGGATTGCGCGACCGGAACATTGGGCTGGTCCGTTCTTGGGCAAACGATCATTGGAAGGTCAGCCTGCGGTTCCATGATTTTGATTCCTATTCATTGCCGCACAGCGCCGACGATCTTTTTAATCCGCGTCTTTTTGTGAACGGCCTGTTCCGGGACCTGCAGTCGCTGAGCGTTTCGGCTTATGGCCCGGGTTTTCATGAGATGCTTCGCGTTTCGCCAAAGGTCCGCGCCGAGGCAGAGGCGGGTTTTTACCGTCAGCTCCGCGAGAACTTCCGGGATACATTCGGCAAGTATAAATTGCTCGACAGGAGCCATGCCATGACGTTCCGCTCGTGGCTCAAGATCCTGCGGGATTTTCTTGAGACCGACCCGTCGGATCCAAAGGCTGTTCCATTGTGGGAGAAAGAAGCCAAGCAATTTTTGATGCACGTTAAGAAGTTTGATCCCATTACGGCACACGAGTATATTTCAGCGATTCTCGCGCAGGAGGCTTTTTTAAGAGAACATCGGTTCATTTTTGCCCGTTCCGTCAAAGGCGTGTCCTGGAAGATCGATGTTGCTACGTTCTTGAGGGCCAAAGACCGCCAGCGGCTCGAGGCGGGTTTTGTCCTCCCCGAAATGATGCCGTTCGTCGCCGGAGGCGGGGCGGTTGTTCTCGCGGGGTTGGTATGGCCGGCCATCATCGGCGCTGTCCTCGCGGCCGGGCTTGCCGTCTGGTTCGTTGTGAAGCTTTTCCGGCGGCATGATCTTAAAGGCCTCCATAAACCTTCAGCCCCGGTGTGTTTCAGTGGCAAGATCCGCCACACCCGTTATGCTCTTTCTGGCGATGACAAGGATATGATCGCCGCGTTCAATGTTGAGCTTTTTAACGGCACGTTCTGGTCCATTTATCCCGAACTTTTTTGGGGATGGATGTTTCACCGGCCCCTGCTTTTTGTTATCGAAAAGGGCACATCTGCGTATGAAGCGATGGTCTATATCGGTAACAGCCGCACGCCGGACCGGCATTTGTCTGCAAAAGCCAATAAGGTCTTGAGATTGGCCGAGGAGAAAGTCGATCAAAGACAGCGGCACGAAGAGCTGATGCGCCGGATGGCGACGCAGATATTTTCGGTCGACTTTTTCCGCGAGCGCCTTTCCCTGGATCCGCTCCGTCGGGAGATCGGCGATGATCCGCTGTATGTCCGGGAGTACGGTGCCCGGGATTCTTATGTGGTTTTCACGGGCCGACTGGAATACGTTGAAGCCAGGTCGATCACCGAAGACCTGCTGGCGTCCCGCAGTGAACTTTTTGACGGTCATGGCAATACGCTGATCCGCTACATCGACGGCCGGGTGACGGTTGAGTTAGAGGACGGCAATGAACTGTCGGCGGACAAGATCCGTGTGCTGGTTGAAAAAGCGCTGAAGATCTATGTTTTCTCGGACATTCATCTGGGGATACGCAACTTTGATTCATTAACGCCCAAAACAATGGAATATCTCGAGAGCATCCTGCGTGAGGCTGTCAAGGATCGCGCCCTGATCGAGCTTAACGGTGATATTTTCGAATTATGGGAATACAAGTACGGGGATATTGAAGGAAGCCAGAAAGCTCTGCTCGATCTTTTGTCTGGCGCCCGCAGGATCGTTTACAATTATGGCAATCACGACGAGGATATTATCAAGTCGTTCATCATTCAGGGGCGTGAAAAGGCGGCGGCCAGGGCGAGGGCCAGGATCCTCGGCCGGTGGCAGGATAGTGAGGCCTTGTCGTTTTTGCTGGCGCAAGAAGGAATGCGGGGGCTCTTCGGGAACGCGGATGTCCGGATCAGCCGTCCTTTTGGCCGCGGGATGGTCAAGGAAGAAGGCAGGGATGTTTATTACATCAGTCAGGATCTTGTCGAGGAAGCCCGCACATTGATCGACGATGGGCACGTTGATCAGGCCGCTCAAAGATTGAGAAAGCTGTTCATTGATACACAGGAACGCCTGGACAAGGTGATCAAAAAAAGCCTGAACGGCAAGGTCAGCATTAAAAGAGAATCATTCGATCCCTACCGCCAGATATTCTGTATGCACGGGCATCAGGCTGACCCGACGAATTTTGATAATAAAGCGAGCCGCAGGATCACGAAGGCGGTCCATCTGCTCTATCAGTTCTTCAGGCAGGAAAAACAGACCACCGAATATCCGACCACGCTCAAGCGCGTCGAGGCCGCGATCTACCGCCTGGTCAAGCTGGTCAATCCGCTTAAATGGATCAACAGTTTTTATTTCCCCGCGCTTTTACGTGCTTTGGCCTATCAACAGGAAGTCCGGGGCCTGTTGTCGTCGGATCTGAAGATCTTTTACGGCCATACGCACATCTGGGGCGTGGAAAAGTTCGGAGCCTATAAGGTGTATAACACCGGCACCTGGTCGTGCAAGAGCGATGAAAAAGACGGCCAGCGGCGAATGGAATTCGGCGTGGTCACAGCCGACAATAAGGTTTCCCTGTACCGTGACGGGCAGATCCCGTCTGCGGCGCCTGTTGTTATCGCCGCGGCATTGTCTCCTTTAGATCGCAAAAGGCTCAAGGATTGTGCCGACATTCGCCATTTTATCCTCGGCGCGGGTAGGGATATCCGCAGGATCGTCACCCTGCATGATGAAGCGGAAGCATTATTCAATGCCGAAAAGATCGAGGAAAGCCGGGCTGTCCTCGGAAAGATGGAGGCGTATCTTAAAGACCTTCAGGCGCTTGATGCTGATGATGTGAAAAAGGGCATGGACAATACGGGGAAGGAAAACGATTGGCGGTTCATGTTCGGCGTCCATCTTTTTTCGCAGAGATTCCTGGCGCTGTTGGGAGATGTGTCGATGTTGTCGGATGTTCCCGATCGCGCGCGGTTCGGCCACATGACAGCCATGATCGGCAAGTTCACCGCAGAGGTCCTGGCCCTGGTTGTGTTAAGCCTTCGCGACGAGCTTGCATTGATCGCGCATTATACCCGGGAAACCGGCCATTTAAATTCCCTGTATGAAGGCCTGCTCTCCGCCAGCATCGTTGTCCCGGAAATGAATGAATTGCGCGGGCTTCTTAATAGGAAGGTCAGGGCGGGGTCTCGGTCGAAAGACGCGCCGCTGTGCTGCGGCCTGGGGATATATCAGGACGGGCAGGTGTCGCCTGAGGCGGCGCGTGAGATCCGCCAGGCGACGGGCATCGATGGCCGCATGATGGCGTTCACGGCGCTCCCGCAGGACTTGCAAAACCTTGTGTCCGGTGATGAGCGCACGTTTCTGGCGCGCCTCGGGGAGCGGGCCTGTTTCTTCCTGCCGAACGGGTTTAAATATGGCAGTTGTGATTTCGGCAAAAGCGCGTCGCGCGCGCCGCCGTTCTTGCGATTCGATTCGTCGGAGCGTCTTGTCGTAAGCGCTGTCATCGACGGGCAGATCGCTCTTCCCGCCGGCCTGCTTGGCACCCCTTGGCTTCAGAAAGTCCTGGAATTTGAAGAAAGCAATCTTTATGCCGGCCATGAGGATGTGGCCAAGGCCGAGGCGTTGGCCCACGGGGTTTTTGCCTGGTGGAGTGTGAGCAAAATGGTCCCGCTCTTTGGACGGGCCGCGCCCTATGCCGAAACCTGCCGTCAGCTTATTTTGAAACTTTACGAGCGCATCAATGTTTGCCCGTCGACCCAGGATGTGCTTGCGCCCACCCTGCGGACCGTGCGCGGCAAGCTGGGCATGCTTAAGGTCCTGGTCGAGAATGGGTATGAGCTTCTTAAGGTCAATCAGTATATTTCCGGGCATACCTGGATCGACGCGGTGGTCAAGGACCCGGTAACATCCAGAGTCTCGATCATCCAGGTCCACCAGGCGTACCGGCATCCCGGGCCTTTGCTCTCCATGGCCGTCGAGGCTGTCTGGCGTCTGGGCGCTGGCACCAACGAGATGGCGCTGGCCTATGTTTCCAGGGCGATCGATGCGTATGACGCGGATCCGTTCATTCAACGCAAGATGGAAAAAGACCTTTTGTTGTCGGCCCGGCAGGCTCTGGCGGATGAGGGATTTATTGATCGTCTTGAACGCCTCGATGCCAGGCAGAAGGCGCTGGGGTTTGTTACCGATTTTCTTGACGCGTATGGCCCTCTCGACGGGCCTGTAGTTGAATACGCGCAGATCGCCAAGAAAATGCTCAATCCCGGCTGGCTGGACCATCTGATCCGCCGGCAGGGCGCGGGGGTATACACCAAGACGGTAGGGCAATATGATGATGTTCACGTGGTCGTGGATACGGGGTGGGACGAGATCGTCAGGGCGGCCCGCGCGGACCCGGCTGCGTTCCAGGCTCTGTTGGATTCCCGCGACCCCATTGCGCCCTTAGTGCAGCAGGCGTTTGAGATGGGCGGCGATCTGATCATGCAGGCCATCCGTGAACGCGAGGTTGACCTGCGTGCCGACAAGGCCGAGCACGGGCTTATCATCGACGCGCTGAGCGACCGGTTCGCTTTTCCCGCGGATGAAGACCAGCTTATTGATGAAGTGACCGGCCTGATGCAATTTTTTGCCGACGGGAACGCATCCGTTCTGGATTTAGCCGAAGGCACTTTTTACAGCCGTTATTGCGGGCTTCTTCTGGAGCTGGTCTATACGGAGGCCTTTGCTGAGGAAGGCTGGGAGATCATTGATGTGGGCCGGGTCATTTTCAGCCACGGCGGGGTCTATATCACGGAGCTGGATATTGTTTGTCGGGATCCGAAGACGGGCAAGATCGTTATTTTCGAGATCAAGTCTTGCCGCACCAAATTCACGTTGGAATTCGTTCTTTCTACCAAGGTCCGCAGTAAACTTGACAGTTACCGTGTGGCTGGGTCGATCTTTGAGGAAGTGCTCGGCGGTGAGATCGGCCGTGTCGAGTTTGGTTTTGACATGGGGGGCAATGAAAAACTGGGCGCGCGGTTGCGTCAGTGGTTCTCAGCGACGGATACGGCCAAGGTTTATCCCTGGGCGATCGGGGTCCGTTTTAAAGATATGGGCGCGGTCGTCAAGGATGTGACGGGGTTTGATTCCCAGGAGTATCTGCGGGCAAAGAGAGGTCCGCTAGACACCGAGCGTTCCGGCAATAAAGTTTCGCGCAGGCAGGCACGCGCCAAGGCATTTCTTAAGGCCGAGGAGAATAAGGCATTGAAGCATTTTTGCACTCAGTTGACCGAACATTCCGCCGGCGTTCCCGCCCGGGTCGATCACGCGATGCTCAAGGCCTGGAAAGGGATGCTGGCAGACGCTCAGCCTTCCCCGGAAGAGGGCACGGTGTTGTCGCGGATACCGGATGAGGCTGTCAGGGAATTTGAACGCCGCATGCACAGTAACGGCCTCAACCGTTTGGCGGAGAAGGGGCGGGAGATGTGGAGCGCGGACAAGCTGGTTTTTATTCCTAATGGTCTGGCCGAGCAGTTCAGGGAGCACGGTTGTGGTTGCGATTCGTTCGATCTGCAAGAGTGCGCGTTCTTTGATCCGCGGCTGATGGACAAGAAGGACCGGGAAGTTTTGCTCGCCGAGATCAGTGCCCGCTCGGCAAGCCTTCTGGGGCTTAAGCCCGCGCTTGTTTCCGCCGCCAGAAAAGCGGTCTCCAGTCGCGGTGCAAGCGCCAGGCATGTCCAGGCGCTCCGCAAGGCGATCGACGGGATTGAAAAGAAAGAAAAAAACGCGGGATTTGTTCTGACCCGCGTTCTTGTGACGATGGTTCTTGTGGTTTCTGTGATCCTGGCTTTGGCCCCCAGGGTGCATCGGGAACTGCTTCAATTTTATGTTGATCAGGCGCTGATTCCGTTACCAGGAGATCTGATCGTCAAAATGTGGATGCTTTTTCTTGTGATGGGTTCATTGTGGGTATTTCCTTTCGCGATTTATATTCTTCGTAAGGTTTTTGTTCGAAAATCCAAGGAGGTATTCCTTGCTCCTGAACCCGAGATCAAGGATGTCTTTGATCGAATTTGTTTGTTTGCCCGGAAATGTTACCCTGACAAGATCACAGATAAAGATAAATTTGAATTGTTTCGATCTGTCAAAGAGACCCCTAGTTATGCGAAGATCGAAGGAAAGAACCTTAAAGTTATTTTATGTGGCTCTAATGCCGGGAAAGATGGTAATGCCTTGGCTTTTATTTTTGCGCATGAGATCGGGCATCGGGTGATGCTAAGTTCATTGATGTGGCGCGCAATAGCGTCTTCAGCGTATTTTCCGGTCAATACATTTCTGGTGGTTTTTGTGACCGCACTTGCTTTTGGATGGTTTGCCGCCATACCGCTTCTTGTCGTGATGGACGCATTCAGATGTTTTGTTTTTATTCCTTCTATGCGAAAAGCTTTTGAGATCAAAGCCGATATGGCGGCGGCAAAAATATGTAGGTATGCGGGTTATGATGCGCTTAAAGGCGCGGACCAGGCTTTGGGGGACGATCGTTTTAGACGGCTTATTCCTTCAGAGGGCCGGATGTATTATCCGACCAAGGCTGTTCGCATGGCGGCGGTCAAGTCTGAGCTCGCACGGGTTGAGAATAAAAAGACGATCGCACAGGAAGATCAGGCTGACCCTTTGCATTCTCGCAGTAAGAAGCGCGCTCCCCGGAACATGTCTTTGCCTATGACGGCTGAAGATCGCCGTGCGGTTCAGCGCCTGGCCCGGATGCTTGTTCGGGTGAGGTCCCGAAGGACCGGAGGCGTCGGTGTTCTTGTGGGGCGTGACCGCGAATATACGTATGTCTTGACCGCCGGGCATGTTTCAGGAAAAGATTCGCCTGTGAATATTGTCTTCGGCTCCAAAGGCGACCTTGTTCCGGCTGATGTTATTGCTTATATCCCGCCATCTCTCGACGATACAACGCCTGAAGAGCCGTATGACATTTCGCTGCTTCGTGTCCGTTCTTCTGATATCCCGGCGACTGTTCAGATGGCATTCGCCGAATGGCCGCGGGCCGAGGACAGCGCGCTGTACGGCGCGCAGAACCGGCAGATGTTTGTGGCCACCGTCAAGGGGAAGGGTCTTGACAAACGTTGTGTGGAAAAGACCTCGGTCCAGTGGGCGTCGGATTCTTTGGACCAGGGATACTCGCAAGTGCGCATGGATCCTGTTCCTGGGCGCAGCGGTTCTGCCGTGCTTACCCGAGACGGGGTTCTCACGGGGCTGGTCCGTAATGAGGAATCATGGCATTTCCCTTGCGCCGGAGCCATGTATTGGAAATATATTGAACAATTTCTTGATGAGCATGTTCCTGCGGGCGCCCGTCCCCGCACGCGTGAAGAGATCAGGAAAGATATCGGGGATCTGGTGCGCGGGATCTCGAATGTGGTCAAATTCAAGGGCCTTCGAAAAGGTCGAAAGATCTCGGCGGTCGTTGAGGAAGGCAGTGAGGATGTCTTTGTGATCGGGCCGAATGCCGGCCCCTGGTTGATGGCGGAAATGGATCAATGGGAGGCCGCGGTCGTTGATAAAAAAGGTGATGAGCGTGAGCAGGCGTTGCGGGCGCTGATCAATGCGACGGCATATCCGTATAGCCCGGTTGTCCGGCGCGGAGCGGTCTTAGCTCTGGGCAGGGTGACCGCTTTCTCGAAGGAAGAAGGCAAGTCTTTTGCGGACCGGGATGATGTGATCGAGGCTTTTTTAGATCGGCTTCAGTTGCCCGGGGAGACAGATCGGCATGTGCGCCTTGAAGCTTTGCGTTTTCTTCCGCCGCTTCTTAAAAAGTCCCCTCAACAGGCCACCAAAGAACGCCTCGACATGGTCTTTCACTGGATACGCGCGCGGCAGTTCAATGACCGGAGTGTTTATGCTATGGCGCATGTTGCCGCGGCGTATTTCGTCGAAGCAAACCCTGCGTTGGCCCGGGAGGAAGCTTTTTGCCGTTCTCTGCGCGCCATTCCTCGCTATGTTGGGGATAAGAATGCTCAACAGCGCCGGCAGGAAGCGGTCATAGCCTTCGCGCGTGTACACACTTTACAGAACAGCAGGCAGAACTCTGGCTTGAATCATCAGCAAGGCGTGATGCAGGAGAACCGCACGGCGTATGACGCGGCGGATGAAGAAGGCAAGAAAGAGATCCTTGCCCGGGAGAATCGGCAGATCCGGCATGAAGGGTTCGCTTTAAGCAAGTGGTTAGTTTCACATGAATATCAGAAAGTTCATTTCGCGAATGACCATGAATGGCAGTATTTTTACACGGATCTTTTCAGGCGTCTTTCTGATCCCGCGATGACCGATAGTGAAGCTCTTCAGTTGCATTGGGCGCATAATTTCATACCAGCTGATGAAACGGGAGCATTGTTAGGAAGAAAAGATCTCGACGGTCTTGAGAAATTCTTCACCCCGTTGTTCGATGAGAAAGACCTCGCGGGCCGTCAGCGTATCCAGGCAGCCTTTCCGCTGCTGTTCGGGTATCTGTATCCCTACAAGCCGTTGATGAATTACGATGTCGAGCAATTTTCGTCGGCCTATGCTGATCCGTTAACACCGCCGTATGACATGACGCTGGTGAACCATATTTTCAAGCGCGGGCTGAAACGCAAGATGTTGGGCCTGGCGCATCGCGATATTCAGTGGTTCCAGAGGGGCGACGGGCTTTCGCAGGAGAAGTTCGATCAGCTCTCCCACACATTCCAGCACTTGCAGGCGTCGACGGTATTCCCGCATTTTTTCCTGGCGTTCCTCTATCACGACATCATCAAGGGCGGCTTGCCCGAAGACCGCCGGGCGTGGGGACGTATTGAGGGGATCGATCCGCTCATCCCCAACAAGTCGAGCGCGATGGTCGTGCGGAAGATGCGCTTCCCGGGTTCAAAGCGGATCGGCTTATTCGAGAATATTCCGGCATTGGGTTCTTTGCCGAACGCGGATATTGTCCATGAATTTTTCTACAGGATGATCGCCTGCCGCGGTTACGACGGGCAATGGATCCGCGGTGAGGTTACGTATCATGTCTTTCAGGAATGGACGGATTGGATCAGAGAGCATCTTCCGGAATTAAAGAGTGCTTTCGCGGATGGTTCAACAGATGAGGAAGCTATCAGGATCATTGTGGACGCCATTTTTCTTTTTGACCTGATCGATGTATGCGCCCTGCGCGAAGGCCTGATGACAGACAGCTTGCTTTGCGAATTCGAAGGGTTTTACGACGATTTTTATCGTGTGTTGAGCTCACGCTCGTTTGATTGGAAGGACCTTGACGGTGAGCGCCGGGGGGGAGAAGGCCTTTCAGGCCAAAGGGCGTTTTTAAAGGACCGGCTGGGGCGTTTCAGGAAATACGATCGCGCGGACAATGAACCGAAAGAGCTTCTGAATGTTTATTTAGACGGGCTTCCGGCGGAACAGATCCAGGCTTTGGCTACATTGTTTGAGTTCTTCCAGGGCTGGTATGTTGAGGACGCAACCTGCGGGTTGACCCCGGAAGCCCAGGTGAAGGTCCTGGCGCTGGCGGTCCGCGTGGCGCAACTGCAGGGCGTTGACCTCACAAGGCCGTTCCATATCAATTTCATGCAGTTGATGAAGGCGGTATCGGTTGACAGAAGAGAATATGATTTCTATCTCTTGCGCATGCTCGCAACGTATTTGCGGCAGGTCTCACTGCAGGATATTTTGTTCAATGACGGGAAGTTACGGGCGTTATGGGCCAAGGACCAGGAAGGAGCGGCGACGTTCCTGACTGAATTCCAGCTGGACGACATTGATGGCGAAAAGGCTTTCGCGTTCCAGTTGAACATGACCGGGAAAGCCCGGCGGCTCGCCGGAATGCTTAAGGACAATGAGGTTGTTAATGACGTGGAGTTCCAGGCGGTGCTTAACAAAATACTGGACCTTTACGGGATCCGTAAAGATGAGTTCGACCGCATCACACAGGAAGCGAATTATCAGGAAAGCATGGAAGGCGCGCGGGACGACAAGGCGCGTTTCATGGATTTTGTTGTTGGCAAGACGGTCTGGGACCTGGGCGCCGGCAGCGGGGTCATGATCGCCGTTCTGGAGGGCATCGCTGGGAAGAAAGGGTTCGATGCGATCATTGGCCTTGATTTTTCTCAGGAGATGATCTCGGATCTGCAGAAACGCAAGGAACAGGAAGGCTGGCGGCATACGCAGTTGGTCCAGGGCGACGCGTTCCAGTTGGCGCGGATCATCAAGGAGGAAGGCCTTCCCCGGCCGGATACCATCCTGGCCTTTTCGTTCCTGCACGAGATCTTCAGCTATGTTCCGTATGAAGGAAAGAAATTCAATATCAATGCGGTAAAGACATTGCTCGGTGTGATGATGGAAGCGCTTAACTCGGGTGGAAGGATCATTATCCGTGACGGGGTGATGCCCGATGACGGCGAAGAATGGCAGATCATGCATTTACATGATGTGCAGTTCCAGAAAATGTTCGATGCCTATGTGGAGCAATTCGTTGGGCGGCCCCTGTCCTGGGAGGAGATCCCCTCGCCGTATTCGAACGGAACGCGTTCTTTCAGGATCAAGCGCAAGGACGCGATGGAAGCGCTGTATACGCTCACCTGGGGGCCGAAGAGTTTCACGTATGAAGTGCGTGAGCAGTATGGCGTCGCCACGCGCCGTGATTATTTGGCGCTGATCGAAAAGGCGGCCAGCGAGCTGGGGCTTGCGATCCGTTTTGTGGAGCTTCCGCCGGATTTGCAGGTGTACCGGCAGGAAGGGTATGACCGCAATATCATCGCTAACGGCAACGCCACCCTGACCGATCTGAAGGGGAACGCGATCGCCCTTCCACCGAGCAATATGGGGATCGTGATCGAAAAGCAGGATAAAGAAGCTATCCACTCCCTGGAAATATCTTCGTCCCGAGAGCGGACAACAGTTCGGAAAAAGGCCAATGAAGAGGCAGGAATAAAAAGAAACATCAAGCCCGGCGGGCTCGAGGAGCTTTACCATATTATTTCCGGATCTCTTTTTAGCAGGTCCCAAGATCATCCGAGCAGATCTTTTGTCGCGCAGGATGTTCAGAGGGTATGGAAAAAGCCTGATGGGGCCTTATACTCCCTGTCAAAAGTGCGCGGGGCATTGCGTAAGATGGAGGCGTGTAAACTTTTAGAGCAGGATCCTCGGCGCCGTTATTGTTTGACGGATCTTTTGATCCGTCTGCAAGAGCACGCTCCCGGTTGTCTAAAAGTCTTTCTTCAGCGCTACGATCATACTCCCGATTTTCGGGGAGAAAGCGCGTATGGGCTTTTATTGACTGCAGTTGTTTCTGAAAAACGGATGGAGCTTAGAACACAGATGCAGCCTGTTTTTGAAGGGTTGTGTCTTTTAGCAGATGATGAATCCCAGGCAAAAGAAATTTTATTGATACTTGGGGACCTGATAGATCGTCTGATCATTGATGAGCTTTCTAGCAGTACAAATTTTATGAATTGGATGAGGGTTGTTGTGAGTAATGAGACGGAAGGGGTCGGCTTGCCGGAGTCTTTAAATCTGGCTAAAGCCATTATGATCGCTTCAGAGGGATCGGGATCTCAGCCGGATCATCCTTTTTGTATGTTCCTTGAGAGAAACTATCGCAAGAAAATGATCCAGGCCCTTGAACATCTTCCCAGGCGGCATAAAGAAGAACCACGCGGACTGTTGCGGGAGGGCGCTCAAAAGTCGCTTGAAGGGAGAGAAAAAATAGAAGCCGGATTGCGGCAAGCTCTGTTGGAATACGGGATCACGCATGACGAGTGGCGGCAGCTTCTTTTTAAGATCGAGGATATTCGCGATCGTGAAGTGCGTGAACATCTTAATGTGATACGGGACAAGATCGTCATTGATCATAGCGCCGAGCTCAGGGATCCGCAGGTCCGACAGAAGGAAGATTTCAGGGTCGACTGGGGCAAGGTGGTACCGCGGCAATTGCGCGTGACCATGTTGCCGACGGATGACGGAGAGAATTCTTGCAGGGGCCGCTCGTATCATTCATTCCATTCGCGTGTTGATGTGCTGAGCAATGAATTCGGTACCGACAGCAGGGAGCTGGCTCTCAAGGATCCCGGGGAGTTTGTTGAACTGTTGTTCGATTTCCTGAAGCGATTAAGTAAAACAGGACTTTCGCAGTCCCGGCTTTTGGGGCATTCCGATCCTGCCTGGCCGCGGGACGGCCACACACCAGAGGAATGTCGGGCGTTGTATCAAAAGATCAGCGCGGCGGGTTTCAGCGGTTTTTCAGGCGTCAAGTCACAGCCGTGGTTCCGTAAAATGCTTTCCTGGTACAGGAGGAGTTATCCTGCCGATGCCGCGGTGCTTGAACGGATGAGGAAAGTTCTCAAGGTCCGCGCCGGGCCCGACCATACGGCTATATTCAACGGTCTTAATAGTGAAGATCCTGCCTCCCCTGTCATTATTGTTGCCACTAACAGTCTTTTCCCCGTCGATGAAATATGCCTGCATGAGCTGGCCGCCCTTCTTTACGGCGATCATGCCCGCGCCATGGCGGTGGTCGAACATTATCGCCGGGAGTGTCCCGGAGTGGTCGCCGCGCGCAAGCCCGCGGTGGTTCCGGCATCTGTTCTCCCGGCCGAGCCACAGCAGGATGAGGACAAGCGTGAACGCGCGCTTGCCGTCATCGAGCAGGGCACCGCCGGGCGCCCTGAATATTCCCGCGTCGGTTTCAGGGCCGATCACTTTGCGCGCAAGGTCCGGGCCTTGTGGTCTTATACGGGCGCGGCCGAGGCGCTCATCAGGGAGTATATCCGCAAGGCGCTTGCGGATGCGGCCGTCTCTCTGGGGAATATGCCGAAGGTCTTGGGGATCTCCGGCGAGATCTCGGGCGTGTACGAGACGGTCATCAGGCAGGGGACGATCCTGCAGGGATTGTCGTTCGGCGGCATGACGGGTATGAACGTGAAAGTTCCCATGGGCGACCGGGTCAAGGAATTCGACGCGGTGAGCGAGAACGCGATCTTTGAATTCAAATACACGATGGGCCTGCACAAGCTTTATCAGCAGGTCATCGGCGGGATCTCCTGGAACAAGATGCCGCATCTTTTGGTCCTCGTGAAGAACAGGGCGTATGCGCATATCCGCAATCTTGTTTATTTCGGTGAGAATGATAACGGGTTCGTTGTTTCGGCGATCAGGGCGTATTTGCAGAAGCACCCCTTGTCTAAAACAGAGCTCAAGGTCACGGACAAGGGGTTTGTCTGGAAAATATCCCTTGAGGAGTCGGTGGATTTCCTGTTCTCTGATGAAGTGCTCGCGGTCGCCCGCCAGGAACCGGCGATCGGCCGGGAGGAGATCGACTGGCCTCGCGCCGAACGATTCGCTCGGGACCTTGTTGCTGAAAAACTCGCCCAGCTCGGGCAGGACGAGCATTTTGATGTCATCATCGCGGTCAGTAATTCACAGCCCCGGCTGCTTGATGTCCTGCGCGCGCTTGTTCCTTCTTCCCGCAAGGGGATCGTGTTCGACCTCGATGGAACGCTCTCGAAGGGGCTTGAAGGAGATATTGTCAAGCAGGGGGCACAGGCCTGTTGTGAGGCGCTTGTGAAGGAGGGGGCCGTATTGGCGCTCGCGACAGCCCGTTGGCCCGTGGGGTTGCGCAGAGCGCTCGATGACCTCGGGCTTGCCGGCTTCTTTCCGGAGGAGCGGGTGTTCACCCGCGTTGAACTCGGGATGCGTTCTTTCGGTGACCTGCCTGAAGTGAAGTCGTACAAAACGGCTGTTGCAAAACTGGGGATCATTGATCCCGCGCGCGATCTTGTTGTCGTCGGTGATAACGGGCGCGACTTTCCGGTTGACCTTCCGGGCACGGTCTTTGTGCAGACATGGGACGGGCAGGATATTGCCATTCTCCCCGGTATTCTCCGCCTGCTTGAGCAGTCGGGCGGCAGGGATTACGCCCTCGGGTTTGATGCTCTGTGGAACAGCGGGACACCGGTGAAGATCAGAAAAGATGGTTCCCTGTCACAGCCAGGGATAAGCCCCGCGGTCGTCCTTCCTTTTGAAGGCAAGGAATTGATCCTCGACCGACAAGTCGTGGCAGAGGCTGTTGTGCCCCGCTTGAGGTGGCATCAGGGAGAAGCGAATGACTGGATCGACCGGACATCCGTTGTCTCGCAAGAAAAGGATCTTCGCAGTGGTAAAGCCGGGTATACGAATCCTGTCGTGGTCGTTGTCCTGGCCGTGGGGGCTGTCGCGCTGTTGGCGGTCGGGATATTCCTCTGGCTGTTCCTTGCCAGGGTCTTTTCACTGGTTGACGCGGGGGGGATGACGGGCCCGTCGGCGATCGCGGGAGTGCTGCTGGTCGGCGCTTACGGGGAATTTATGATGGTTGACATCAAACAGCGCCTGGCCAAAGACGGCTCGTGGTTCCTCAGGACCCATCCTGCCGGCATGACACGTCCGGAACTGGAAGTGTTCAACAGTCTCCAGGATGCCACCTATTTTTCCGGTACAGAGCCGGACTGGTATACTTCGCTTGACGCCATTGAGCGAGTTGCCGGGAAGAACGCTGTGTATTACGGCGTATCTTCTTCCCGTCAGGTCTTCACGCATATTCTCACCGGCAGATTCAAGCAGGCGTACATCATTGATATCAATCCTTTTGTAAGTGACGTGTTCCTTCCTTATATCCTGTTTCTAGTCGGAAGGTCTGCTTCCAGGTTTGAATTCCTTTGTAATATGGCTGGGATCGATCCGCTACGATGGCAGATGAAGGGTTTGCTGGACGCATTACTGGAAGACATTGCGGCATTCATCTTGAAAAAAAGGAAAGGTCATTCCTGGGGGTTGGGCTTGCTGGGACCTGCGTATGATAATAAACTTATTAAGGATTTTCTGACGCTTTTACCAGAAGAATATCGCAGGAACGCCGGGGAGTTCCTTGAACAGCGGCTTTTGGGGTATCGCCTGGAGACGGATCTGAAGAAATTGTCGGCGATGTCGTTGGACGCGAGCCAAGGTCGCGACTGGCTGTCCAATGAGAACATGTTCCAGGAATTAAGGCTGGTCGTAAACGAGGGCGGGATCCGTGTTATGAACGGTAACTGGGCCGATCCCGGATTATTGCAGCAACTCGAACTTGAGCAAGCAGTGAGCAAGGTCGTTTATACATCGAATTTAACGGACTGGCTTCTGGTGCAGGGAATGCCGGAAGAAGTTGAGCGGGTCCGTCATAATGTGGAAGCTATTGTCGGGGATTCAGCAGGTCTTTGGATATCCCAAACGAATTTAAATGGCAGTTGTTTTTCGGCAGCGACGACCGTGAAGGTGAAGCCTGCAGGGGACGCGAGGTTCCCCGCCGAGTGTCTTCCTGCGTTGGTTTTACCGGCCACAAGATGTTCTACTTATCCGGCCGTCATAGAGCCTTCCTTAAAAGAGATAACGCCCGAGGCGCTGGCTAATTTGCGAAAGTATTTTGATAGTATCCTTGAGAAAGACAGCGCGAAATTATTTATTTTTGTCGATGAGACAAGATCAGGCAAGATCTCGGATGTTTCAACGATCCCCGGCAAGGCCGCGGTCATGAAAGCACTCGCGGTACGGGCGCCTCTTTTTGAAACGCAAAGCCCCGAGCGTTCCTGTTTTGTTCAGCTGATGGAGGATGTTGTGTATCATGAGCTCTCAGAGCTTCAGGAATACCACGTCGTTGTTGATCCGCATCAGCAGGCAGTTGCCGCCAGTCTCAATTATTTCCGCTCGAATATTGATCAGCTCGATACACTTTTTAAGGCATTCGATTCTTTTGGGATCACCCCTGACCCTGACTATAAAGCCAAGTTGGAAAATGTTCTCACTCAGGGCAAGAAAAGAAGCCTTTCTGATAAAAGCCGTGTCACGTTTGATATCCATGTTCCTTATGAAAAAAGGATCGAACGGGCGGCCCGGCAGCTCCTTCCTTTTGTGGATCTGTTACGTGCGGTCAATGTCCTTTTGTTCCATGAGGGCGCGCGGGATCTGACCAGGGTCGTTGTTGACAAAGGGGCTGCCTTCAATGGTGTTGCCATCAGCGACGGTGTACTTACCATCAATGCCCCCAATGCGGCTGTGACGAAAACCTCTGACTGGTTGATGTTATTTGAACAGGGTCTCGGCTGGACGTTCAAAGGCGCCATTGAGGCGCTCAAGGTGAAGTTCCCGTATTTAGTCCTTGGCCCGGAAGATTTCAATGCGATCAATGTGATCATGCACAAGAGAATGGCCGGGATGGGCGACATTGTCTTCGTGGTGAATACCGCGCAGATCTTCGCAAAATATTTGCCGAATAAATTGGTCAGGCTTATCTTACATTCGAGTGAGGATATCCAGTTGATAGGCAGAACAAAACGATCAGGAGGGTGTTCTGCGCGCGAAGATCGTTGCGTTCACCTCCGGGGTGCGTAAGGTGCTCGAGGCTGATGTACTTAAAACGCTAGGTTTGGGGATGAGAGAGGTGAAGCGTCCACAGGACCGTTTCAGGGTTGATGCGGCATTGTTGAGGCAGGCGCTCGTGGAGTTCTTCGGACCGTCCGGTGCGGCAACATTCCTCCTTAGGGCTTATTATCAACTTGACGCGTCGGATGTCGAGCTTAAGGAGATGATCCTGAAGAAGATCGAAAAGATCCGTGATAACGACACCGCTTCGTCACAGGGTTCAGGCCGGGTGTTTGTGGATATAACGACAGGTATTTCGTCGGCAGTTTTGATCGCAGATAATCATGGTCATGAGGGAGTCCCCCTCGGAAAGGAGCGGCTATGACAGAACAACGGACAGTCCCTAGATGGCGCGTTCAACGTCAGACCGCAGTGCGTGTGGAGAATGATGCCGCGCAGGCAACATGTTGCCTCGAGGATCTCAGTTTCAAGGGGATGTGCCTTTCTTTTGCGGATGCGCTTCCGCTCAAACCCGTGCTTCGGCTCGTCGTATCGCTTATGGACGGGCTGGAGATGGATGTGCTGGCGGATGTGCGCTGGAGCAGGCAGGAGAATGGCCGGTATGTTTACGGTCTGTCTTTTAACCGTATCAAGGATCAGGACAAAGACGGGATCTACCAGTATTTACAGAAGAATTTCACTGAAGAGTGGCGGCAGCATTGGTGGTCAGGCACGATACATGCTTAATGATGGTCCAACCGTTATTGATCGTCATATGACGTCTTGGAGGTTGTTGGGAAAAATGATTTCTTGTTCGCGGCTTTTAATGCTTTCATCACAAAAGCAGGATCCATGTTCAGTGCCATGATCCTGGGATCTGATAAGATCTTGGTAAAATCTTTGTGTTCGATCGCTTTAAGCAGTTCAGGGTCTTGAAGCATTTCTTGAAAACGAGGATCTTTTGTAAGGTCATCAGCAGCTTCTTGGTTTTGTTTTTCGTCGTTCATTGTTTTTCGAGGGTCTGGAAGATGGACCAATGGTGCCATGACCGCGTAAGCAACAGAGCGGGAAATATCTTCACGCATCGAAATGAGCGTTGGATGCTGGATCGGTATCAGCGCTAAAAGAATTATCCCCCCTGCCAGTATCGGCGCTCCCCAGCCTACACTTAATAAAGCACCCGCAACACGGCTTATCAATGAAGGCACAGGCGTTTCGTGTTTGGGTAAGAACAATTTAAAAAGAAAGCTAAAGCCCCATCCCAGAATAAAAGGTCCTAATAATCCTACCAGTAATGTTGCACCGATGTTCTTTGTGGTGATGAAAATGATCCAAGCGGCTAAAGAGGCCACCATAATGGAAGCCGGACCGACCGCGCTGCGTAAAAATCCCTGATATGCGCCATTAGCTATCAATAGAAATAAAAAGAAACCAACGATGATGTCAGTCATAGGGAAGCTCATTCACTGGCTCCTTTTATGTATAAAATATATAGTAGGATGGTCATGACAAAGATGGCAAAGGGAATAAGTAAAGCGACCAGCACCGGGGTTGGGTAAAGCGCAAATTTGAAAGGGTTCTTGGCGCGAGCGGCCTGTCGATCTGTATACTCTTTCAGGGACATCTTTATATGAACTTTAGGCGTCTTTTCCATAAATAAAATGATACATTAAAAAAGAAGAATAAAAAGAACTTTCTGTGAATTTTCTGTGAAAAAAACGTTACCTTGCCCTTGTTTAATCGT
>DYRD01000176.1 GCA_020718905.1 Syntrophus aciditrophicus | reverse complement strand
GAGGAAGATTATAGCGGAACTACGCAACCTTGTAAACGTGGCCTCGTCGGACGCTCCTCGCGCGACAATTATATTTACCCGTTGACGACAATTAAAAATACCCGCGGATAACTGGCAAAGGACATCGTCCTGGGAGGCTATTGTTCATTTAGACAACAGCCAATCAGGAAGGATGTGCATGATCAATGAGACACAATATCGGAAGCTGGTATCCGAATTTAACAGGACGAAGGAGATAACGATGAGTTCGATCAAGGCGGGTATGGACCGGAAGACCGGTTCGAAGTACATAAAGGGCGGGAAGAGTCCGTCCGAGAGGATTAGGCCACACGGCTGGCGCACGCGCAAGGATCCGTTTGCCGGGGTGGCAGCGGAGATAGAGGGGATGCTCGGGAACGCGGACGATCTTGAGCCGCTGACGGTGTTCAGGCATCTGCAGGAGAAATATCCCGGCAGGTTCCAGGACGGGCAGCTGAGGACGCTGGAGCGCCGTGTGAAGGAATGGAAGATGATGAACGGGAGCGCGAAGGTCGTGAGCATCCCGCAGATCCATGTTCCCGGCAGGCTGATGGAGCTTGACTGGACGAGCATGAACGAGATCGGAATCACCATCTGCGGAGTCCATTTCAAGCACCTGCTCTGCCATGCGGTCATGACGTATTCCAACTGGGAATGGGCGGAGATCGCATTGTCCGAGAGTTTCAGTTCGCTGAAGAAGGGCTTCCAGTCGGCGGTGTTCCGCCTCGGGGCTGTGCCGGAGATCCTGCAGACGGACAACAGCAGTGCGGCCACGCACCAGACGGGGAAGGAAGGGAAAGGGCGCAGCTTCAACCACGAATACGCGACATTCCTTGAACACTACGGCGTGAAGCCGCGCTGCATAAACGTCAACAGCCCCGATGAAAACGGTGATATCGAGGCAGCAAACGGACATTTGAAGCGGCGCATAGGCCAGCACCTGTCCCTGCGCGGAAGCCGTGATTTTGGCAGTGTCGAGGAATACGGACGGTTCCTTGCGGAACTGATTGTGAAGGTGAACGGGAACAGGACGGAGAAGGTCCGTGAGGAGCTTGATGCTATGCGGCCCCTTCCCGAGACCAGGCTTCCTGAATACACCGAGGAGGAGAAGACAGTGAGCGCGTTCGGCACCGTCCGCGTAGGGAATGTGGCCTACAGCGTGCCGCCGAGGCTCAGGGGATGCCGTGTAAGGGTGCGGATACACGAGGACAGGATAGACGTGTTCTCCGGAAGGATGAAGATAGCAAGCATGGAAAAGAACGCAGGACAGGAATACCGCGTCGACTACAGGCACGTCGTCGAGTCTCTGCGGCGCAAGCCCGGCGCGTTCGCCGGCTGCCGCTACAGGGACCAGCTGTTCCCCGGTGACGTGTTCAGGGAGGCGTACGGGATATTGTCCGGAAGGCGGGCGGGCATGTCCGCCGACAGGGAATACATCGAGATACTCTCCCTTGCCGCGAACAACGGCGAGGAGAAGGTCTCGGAGATCCTCAGGTCTCTGATACGGGAATGCGGGGTTGTCTCCGTGTCCGCGGTCAGGAAAGGGTTGGACATTCCCACGGAGTTCCCGGAGGTGAATGTCGGAAGTCCGGAGTTCTTCATATACGACGGCCTTCTCAAATGTGAAGGAGGGCTGCACCATGCCAACTGATCCGCTGGTATTGCTCCTGAAGTCGTTCAACCTCACGACCGCCGCCGGGATATACGGTGACTCGCTGGCCCTTGCGGAGAAGGAGAACTGGGGATACCGCAGGTTCCTCCAGTACCTCTGCGAGAACGAATACCAGGCGCGGCACGACAGGAAGACCAGGAGACTGCTGTCAAGTTCGAGGCTTCCCGCAGGCAAGACGCTGGCGTCTCTCGACGAGAAGCTCCTTCCCGAAAAATGCGCGAGGATGCTGCCGACCCTCCTGGACGGAGGCTTCGTCGACAGGGCGGAGAACATACTCGCCTTCGGGCTCCCAGGCCGGGGCAAGTCGCATTTCCTGGCGGCCCTGGGGCACGAGCTGATACTCAGGCACCAGTACGAGGTGCTGTTCATTCCGACCTTCAGGCTTGTCCAGGAACTGCTGGCGGCAAGGCAGCGCATGGCGCTGGACAGGCAGCTCCAGAGGTACAACAGGTTCGACGTGGTCATAATCGACGACATCGGATATGTCCAGCAGAACCGGGACGAGATGGAGGTCCTCTTCACCTTCCTCTCCGAACGCTACGAGAGGAAGTCCGTGATGATCTCCAGCAATCTGGTGTTCTCCGAATGGGACAGGATCTTCAAGGATCCCATGACGACAATGGCCGCCATAGACAGGCTGGTCCATCATTCGGTCATCCTCGAGTTCAACAACAACAGCATCCGCGAGATGCACGCCAGGAAGAGGAAGACACTCTCCACGGAGGACGACGACTGACGGGAAAACCGGCGGCCCGCAGGAAAGAAGGGGTTTCCAACAGGTCAACCGGGAATCCCGGAAGCAGGAAGACGAATACATGGAATCCAAGGAGGAGCGGAGGGGTCTGCCTCCGGCAGATAGAACCCCCTCCGCTCAAAGACCAAAGAAAAGACAAAGACAGGAAAACCAAAACAAGGAGGAATACAGGGAAAAAGACATGTGGAATCCGTGGGTATTTTTAATTGTCGCCAAGGGAATTTCTAATTGTCGCTTGAAGGACATATCATACTTGAGACCTACAACAGCTCGATAAGGGATGGCGATTTCGCCTATTCGCGGGGAATGTTCCACGATGTATGCCCCGATGGGGACGAGTTCGTGAGAAAGGGCGTAAGCTTCATCAAAGGGAAACTCTAAATTCATTTTTTCGCACTAAGCCGCAGTGTCACAAAGTCGAAGATCCCGGCCCGAAGGAGTCGGGCAGAATTCTCACCACGAAGAAAGTCATCAAGTTTATTTTTTCCTTCGCATTCCTGCTCGGACTGAGACAAACCCTTTTGAAAATCGAAGATCCCGGGTCTGAAAGATCTCGCGACGGGTTCTTTCTCAGACTCTTTTCCGAAAACTTTTGCCCCA
>DYRD01000065.1 GCA_020718905.1 Syntrophus aciditrophicus | reverse complement strand
GAACAATCCTCCCACTTATGCACCTGTCCAGTTTTGCCATACCCGCTCTCACCACGAGGGCGCGTGCAAAGCGTTTGCTAACCCTTGCCGCCTGCGTCAGGTAGAAATTGCCGCCGCTACCTTTGGTGATGGACATCAGTTTCCCCAGTTCTTTTCTGTATTCCTGCCAGAACTGCTCTTTGGTCAGACCGCCAGCGTCGTGAATTCTCCTAAGAATGACGAGTGTGCTTACCTTGAAACACTTCGCAAGGCGCGCGACTTCAGTATCCAGATCAGTGCTCTTACGATATTCATCCTTGAGAACAGCAATCGGTACCAGGAGTTCGGCAGCAACCCGGTTTCACCAGCGCTCAACCTTGTGCCCCGAAACCCACGCAGCCTGAACGTCAGAGAGGGCAGACTCACCTATCCATGCGCCAGTTCATGAGCCAGTGTGAACATTTGGGCCGCCTTGGTATCCGCGCCGTTGACAAAAATCAGGGGCGCCAAGTCATCTGCAATAGCAAACCCGCGAAACTCATCCGGATCGAGATTCCGCCGGTTGTTGTTCAACACCACGCCGCTGCACATAACTTTAGGATGCCCATTTCATCTGCCTGTTGGATGAAACGGCGGAGGGCTTCAGTCCATGTTGGGATTTTCTTGCGCTCTTCGAGATCGAAACCAAGGGCGTGCCGAATATTCGCCGCCGTCGCTTCAATGCCATTTATCAAGCTGACAGAGCCAACGAAGGGCAGTGGTTCTTCTCCCATCGACCTCATGAAGTCTCGGTACCACTCCTGCCGTTGTTGGCAGACATAAATAGTATCGAGCAGATTGGGGCTCGGGCGCCTCGCAAACTCATTGTCGATGGTCCGGAAATCAGGAATGGGGACCTGTTCGACAGGCGGCTCGGGGAGGAAAAGAAAACCCACAGGTGTATAGGTGGCCTTTGCGAAACGCTCGATTTGTTTGAGTGTTGGGAAAGAGTTTCCTTTTCCCAAGGCTTCGATCTGAGGAAAGCGACTAGCCAGATCACTAGGATTGGACCCGGCGCGCTCTCGCGCCCAACGCAGCAATTCAGGTTTGATCTCAACTCTCATCATCCCTCTCCCAATATTCTTTAAAACAGTTTATCAGAATTTGACGAGAAATTGTACCCCTTATGCGGAAAGATTTGGCGTGTCCTTATAGCTGCTCTTTTAAAACCAATTAACCAGATCGTCGAGAGTACCATTAGAAATCTTTTATGTTAATAATTCTGTCAAGTTACCTATTTCAGGAAGGAGCCCACACACCCGGTCATTCGAAAAATCGCCTTCCGAAACCTGAATGTTTTAAATGATTATCACCGAATACTTAGAAAAATACAATGAATTGTTTTTGTAAGCGGTTTGTAACCCAGACCACATATTATCTGACGGGCCGGAAGTCAGCGTCCTTGATGGATGTGCTCTCAAGATCACATCAGGAACATTACCTTAATTCTTTCAATATTTTTCACCGCTGAAAAAAGATTTATTCTTGACAGGCGGCGTTAATCGTGATAGCGGCTCCGTCGGTCTCCGGCTCATAAAAGGTAAAAGGGGAAGAGGGGTAATTACTCAAATCTCTGCGAATACATAAACCCGAATATACTCATCTTTGAGGTGCCTAAGTGATAAAAGACAATGAAAAAATCGGCGCGGTAATGGTTGTCGGTTCAGGTATTGCCGGAATTCAAGCCTCCCTTGACTTGGCAAATTCCGGCTTGAAGGTCTACCTCATCGAGAAGGACATCAGCATCGGCGGCGTCATGGCCCAGCTTGACAAGACCTTTCCCACCAATGATTGCTCAGCCTGCATCCTTTCCCCCAAACTGGTCGAGGTAGGCCGTCATCCGAATGTGGAGATCCTGACCCGGCGCACGGTCGACGCCGTCGAGGGGGAAGCGGGAAAATTCAAGGTCAAAATGACCAAGGCCCCGCGGTTCATTGACCTCGATAAATGTACCGGTTGCGGTGACTGTGCCAAGGTCTGCCCCATCAACGTCACCTCCGAATTCAATGAAAACCTCTCCGAGCGTCAGGCCACCTATCGCAAGTTCCCCCAGGCAATTCCCAGCGGTTTTGCCATCGACAAGCTCGGGACCTCTCCCTGTAAGGCCGCCTGTCCTACCCATATCAGTGTCCAGGGTTACTTGGCCCTGATTGCGACGGGTAAATACAAGGAAGCCCTGAAGCTGATCAAAAAAGACAATCCCTTCCCCATCGTCTGCGGCCGGGTCTGCAACCATCCCTGCGAGACGGCCTGTATGCGCGGGAAAGTGGAAGACCCCATCGACATCATGCATCTGAAGCGCTTTGTCGCCGACCTGGATTTGAAGGACGAAACGCGCTACATCCCCGAGAAAAAAGAAAGCAAGGGCAAGAAGATCGCCGTCGTCGGCGCCGGTCCTGCGGGCCTCACCTGCGCCTACTATCTGGCCGCCGAGGGCTATGACGTCGAGGTCTTTGAATCCCTCCCCGTGGCGGGCGGCTGGCTCGCCGTCGGCATTCCCGAATATCGCCTCCCGAAGGACGTCCTGAAGGCGGAGATCAAGGTCATCGAAGATCTCGGGGTCAAGATTCACCTGAACAAGGCCATCGGCAAGGACATTCCCTTCGCGAAGCTCCAGCAGGAATACGACGCCGTCTTTATCGGCTGTGGAACCGTCAACAGCAGCAAGCTGGATATCCCCGGCGAAGAGATGCAGGGCGTTATCCACGGTGTGGATTATTTGAAACGGGTGAACTTGGGAGAGAAGGTTTTCCTCGGCGACAAGGTCGCCGTCGTGGGCGGCGGGAATGTCGCCATGGATGCCGTTAGAACGGCCATCCGCACGGGATCCAAGGACGTCTTCATCCTCTATCGCCGTTCCCGCGCCGAAATGCCCGCTTCTCCCGAAGAGATCGAAGAGGCTCTGGAAGAAGGCATCAAGATGGAATTCCTCGTAGCCCCCAAGCGCGTCGTCGGTGAGAACGGGAAGGTCACGGGCGTGGAGTGCACCCGCATGGAACTCGGCGAGCCCGATGCGAGCGGTCGCCGCCGTCCCGTGGAGATCAAGGGGTCGGAATTCATCGTTCCCTGCGAGTCCCTGATTCCTGCCATCGGCCAGGAGGCGGACCTCGATTTCGTTCCCAAAGAAAGCGGCATCTCCATCAATAAATGGAAAAGCTTCGATGTCGATCCCGTAACCTTCGCCTCGAATGTGCCCGGCGTTTTTGCCGGCGGCGATGTCGTAACGGGTCCCCAGACCGTCGTCAAGGCCGTTTTTGCCGGCAAGGAAGCGGCGGTTTCCATCGATCGCTATCTGCGGGGCGAGGATGTGAAGGCCGGCCGCGAGCAAGACTGGACAAAAGATCTGGCTGATAAGGCGGATGTCTCCAGGATCGATAAGGTTGCGCGGGTCAAATACCCCCACCTGAAGCCGGAAACGCGGCGGGCGACCTTCGATGAAGTCGGCGTCGGGTTCAGCGAGGAAGCAGCCGTGGCCGAAGCGAAGCGCTGCCTGGCCTGCGGCATCTGTTCCGAGTGTTACCAGTGCGTCGATGCCTGTATCGCCAAGGCCATCAACCACGATGATACCTTTGAAGAAGAAACCATCGAAGTCGGGGCCGTCATTGCCGCTCCCGGTTTTGAGGTCTTTGACGCCGGTCTGCGCGGCGAATATGGTTACGGTCAATATAAGAACGTGGTCACCAGTATTCAGTTCGAGCGTATCCTCTCGGCATCGGGACCCTATTTCGGTCATGTCCAGCGGATCTCCGACGGCAAGGAGCCGAAAAAGCTTGCCTTCATCCAGTGCGTCGGCTCCCGGGATACCTCCTGCGGCAACAGTTGGTGTTCCTCCGTATGCTGCATGTATGCCACCAAGGAGGCCATCATCGGCAAGGAACACGCCAAGGGTCTGGAACCGACCATTTTCTTCATGGATATTCGTGCCCACGGCAAGGACTTCGACCGCTTTGTGAACCGGGCGAAGGACGAATACGGCATCCGGTATATCCGCTCCATGCCTTCGACAATTAAGGAACTCCAGCAATCTAAGAACCTGTTGCTTAAATACGTCCAGGAAGACGGGAGCCTCATCGAGGAAGAATTCGACATGGTGGTCCTTTCCGTCGGACTTTGTCCGCCCAAGGAAGCGGGCAAACTGGCGGGGGCGCTGGGCATCGATCTTGAGGAACACGGCTTCTGCAAGACGGCCCTGGAGAATCCCGTCGAAACGTCCCGGGACGGCGTCTTTGTCTGCGGCGCCTTCGGCGGACCCAAGGATATCCCCGAGACCGTCATGGAGGCCAGCAGCGCCGCCGCGTGTGCCTCAGGAATCCTGGCCTCGCGGCGGGGGACGATGACTCAAGAGGAAGATTTGCCCCTCGAGTCGGACCTCCGGGGGATCGGCCCGCGGACGGGCGTCTTTGTCTGCCATTGCGGCATCAATATCGGCGGCGTCGTCAACGTCCCCGAAGTAGTGGAATATTGCAAGACCCTGCCCAATGTCGTCTTTGCCACGGACAACCTCTTTACCTGTTCCCAGGATACGGCGGTGAAGATGGGCGAGGTGATCAAAGAACAGAACCTGACCCGCGTCGTGGTCGCCTCCTGTTCCCCCCGGACCCACGAAGGCCTCTTCATGGAAAACTGCGAGAAGGCGGGACTCAACCGCTATCTCTTCGAGATGGCCAATATTCGGGACCAGGATTCCTGGGTGCATATGCACGAACCCGTCGAGGCCACCGAAAAGGCCAAGGATCTCGTACGGATGGCCATTGCCAAGGCCCAGTTCCTGAAACCCCTGAAGCCCGGCCAGCTATCGGTCAATCATGCGACCATGATCATCGGCGGCGGCTTGGCCGGTATCACGGCGGCCCTGTCCCTGGCGGATCAGGGGTACGAGTCATATATCGTGGAGAAGGAGCCTGTCCTGGGCGGTAATTACCGCCACCTCTATTTCACCCTCGAAGGTCTGGACACCCGTAAGCACTTGAGCAGCCTCCTGGAAAAAGTGAAGGCCAGCAAGCTCATCCACGCGTATACCGCGGCGACGATCAAGAAGATCGAAGGCTTCATCGGCAATTACAAGACCACCATTACCACGCAGGACGGGGACGAGCAATTTGAGCACGGCGTCGTCATCGTCGCTACGGGAGGTTATGAGTTCGCTACGAAGGAATACCTCCATGGCCAGTCTGCCCAGGTCGTCACTCAGCGGAAACTGGAGAAGCTGATTGCCGAAAAGGACGAACGGGCCGCCCAGGCCAAATCCGTCACCATGATCCAGTGCGTGGGCTCCCGGATCCCCGAGCGGCCCTACTGTAGCCGCTACTGCTGTTCCGAGGCCATGAAGAACGCCTTGAAGCTAAAGGAGATGGACCCCAGCAAAGATGTCACCATCATCTATCGCGACATCCGCACCTTCGGTCTCAAGGAAGATTTCTACAATCGGGCCAGGGAATTGAATGTCCAGTTCATCCGCTATGACGAAGACCGGAAGCCGGAAGTTGTCCAGGAAGGCGACCGGCTTTCCATCCGGATTTTCGACCCCGTCATGAATGCCCCGGTGGAGTTCAAGACCGACCTCCTGGCCCTCAGCGTCGGTACGGTTCCCAACCCGGAAAATGCCGAAATCGGTCAGATGCTCAAGGTCCCGACGAACCAGGACGGCTTCTTCCTCGAGGCCCACGTGAAGTTGCGCCCCGTCGATTTTGCTACGGACGGCGTGTTTATGTGCGGCATGTCCCATGCGCCGAAGCTCAGTGAGGATGCCATCGTCCAGGCCAACGCGGCGGTGTCCAGGGCCTGCACCATCTTGACGAAGGATTTTATCGAAGCGGAAGGGAAAACCGCCTTTGTTAACAAGGAAAGATGCGCCGCCTGCGGCCTCTGCGAGGAGAACTGTCCCTTCGGCGCCATCTCCGTGAACATTGTAGAAGCCTGCGCGGAAGTGAACACCGTTCTCTGCAAGGGTTGCGGAGTCTGTACCGCCTCGTGCCGGATGAACGCCGTTGATCTCAACGGTTTCACCAACGAAGAAGAGCTGGAACAGATATATAATATATAAACTGAGGTTAACGGCCGCTAAAGCAGCATCGCCACTGGAAGGAGAATATATGGCTGAAAATTTAGCAAGCAAGGAATGGGTACCCAAAATCGTTGCCATTGTCTGCAACTGGTGTACTTACGCCGGAGCCGATCTGGCTGGTATCAGCAGGATTCAGTATCCGCCGAATGTGCGCATTATTCGCGTTCCCTGCACGGGAAGGATCAACCCTTTCTACATCGTGAAAGCCCTGCAGACGGGAGCCGATGGCGTTCTGGTTTCCGGCTGACACCCCGGTGAATGCCACTATATTTCGGGGAATCTAGTGGCGCGCCGCAAGTTTGCGGCGTTGAAAAGATTCCTGGACTACATCGGCCTGGAAGGAGACCGGACGATCTTTACCTGGATTTCCGCCTCGGAGGGAGAGCGTTTTGCCAATGTCATCAAGGGCGTAACCGCCAAGGTCCGCGCCTTGGGTCCGGCGTCGAAACTGGTTAATAAGCTGTAGGGACAAGACCAGGGGCGGATTTTACATCTGTTCCCAATAATATTTTGAGGATTCATATAAAGTGGAAAACATTGACAAAAAGCTAAGGGAAGAGGCAAAAAGGCTCCTGGAAGAAAAAAAGGTGGGCGTCTTGGTCGGTTATGAGACAGGCACGCTCCCCCTGACGGCGACGCCCTGCTTCATCACGAATCCGGAGGATGCGGAAAAGCTCGTATGGAACGCCTTTTGTACCCAGAATCTGGCCAAGTTTGTCCATGATCTGATCTCCCAGCACCGGGAGTCCCAGAAGCGGGTCAAACCGGAAGACCGCAAGAAGAAGATCGTCGGTGTGGTGGCGAGGGGTTGCACGACCAGATCGATTGTCCTGCACCTCCAAGAGCGCCAGTATGGACGCGATGAAGTCGTCATCATAGGCGTCCCCTGTACGGGTTATGTGGACGGAAAGCGGCTTTCCGTCCTTGCGGGGGGAGATGATATTCGGGAAGGATCCCTGGAGGGAGACCAACTGCTCGTCAAGACAACCGCCGGTGAAAAACGGATTCCCCTCCAGGATGCCCTGGCCGGGAATTGCCTGACCTGCCGGTTCAATAATCCCGTCCTGTCGGACCTGATGATCGGCGCGCAGGCACCGCCCATGAAGCCGGAACAGGAATATACGGAGATCGAGGCCTTTGAAAACCTGCCGACGGCGGAGAGATGGGCCTATTTTACCAAAGAGATGAACAAGTGCATCCGCTGCTACGCCTGCCGGCAGGCGTGTCCCTCCTGCTATTGCAATACCTGTTTCGTCGAACAGAGCCAGCCCCAGTGGGTGGGTCTGGGCGAGGATGCGACGGATACCCAGGTCTTTCAGTTGATGCGGCTGTTTCATATGGTAGGGCGCTGTGTGGACTGCGGTTCCTGTGTCTCCGTATGTCCCATGGGCGTTGACCTGAGGAAATTCCTCAAAAAGATTGACAAGGATGTCTTTGAGCTGTTCGAGAACAGAGCCGGTTCTTCGCTGGAAGATACGCCGCCCCTATCCATATTCAAGGAGCACGATAAGGAAGATTTTATCTTTAACCCATAAGCATGACTGGAAAAAAGATCCTGGTCAAATCCTACGGATGTCTGCCCCTGACCGAGGATGACCGGACGGTGAACGGAGTCAACATGAAGACCTTTCTTGAAGAAGTCAATGAAAAGATCAACGGTGTAGCCATTCAGAGGTGCTACCACTGCCGGAAATGCACCGCCGGGTGTCCCCTGGCCTTTGCCATGGAATACAATCCCAACAAGGTCGTCAAGATGATCCAGATGGGAAAGAGGAGCGAAGTGCTCGGCAGTTCCACCATCTGGCTCTGTGCGTCCTGCGAGACCTGCATCACCCGCTGTCCCAACGAAGTGGACATCGCCCGGATGATGGATGTCCTCCGGGAAATGGCCATCGCCGCCGGCGGTGGGGCGAAGGAAAAGAACGTCCTTTCTTTCCATCAGGCGTTCCTCGCCAGTATCAAGTCCCGCGGCCGCATCAATGAGCCCTTGATGATGGTTGATTATAAGCTCAAATCGGGGGACCTCTTCTCCGATATGGGGATGGGTATTTCCATGTTCATGAAGGGGAAGCTGTCCCTGAGTTCACCCAAGACCAGAGATATCGATACCATCCGGAAGATATTCGCCAAAACGAAGAACCCATGACGCGGTAAGCGACATTAAGGAGGCAAGTGTTGAAAGTTTCATATTATCCGGGATGTTCCCTCCATGGCACGGCAAAAGAGTACGATCAGTCCGTCAAGGCCATGAGCCGCGCCTTGGGGATCGAACTGAAGGAGGTCGAAGACTGGTCCTGCTGCGGGGCCACCTCGGCCCATTCCACGAATTTTAAGTTGTCTGTAGCCCTGCCCGCCCGCAATCTTATGATTGCCGAAAAATGTGAGGCGAAAGAGGTCATGGTTCCCTGCGCTGCCTGTTTCAACCGTTTCAAGATGGCCCAGCATCATCTGGAGCATGATCAATCCCTAAAGAAGGAAGTGGAGGGCATCGTCGGGCAGCAATATACAGGGGGAGTGAAGGTCAAGAACCCCATCGACATCCTTGTCAGCGATGTCGGCCTGGATGCCCTGGCCAAAAAAGTAACGAAAAAACTCAGTGGCTTGAAGCCTGTTTCCTACTACGGATGCCTCCTGGTGCGACCGCCGGAGGTCTGCCAGTTCGAGAACTATGAAAACCCCTACATGCTCGACGATATCCTCAAGGTCCTCGGGGCGGATGTAAAACCCTGGTCCTACAAAACGGACTGCTGCGGCGGGAGTCTTACCATTAGCCGGACGGATATCGTGGGCAAACTGGTGGACAAGCTGATGACCATGGCCAGAGAGGCCGGGGCGAATTGTGTCGTCACGGCCTGCCCCGTCTGCATGACGAATCTCGATGCCCGCGCCAGTGAGAATCTGCGGCTGCCGGTTTTTTACTTCACCGAACTGGTGGCCCTGGCCCTTGGTCTGCAGGGAACGCCAACGTGGTTTAAACTGCACAATGTGGATCCCGTGCCGCTGGTAAGCAGCCTCGGGCTCGTTTAATCATCTAACCCATTATTCGAATACTGAAGGACGATATGGAAAAACGGTTGATCAAAAAAGAGGCCCTGACAGGGATCATCGGTAAGATCGCGGCTGATACGACGGTCTGTGCCCCGGTGAAGGTGGAAGACAATGTCCTCTTCAAGGTCCTGGAAAAAGGGGACGAGCCGCTCGTTACATTTGCCAACAGCAAGAACGCCCCGAAGAACTTTTTCTTTCCCCGGTCGGAGGTAATGCTCCGTTATACCCGGACAACGAAGGGGATGGAATTTTCGGGAGGCGAAAAGGAGGTCGGCGAAGCGGTCCTCTTCGGCGTCCGTCCCTGTGATACGAGAAGCTTTGTCCTCCTGGATATGCTCTTTGATCAAGAGAAGTACAAAGACCCTTATTATATCGACAAGCGTCAGAAGACGACCATCGTCTCCCTGGCCTGTGCTCATCCCCCCTATGCCGCCTGTTTCTGTACCTCCGTGGATGGGCATCCCGTGTCCTCGGCAGGGGCGGATGTCCTCCTTGTCGACCTGGGAGATCAGTATCTGGCCGAATTCGTTACTGCCAAGGGGGAGAAACTACTTAAGTATTTTGGCGATGCCAAGGCCGATACCGCTGCGGATGAGAAGAAGGAGGCCATCGCCGCCCAGGCGGAGCAAGAAATTAAGTCACATATCCCGGCCAAGGCCATCAAGCCCATCCTCGATGTCAACTTTGAGCATCCCTTCTGGAACACCATTTATCAGAAATGCCTGGCCTGTGGAACGTGCACCTTTCTTTGCCCCACCTGCCACTGCTTTGATATCAACGACGAGATGAAAGACGGTGACGGCCGCCGGCTGCGGAACTGGGATTCCTGCATGTTTCCCATGTTTACCAAAGAAACGTCGGGTCACAACCCCCGGACGTCTCAAAAAGAGCGCTGGCGCCAGCGGGCAATGCACAAGTTCAAGTATTACGTAGACAATTTCAATGCCATTGCCTGCGTGGGTTGCGGCCGCTGTGTCAAGTATTGCCCCGTCAATACCGATATCCGGAAAATCGTCGCAGATATTTCGAAACTATAGAGCTGGGAGAACGTCATGGAAAACCCTTACATACCCTATCCTGTCGAGGTCATCAAGATTGTCACCGAGGTGGATACCAAGGACATCAAGACCTTTCGTTTCGCCTTCGTGAACAAGGAAGACGAGGAGAAATACAAATATATCCCCGGTCAGTTCGGCGAATTGTCCATCTTCGGGAAGGGGGAGTCGCCTATCGGTATCGCTTCGTCGCCGACCCAGCAGGGTTACGTTGAGTTTACCGTTCAGAAGGCGGGGGTCGTGACCTCGGCCCTCCATGAGATGGAAGAGGGAACAAGAATGGGTCTGCGGGGGCCCCTGGGCAATTCCTGGCCCATCGAATACCTGGAAGGGAAAAACATCGTTATCGTCGGTGGTGGCTTTGCCTTTACGACCCTCCGCTCCCTGATCAATTATATGATCTCTGGCGACAATCGCAAGCGCTTCGGGAAGATCACCGTTGTTTACGGGGCGAGAAATCCGGGACTCCTTATTTACAAGGATGAGTTGGAGGCATGGGGCCAACGGGACGATATCGATCTTCATGTAACCGTCGATAAGGGTGACTCCACCTGGAAGGGCCGGGAGGGATTCGTCCCGACCGTTTGCAAGGAAGTCGCCCCCAGTTCCGAGAACGCCGTGACGGTCATCTGTGGCCCCCCCATCATGATCCGTTTCACCCTCCCCGTCTTCTTCGATCTGGGGTTTTCCAAGGAGAAAATCATCACCTCCCTGGAGATGCGGATGAAGTGCGGCATCGGCAAGTGCGGCCGCTGCAATGTGGGCAGCAAGTACGTCTGCAAGGACGGTCCCGTCTTCTCCCTCGCGGAACTGGACAAGTTGACGAAAGAATACTAAGGAAAGCAGGATTGAGGTCCGTCGAGGTAATGTGAAAGCACGCAGGGAACCCTTCAGGCTCCCTCTTCGTTTGTAAAGCGATCTGGTAATGTTATTTATTTCCTCCCCCTTGAAAAGGAGAGGGGCAAATTGAGCAGCATCGTCAGCAAAGAGAACCTGTCGGAGAGTGTCGTCCGGATGGACATTCTGGCGCCGGAGATTGCGAGGAAACGTAAGGCCGGCCAGTTCGTAATCCTCAAGGTCAACGAGCAGGGGGAGCGGATTCCCCTGACCATTGTTGAATCGGATGGGGAGCAAGGAACGATCACCATTATTTTCCAGATTGTCGGTAAAACGACGGCCCTCATGGCCGCCCTGAATGCCGGCGATGACATTCAGGATGTCCAGGGACCCCTGGGCAACCCGACGGAAATAGAAAACTTCGGCCATGTCGTCTGCATCGGCGGCGGGGTGGGAGTGGGCGTCATCTATCCCATCACGAAAGCCCTCAAGGAAGCGGGCAATCGGGTAACCTCCATCATCGGTGCCCGGACTAAGTCCTTGATTATCCTGGAAGAAGAAATGAGCGCGGCGAGCAACGAACTGATCGTGGCCACCGATGACGGCAGTTATGGCGTCCACGGCTTTGTCAGCAATGTCCTGCAGAAGCTTATCGACGGCGGTGAGAAGATCGACCATGTCTATGCCATCGGCCCGGTCCCCATGATGAAGGCCATTGCCAACCTGACCCGTCCTTACGGAATCAAGACGATTGTGAGTCTTAACGCCATTATGGTGGATGCCACGGGGATGTGCGGCGCCTGCCGGGTCTCCGTGGCGGGGAAGACGGAATTCACCTGTGTGGACGGACCTGAATTCGATGGCCACCAGGTTGATTTTGATTTATTGGCCAACCGCCTGCGTATGTACTGCGAACAGGAAGGTCAGTCCTATGAACGGCACCGGTGCGGGTCGCAGGGAAACTGAGGTGGAATAAAGATGGCTGAAATAGCAACCAAGCCCAAGAAGGAAAAGATACCCCGCCAGGCGATGCCCGAGCAGGACCCCGGGGACAGGGTGAAGAACTTCGACGAAGTGCCCTGCGGTTATCCGCCGGAGACGGCCATATTGGAAGCGAAACGCTGCATCCAGTGCAAGAAACCCGGCTGCGTGGAGGGCTGCCCCGTTGACGTCCGGATCCCGGAATTCATCCTCCAGATCGCTGCGGGAAACTTCCTCGGGGCCGCCCGGACCCTGAAGGAAACGAATTGCCTCCCCGCCGTCTGCGGCCGCGTCTGTCCCCAGGAGGATCAGTGTGAAAAGACCTGCATCCTGGGCAAGAAGGGTGAACCAGTGGCCATAGGCCGCCTGGAGCGATTTGCCGCCGATTACGAAAGAGACCGGGGTGCCGTTACTATTCCGGCGGTGGCAGCCCCGAACGGGAAGAAGGTGGCCGTCATCGGCGCCGGACCCTCGGGATTGACTATTGCCGGTGATCTCGTCAAGCTCGGTTATGATGTCACTGTCTTTGAGGCCCTCCATAAAGCGGGAGGCGTCCTGATATACGGAATTCCCGAATTCCGTCTTCCCAAGGCCATTGTGGAGGCCGAAGTCGATTATCTCAAGCAGCTCGGGGTCAAGGTTGTCACCAACGCCGTCGTCGGTCGGTTGAAAACCATCGACGACCTCTTTGCCGAGGGTTTTGACGCCGTCTACGTTGCCGTCGGCGCCGGGGCCCCCGTTTTCATGGATATCCCCGGGGAAAATATGAGCGGCATCTACTCCGCCAATGAATACCTGACCCGGTCGAACCTCATGAAGGCGTACCGGTTTCCCGAATACGATACGCCCATTGTCCGGGGGAAGAATGTCGCCGTTATCGGCGGGGGCAACGTGGCTATGGACTCGGTCCGGACGGCCCTGCGCCTGGGGGCGGAAAACGCCTATATCATCTACCGGCGGAGCGAAGTGGAAATGCCCGCCCGGAAGGAGGAGGTCCATCATGCCAAGGAAGAGGGGGTACAGTTCCTCCTCCTGACCAATCCTGTCGAGTACCTGGGCGACAAGGACGGCTGGGTCACGGGGGTCAAATGCATCCGGATGGAGCTGGGAGAACCGGACGCCTCGGGACGCCGCAGCCCTGTGCCCGTGCCCGGATCGGAGTTTGTCATTGATGTGGATACGGTCGTCGTTGCCGTCGGGACGATGGCCAACCCCATCGTGCCGTCCACAACGCCGGGCCTGGAGACCAATAGAAAAGGCTACATCATTACCAAGGGAGAATCGGGAGAGACATCCCGCCGCGGTGTCTACGCCGGGGGAGACATTGTCACCGGGTCCGCCACGGTTATCCTCGCTATGGGGGCGGGACGCAAGGCCGCCCAGGCGATCCACCAGGCCCTATCGGGAGTGACAACCGAATAATTGCTAAATAATCTTAGTGTCGTATTCGATTGATGAAATTGCGACAATAAGAAAATGCGTATTTGTATCAACTTGTTATCGTTAGTTCGCTGTCTTTTGAACCTTCCTGCTTATCCCTCTTTAGGCTGCTTAAGTTTTCCCCTTACCGGCGATGCTTGTTCATTTAGCTGCTCAATGTGTCCAAATTCAGCATGATGGTTGCATCTCCCCAAGGGGTCAACATGGGCATTTGCGAGCCTATAGTCGATTTGAGCTTTGTCTTTGATTTCTTTCTTTGTTTTTCGCATATTAGCTCACCATGCTGGGTGAGGAAAGGCCCCCTCCATTACTGGAGAGGGCCTTTAAGGAGGGGATAGGGGGTTAGTTACGTTTATTTTTTACAGCATTTCATAGATCGCGGCGGGGCCCATGCCGCCGCCGATGCACATGGAGACGATGCCGCGTTTGGCCTTCCGGCGTTTCAGTTCGTGGAGAAGCTGGGCCGTCAGTTTGGCGCCCGTGCAGCCCAGGGGATGGCCCAGGGCGATGGCCCCGCCGTTGGGGTTGATATCCCCCGCCCAGTAGCGGTCTTCGATTCCCACCACCCGGCAGGAGTAAATCGCCTGGCAGGCGAAGGCCGGGCCGATGCCCATTTCTTCCGCCTTGCAGCCGGCCACGGCAAAG
>DYRD01000064.1 GCA_020718905.1 Syntrophus aciditrophicus | reverse complement strand
CCCCCCCCGGAACCAAAGGGAGATCCACGGTTCGTCGATCATCCCGCCCGGACCATGTTTGAACCCCTCACCCTCGCCAACCCCCGCGCCCGAACCATCCCCAGGGCTTACATTTATTGCACCGACAAGAGCGCCGCCGGTCCCCAGTACCAGGGGATCATTCAAACCGCCACTCGGGTCCGCACCGCCGGCTGTCCCTTTTATGAAATAAATACCGGCCACCACCCCATGCAGACGGCCCCGGAGGAACTTGTGCGGATCCTGCTCTCCTTCGCCTGACCAAATTAAATATTCCCATATCAGATAGCCAAGGAGCTGTTCCGTTACATATACATGGCAATATCCGCCGTCCTCTGATAGCATGACTTTCACCCTCGGAGAGGGGCATTGAAGATGAGGCCAACCTGGCAACTTTTTAGCGACGGAGGCGAATTATGATTGACCGTATAGATCAAGGGCCCTTTTTTTCTGTCGAGGCGTTGAAAGAAGACGACATTGAATTGCTTGATGCTACCCTGAGATGGTGGATGTCCGAGGAGGGTAGGGTTAAGGAAGAAGAGGTGCGGGAAACGAAAGAGCGGATGCGGACAAGCATCAGTGATATCCATGATGACGTCTATATTGTGGCCCGAGACCGCACCGGCGGTCCTCCTGCGGGTGTGATGGGATGCGGCTGTCTCGATACACGGTTTTATCCGTACCGCTCCTCAACCGGCGCCAAGGCGGCGGGACTGTTAACGGCCTTCATTGCTCCCGATTACCGCGGCCGGGGACTGGGCAAGGTCCTGATTATCGAGGTCTTTCATAAGGCAGGCGCCTCCGGTTGTAGGGAAGTAATCTGGTCGAGCAATCCCCGCTACCGGGAAACAGCCTGGGAGTTCTACACCGCTATGGCCGGAGAACCTATCGGAACCATTGACGGTTTCTTTTTTACCGGCAGCCTTTCCCCGGTATGGAGAAAATCACTATAAGATCATATTTTTATGGGTGATTTTATCTTATTCGCTCACCGCGGGGCGAGCGGTTATGAACCGGAAAACACCCTCGCGGCCTTTGAACGGGCCCTGGCGATGGGGGCACGGTGGATTGAACTGGACGTCTATGCCGTGGAGGGGGAACTGATCGTCATCCACGATGATCGCCTGGAGCGGACTACTAACGGCGCGGGGTTCGTAATGGACGGTTCCCTTGCTTATCTCCGCAATCTCGATGCCGGAAAAGGGCAAAAAACACCATTCCTCAGAGAGGTTTTTGATTTAGTCGGCCATTGCGCCGGAATCAATATTGAATTGAAGGGACCGAAAACCGCATCTCCCGTCGCCGCCCTTATCGCCACGGCGATTACAACGGGCCGGATGACGGCGGAACAATTTATTGTCTCCTCTTTTAACCGCAAGGAATTACTCCATTTCAAGGACATATATCCCGAAATCAGGATCGGCGCTATCGTCTCCGGTGTTCCCCGGCGCTGTGTCATGTTTGCCGAAAAAACGGGGGCTTACGCCGTTCACGCCGGGAAGAGTATGGTCAATAGGAGGTTTATCGCCGCCGCCCATTGCCGGGGACTGAAACTATTTGTCTATACCGTGAATAAAGGGGAAGATCTGAAACGGATGGAGGATATGGGTGTGGACGGTGTATTTACGGATTACCCGGATCTGTGGTTTTGATTTTGTCCTTGACGATTGTCGCCTTTCTTACGTACGATTCCCCGCCGCGGGTTATTGATTTTTCCGGCTGAGCGGCAGGCGGCGCAAAGGAAAACTCGTTCCATGAAAAAAAGCACCATATTAAAAATTCTCTGCCTGGCCATCCTCTTCGGCGGCGGAACCTGGTTATTTATCCATTACGATCTTATCCAGTTTTTTACGGACCGGAAGAAGGCCATCGCGTTTATCAATTCCTTCGGACCCTTGTCCGTAGCCGTCTTTATCGGCCTCCAGATCATCCAGGTGCTTTTCGCCCCCGTTCCCGGTGAGGCGACAGGATTCATCGGCGGCTACACCTATGGTTCCGTCCTGGGGACGCTATATTCTACCATCGGGCTTACCGTCGGTTCCTGGCTTGCCTTCGCCCTGGCCCGCTGGCTGGGACTGTCTTTCGTGGAAAAGGCCGTCAGTCCGGCGATCCTCAAAAAGTACGACTACTTCATGGAACACAAGGGAACCATCGTCACCTTTATTATGTTTCTGATACCCGGATTTCCCAAGGACGCCCTCTGTTATATCATGGGATTGAGCCATATGCGGACGCGGTTGTTTCTTATCGTTTCCACCACCGGTCGCCTCTTGGGAACAGCCATGCTTTCCGTCAGCGGCAACTGTTTGCGCTACCATCAGCACGGCGCACTCTGGATTCTTGTGGCTATCAGCGCCGGTTCCGTGATTATCGCCTATTTTTTTCGTGACAAGCTGCATCATTTCCTGAAACACAAGCACTCCCCACCCCCTGATCCCCCCGGCGGCGGGAATATTTCCTCATAAAAAGGGGAATATTTCCCCATCATTTAAGAGGGATCAAAAACAGCCATTATCGCATCCCGGTCGCAACAAACCGGTTTTGTTAATAATTATTAAATATTCGTTTTTGGCATGCTTCTTGTTAGTAAGTGAAGAAAAAAATGGAAGGAGGTGACACCATAAATGAAGAAACTGTTCTCGATCATCGTTTCGATCCTTTTCGCACTTTCCGTGTCCGGTTTGGCATTCGCTCAGGCTCCGGTCGCAAAGCCCGCCGCTGAACCCGTAAAGGCCGAGGAGAAGGCCCCTGCAAAGGACAAGAAGGCCGACAAGAGGGCAAAGAAAGAAAAGAAGGCAAAGAAGGCCGACAAGAAGGCCGACAAGAAGGCCGAAGAGAAGGCGCCGGCAGCTGCCGACACGAAGTAAGAACCTTCCCGTCTTTAGCTCTAATAAAGGAGGCCCCTGGTATCAGGGGCCTTTTTTATTCCCTTATCTGCCCCTGCGAAGCCGCGGATCCAAGGCGTCCCGGATGCCTTCTCCCAGGAGGTTATACCCCAGCACCGTGATCAGGATGGCGAGCCCCGGATAGAGGGACAGCCACCAGGCGATGTCGATGTTGTCTTTTCCGGCCGTCAGGATATTGCCCCAACTCGGGGTCGGCGGCTGGACACCGATGCCGAGAAAGCTCAACGCCGATTCAGTGAGAATCGCTCCCGCCACCCCCAGCGTTGCCGCCACGAGGATGGAAGTCATGGCATTGGGGAGGATGTGCCGGAAGATGATGCGGGCGTCGCCGGCTCCGAGGACTCTTGCCGCCGTTACAAAATCCCTTTCCTTCAGGGACATGAAATCGGCCCGGACCAGCCTGGTAATGCCCATCCAGCCCGTCATCCCGATGATGATCATAATATTCCAGATGGAGGGATCCAAAAAGGCGATGACGGCCAAAATAAGGAAAAACGTGGGAAAGCACAGCATCATGTCCACGAACCGCATAATGACGGCGTCCCACCACCCTCCGTAATAGCCGGCAAGGGCCCCCAGCAGGGCGCCGATAATCACGGCGATGCCCGTTCGCCACAAAACCGACCTTCAGGGAGATGCCCGCCCCCCAGATCATCCGGCTGAGGACATCCCGGCCCAACTGATCCGTTCCGCACCAGTGCTGGAAGGAGGGAGGGGCAAGAATCTTTTTCAGGTCGATGGCGAGGGGATCATGCGGGGATAACCATGGCGCCAGCAGGGAAACGACAAAAAGGAGCAGGACGATAATGCCGCCGCCGACAGCCATCTTGTTTCGTAAGAAACGTTTCCAGAATTCAGAAATCATCCCTGATCCTCTAAGGCACGCGAATCCTGGGATCCGCTACGGCGTAAGCGACATCCGCAATCAGGTTTCCCAAGAGGGTCAGGACGGCGCCGATGAATAAAATACCCATGATGGTTGGATAGTCCCTTCCCATTACTGACATATAAAAAAGCTGTCCCATGCCGGGAATGGCAAAAATCGTCTCGAAGATGACGCTGCCGCCGATGAGGCCGGGGATCGAAAGACCGAGAATAGTGATGACCGGCAGGAGGGCATTGCGGAAGGCATGCCTGTATACGACCTGGAATTCACTCAGCCCCTTGGCGCGTGCCGTCATGATATAGTCCTGGCGGATAACCTCGAGCATATTGGCCCGCATGTATCGCGACAGGCCGGCCAAGCCTCCGAAGGCGGATATTCCCACGGGCATGATCAGGTGCCTGACAAGATCCCAGCAAGCGGCTCCCGGGGCAAGATACTCATGGTTCAGGGATCTGATCCCCGATATGGGCAGCCAACCCAGATCAACCCCGAAGAAGATCATCAGGAGCAGGGCCAGCCAGAAGGTCGGTATGGCAAAGCCGATAAAGACGAAGACACTGACGACCCGATCGAACCAGGAATCCTGATGGACTGCCGAGAGCACCCCCAGGGGTATGGCCACCGTCAAGATCAGGAGCAATGCGAGGATGTTCAGGATAATGGTAATGGGCAGACGCTCCATGATTTTGTCTGCCACGGGACGGCGATCGGTAGCAAATGACTTGCCCAGATCCATAACCAGCAGGCGCTTCACCCACAGTCCGTATTGGACATGGAGGGGCTTGCCCAGATCGTACATTGCCCGCAGACGTTCCTTCAATTCCGCCGACGCCCGGGGGTTCATCTGAGTCTGGAGGTCCGTCGGGGACCCGGGGGCAAGATGCATGACGGCAAAACAGATGATCGTAATTCCGACCAGCATGGGAATCATAAAGGCAATACGCTTGAGGATATATCTCAGCAAGGAAATCCCTCCCCAAGCAGATTCGTGTTCTCCATATTTTCAAGTGATTTCAAAAGATTTTCTTCATTATGGGCTTCCATGGTAACGATCGGGCGGAGGCCTTTTTCTCTCAGCATCCGGGAAAACTCCCCCCAAGGAAAGCTCCCTTCCCCCACGGGGAGATGTTCGTCGGTCTGACCATGATTGTCGTGGATATGTACCTGCCTGAGAAAGGGAGCCATGGCAGCGATCCAGTCGGAAAGCGGTTCCAGGGCAAAGGCGTTGAAGTGGCCCGTATCAAAACAAAACCCGCAATGAGGCGAGGAAAGGGCTGTCAGGAGCCGGTGCAGTTGCTCCGGGCCTTTCTCATAGACGTTTTCCAGGACCAGCAGCACCGGGACGTCTCCGGCGCGAGACAACAGGGCACTCCAGGTTCTGATACTGTTTTCCAGCCACTGGTCCTCCGTGGAAACATAATATCTATCGTCAAAGGAGGGATGGCAAACTATGGAGACGGGCCGAAAGTAGTCGGCAAGGGCCAATACCTGCATGATCCGCTCTTCTGAGACACGGCGAATCCGGGGATCGATAGCCCCGGGTCGCAGGTCCATAAAGGGGGCGTGAAAGGTGACCCGCAGACCGGCTTCCCTGAGTTTGTCGGCAACCCGGCGGTAATCGGCCTCGTGATAGGTATCCAGGGTAGCGCTGTTGAAGCTGATTTCCGGATTCATTCCGTATTGCAGGACCCGGGGGAGATACTGTTCGCATAGAAAATGAAAAGGGATATGAAATTGAACTTCTTTCAATATCGGAAATAATGCCATCTTCTCCATGCCTCCTCCTGAAGGTTGTGAAAGGAACCCTTGAAAGACAGGGGGTTTTTAGCACATCAGGCCGGTTAAAGACAATGGAAAAGAATACATTTCATATTGACAATAAAATCTTAATCTGTTACTGAAAACAACAGGTTATTACATTTTAGCAAGAAAGGGGGATCTTCCGCCATCTCCGCAAGCCTATCCAAAACCACCAATAGTGAGGCCGCCGCACCACGACCCATGGACGCCAAAGAAAGGGTGCTATGTTGCGTAAATGCCGCCTTGACCCGGAAGGCCCATAATCTTGTGGTCATGAAAGTCGCGGCAATATCGTCTTTTGCCGATTATTTCCTCGTCTGCAGCGGGGCCTCGGACCGCCAGGTCAAGGCCCTGTGCTCTGCCATCGAGGAAAGCCTGAAAAAGGTAGGAATCGTCCCCCTCGGCATTGAAGGGGAAAAGCATGGCAGATGGGCCCTCATGGATTACGATGACGTCGTTATTCATGTTTTTCTGGAACCGCTCCGTGAATTTTACGATATCGAGCGCCTCTGGGCTGACGCCCCGAGGATGATCATTCCTGACGACGCCTCCCTGATTGAGGAACTTGCCGAGGGTTGGTAATGTGTTGAAGGAAGCCCTCCGGGATTTGTCCGATGTCCTCTTTCCTCCCCGCTGCCGGTCCTGCCGGATCGTTGCCGAAGAATTGACCAACGATCTTTTCTGCGGGACCTGTGAAGAAAAGATTCATTACCTTCGCGCCCCCCTCTGCCCGGCCTGCGGGATCCCCTTTGCCGCTTACGAAGGCACGGACCACCTGTGCGGAGACTGCCTGACGTCCCCCCAGCCGTTCACCGTCGCCCGGTCCATCGCCGCCTGCGAAGGCATTCTCCTGGAGGCTATTCATGCCTTTAAATATCACTACAAAACCGGCCTGGGAGCCGGCCTGGGAAAGATGTTGACCCGTGCTTCTCAGGCCGGCATGGACATGCAGGGCTACTCGCTGATCATGCCGGTTCCGCTCCATGTCCGGCGCTTGCGGGAACGGGGATTCAACCAGTCCCTGGTCCTGGCGAAACTACTTGCCGCAAGGCATGCCATCCCGTTGGATTTTATCAATCTCAGGCGCGAAAGAGACACGCCTCCCCAGACGATGCTGGGCCGTAAAGAGCGGCAGGCTAACATCAAAGGGGCCTTCAGCGTTGCAGACAAGGAAAAGGTAAGGAAACAGCGGGTTTTGTTGATTGATGACGTTTACACGACGGGAAGCACCCTCGCCGAGTGCGCCCGGGTGTTGTTGAAGAGCGGCGCGGCCCAGGTCGGTGTGCTAACCCTGGCGAGGGCGTTAAAGGAGGCCTGATTTCCATTCTGAATCAAAGGGCTATCTTCGTTGGCTGCGTCATCGGCTCCTCGACGTATTTCCATATACGCCTACGTCGCCTCTTCCTTGCCGCCTTGATTTCATCTTTGCTTTAGAACGGGAAAATAAATTTGGTTGGGATAGGGATCGAAAATGAATAAATTATTTCCTAAAGAGGCGCTGAAGGAGCGGTTGGACAAATTACACCAGGCCGGGCAAACCATCGTCTTTACCAATGGCTGTTTCGATATCCTCCACGTCGGCCATGTCCGCTACCTAAGGGAAGCAAAAAAGCTCGGGAACGTCCTCGTGTTGGCGCTGAACAGCGACGCCTCCGTCCGCGCCATCAAGGGGGAAAAACGTCCCCTTGTCCCGGAAGACGAACGGGCGGACATCATGGCTGCCCTGGAATCCATCGATTACGTGATCCTTTTTGATGATCCGACTCCCCAAGGGTTGATTGAATATCTTCAGCCCGACATCCTCGTCAAAGGAGGCGACTGGGCCGAAGAGGCCATCGTCGGCGCCGATTTTGTGAAGGCGGCGGGGGGCAGGGTCGTTACCATCCCCCTTACGGAGGGTCGCTCGACTACCAATATCGTGGAAAAGATCCGTCAGGTGTATGGTTGACGGACTGGGAAGAATTTATTGCCCTCCCCCTCCGTATAGTCAAATTTATGAATATATTATTGAAAAAGTTATATCTTTTATTTGCATTTGGCCGTTAATTTTTTTCTTTACAAACACCTGGAGATCGTGTATGATTTTCTATTCGAATGCCATAGTACGAAAATAAGGTGATGAGATGCCCTTAAAGCCTGACAAACTTCAGTTTTTTAGATTCATGTTGAATCAAAAGATCAGCGAATTGCTGTCGGACGCGGAAAAAACCGTATCGGAAATGACCAACGGCAAGGAGAACTTCCCCGATCCCAATGACCGGGCGTCCCTGGAAGCGGACCGCAATTTTGAGCTCCGCATCAGGGACCGGGAAAGAAAGCTCATTGCCAAGATGCGGGAAGCCATTCAGCGCATCGACGACGGTACCTATGGTATCTGTGCGGCCTGCGGATGTGACATTTCTGAAAAGCGGCTGATTGCCAGGCCCGTGACTACCGAGTGCATCGAATGCAAGACCAAACAGGAGAAGCTCGAAAAAATGAAGGGCGAATAGCCTGCTCCCTTCCCCCGCTCCCCATCCTTGCGCCTAACAAATTAAAATCATTACGCATATTGAGGTATTTATATTACAGCGCCGAATGACATATCTGACGGCTTCGTAATCAGGGCCGGACGCTGCCTTCTTCCCGCGCCTTACCCTGAAAAGGATTGAGCCGCCATGTTTGTAAAGGTTGCCATCCCTATTCCCAAAGATCGAGCCTTTGATTATGCCGTCCCCACGCAGATGGAGGAGGATGTCGCTATCGGCAAACGGGTCCTTGTCCCCTTCGGCAACAAGGGGCAGACCGGATGCATCGTCGGGGTTACAGCAGTAACGGAAATTGAAAATCCCAAGGAAATCATTGATATCCTGGATCAGCAGCCGCTCTTTGACGACCGCGACCTCGCCTTTTACAGTTGGACGGCGGATTATTACCTCTATCCGCTCGGAAAAGTCCTCGGAGAAATCCTGCCGGGGCTAAAGGATCGCCGCGCCCGGACGGAAAAGGTGGCCGCCGCCAGCGGCAGCGCCTCGTCAACCACCGAAAAATTAACTAAGAAACAACGTCTCCTCCTGAAAATCCTTCAGGAAGAGACCGAAGTATCCGTTGCCGGTCTCTGCCAAAGGCTGGGAAATGTTCGTTCCACCCTTGCGGCCATCGCAAAGAAGGGACTCGCCCGGATCACGGACAAGGGGGCAGGATGTCCCTTGCCGCCTTGTCTCACCGTCGGGGAACCTTCCGGAAGGCCTGCGGCGAATCTTTCCCAGGAGGCGGCCTTACAGGAAATCCACGGTAATCTCCGGACCGGTCAATTCCAAACCGTCCTTCTCCACGGTGTGACCGGAAGCGGTAAAACGGAAGTCTATTTACAGGCCATGGAGGAGGTCCGCCGGCGCCGGGGGGGGGTTATCTATCTCGTTCCGGAAATTGCCCTGACTCCTCAGCTCCTCACGCGTCTCAAAGAAAGATTCGGGAATGAAAACATCGCCGTCCTCCATAGCGGCGTCTCCCGGTCCGTCCGTTATGACCAGTGGCAGCGCCTGCGGCGCGGGGAAATGCATATGGCCGTGGGGGTGCGTTCCGCCCTCTTTGCCCCGGTCCGGGATCTCCGGTTGATCATTGTTGATGAGGAACACGACGCCTCCTATAAGCAGGATGACCGGCTGCCTTACAACGCCCGGGATCTGGCCATCGTAAAAGGACGTCTCCACGGGGCGACGGTTGTCCTCGGATCGGCGACGCCGGCGGTACAAACCTGTTTCAATGCCCGCATCGGGAAATTCTCCTGCCTGACCATGCCCGGCCGGATTGCCGACCGACCCTTGCCCCCCGTGGAGATCGTGGATATGAAAATGGAAAAGGCTCTCCACGGCGAGAAAACCTTTACCATCTTTTCCCGTCGCCTCGCCGCCGCCATCGGGGAAACCCTGGACCGGAAGCAGCAGGTCATGCTCCTCCTCAACCGGCGCGGCTATCACACCTTCCAGATCTGCCGTGACTGCGGTCATCCCCTGAAGTGCCGGAATTGCGAGGTTTCTCTGACTCAACATGCCCGGGAAGGGGTCTGGAAGTGCCATTACTGCGATTATACCCTCGCGGGTGAATTGGTCTGTTCCCGGTGTAAGAGCGCAAATATCGGCGCCTACGGCATGGGAACGGAGCGGCTGGAGGAAGAGATAACCAACCGTTTCCCCGCCGCCCGGATCAGGCGCATGGACAGCGACACCATGGACCGGAAGGGGGCTCACGAGCAGTTGCTCCACGCCCTCGGTCAGGACCGAGTCGACATTCTCGTGGGGACCCAGATGATCTCCAAGGGGCATGATTTCCCAAATGTCACCCTCGTGGGGGTGATCCTGGCCGATACGTCCCTCAACCTTCCCGATTTTCGCGCGGCCGAACGCACCTTTCAGCTCCTGACCCAGGTTTCCGGCCGGGGAGGCCGGGGCGATGTCCCGGGCCAGGTAATCATTCAAACCTTCAATCCCAACCACTACGCCATCCAGAAGGCCAGAGATCACGACTATGACGGTTTCTACGCAGAGGAAATCTCCCTGCGCCAATCCCTGTTCTACCCTCCCTTTTCACGGCTGATTCATCTGCGCGTGTCTTGCATCCATCGAGATAAAGGGGAGGAGGGAAGCAAGAGTCTCGCAGCAAAGGCGCGGGAACTGCTCAAACTGGCCAGGGTGAGGGGAACGGTGGAGATCGTCGGACCGGCGGAAGCCCCCCTGTTCCGGCTGCGGGGCCGCTACCGCTGGCAATTGCTCCTGAAGGGGGATGACAGCCGTTTCCTCCATGCCCTGACCCGGGATATCCTGGGGGGCTTTCACTTCCCCGGCGTGCAGGTCAAGGTGGATGTGGATCCCGTCCACTTCATGTGATGCCGGTTCATAGACTTATGCCCGTTGTTGAGTCGGGTAATTGCCGTGTCGTCATGCCTTGCAAAAATGACGATCCAAACAGGGCCTGCTGGTATGGGCAGCTTTTCCCCTTATCACTTAAAAATATCTGTCAGTGGAAGTGTGAGCCCAACTTCGGGTTGATAGCGTAAGCAAGCAGGCAGGGGATAGCGAATGCCGCTCTCATGGGCCTTCCCAAGTCCCTCCACAAGATTTTTCAGATGTGATGCGCCAAGATGGTCTCGGCAGGAAATGGGCCTGCAGTCATCGATATATGCGTTACGAGTTTGCCTTTATCGTCGTCATCGTTGCTTGCATGATGGCAATAAGATGCTCTTGTCCATTGTCGTAGGCCCACGCTTCACCGGAGCAGACGGTGATCGAGCGGCCGGCTCTGATTACCCTGCCGATCCCGGCAATTTTCTCCCCTTTGGCAGGGGCAAGAAAGTTCATCTTGTATTCAATGGTCAGTACCTCCGCATGAGCGGCCATAAGGCTGTTTGCCGCATACCCGCAGGCTGAATCGACGACAGTGGTGATAATGCCGGCATGAATATAACCGTGTTGCTGGGTCACGGCTTGGCTAAAGGGAAGATCAATACGAACCTCGCCAGGTGAAACCGAGGTCAGAGTTGCCCCGATGGTCTGCATAATTCCCTGCTGCGCGAAACTGGATCGAACCCGGGATTCATAATCTGCAAAGGCCGGTGTGAAATTTGCCATCCCCTCACCTTTCATAAGGATTTAACTATCGGCCGGATGACCCAACGCGTCCGGTATTTTTCCAATATGCCGTTGAGAACCTTCTTGAAGGCATTTAACTCTTCTTGCGAAAAGTCCCTTTTGATCTCCTCATTTATGCATTTGATGACGGTCAATGCCGTGGCCGCTTCCTTGCGACCTGCCGGCGTCAACAGAATCGCAATCGCCCTACGGTTTTCAGGGTCAATCTTACGCGTGACCAGTCCGGTTTTCTCAAGCCGATCCACCAACCGCGTCATCGCTGAATTGTCAACACCAATGATTTCCCCCATTTCAGACATGTAGCGCCGATCCTTTTCCTTGAGCAGAAACAAGATGGCCGCCTGGGCAAGGGTCGCCCATCCACCTGCCTCGGCGATCCTTCTATTCGTGTGGTCTTTCAAGGACTGCTGGGCGCTGGACAGAAGATAGCTCAGGCGGTCGTCGTTACTCATATCCCTTCCCCATGGGTTTATTAGTGCAGATAAGATGGTTGATTGGTTAATTGTTTGTCAAGACCTTTTGTGAAACAGGAGCACCATAGCGGCCTTCATCATTCCGAACACCGTTCCGAAACATACCCTTTCTCGGCAGGGGGCAATAATTGTGTTTCCTTTTCAGGGAATTTTTGACTATGTGGAGAAAATTACGTGCCGGGGAGGTTCATGCACTATGCCTAAGTCACGGCTGCTGTTTATGGGAACGCCGGAGTTTGCCGTTCCTTCTCTGAAAATTCTCATTGATAACGGGTATCCCGTGGTTGGGGTGACGACCCAGCCGGACAAACCCAAGGGTCGGGGCCAGCGCCTTCAATCCTCGCCGGTGAAAGAGCTGGCGGAAGAACACGGCCTCCTGGTCCTCCAGCCAGAGCAGGTAAGAGACGAAACCTTCCTCCAGATCTTTCGGGGTCTGAATCCCGATCTGGTCGTCGTTGCCGCCTTCGGCCAGATCCTTCCCGGGGAGATCCTGGAACGACCGCGACTGGGCTGCCTGAACGTTCACCCTTCCCTGCTTCCCAAGTACCGGGGGGCGGCGCCCCTTAACTGGACCCTGATCCGCGGTGAAAAGACGACGGGGGTAACGATCATGATGATGGACGCCGGCGTGGATACGGGAGACATTATCCTCCAGGAGGAGACGCCGGTCAGGGAAGGGGAGACCTGCGACGGCCTGCATGACCGTTTGGCCATAATGGGGGCGGACCTGCTCCGTAAAGCCGTTGGGCAGATCGAAGGGGGGACGGCGGTGCGGACACCCCAGGATCATCGGCAGGCCACCCATGCCCCGCGCCTGAAGAAAGAGGACGGACGGATCGACTGGGGAAGGGACGCCGCCGCGATCGTCAATTTTATCCGGGGCCTTGCTGCGACGCCCGGCGCCTATACCACCCTGGGGGGGAAGGTTTTGAAAATTTTCCGGGCCGAGGCGGAGGCGGGACCGGAGGCGGAGGCGGTTGGGCAGACCGGAGAGGCGACAAGAAAAGGGCTCCCCATTACCGCGGGAAAGGGCTGCGTCTATCTTCAGGACGTACAGTTGGAAGGGAAAAACAGAATGAACATACAGGACTTTTTGCGGGGCCATCGTCTTCCCCCCCATACCCGGTTAGGATAATAAGAATTGTCGATGCCACGGCGTACACCTCGTTCACTTGCCGTTGAGATCCTGAACCGGGTGGACGGCGGCAAGGCCTTTGCCGAGCCCCTCCTCGATCAATATCTCTCCACGGATCTGCTCGGCGACCCCAGGGACCGGGGCCTCCTTACGGAACTGGTTTATGGAACCCTGCGGATGAGGGGGTTTGTGGACTGGGTCCTCGCCCAGTTTCTCCAGAGAAAACTCACCGCCGCCGATATGGGTGTGCAGAATATCCTCCGTACGGCCCTGTATCAGATTTTTTTACGGACAAAATTCCCGCCCACGCCATTGTCAATGAGGCCGTCGAACTGACCAGAGGCGCCGCTCCCGGCAAGGTTTCCCTCACCAACGGCGTCCTCAGAAACGTGCTGCGCCGCAAGGAAGACCTGCCTTTCCCGGAGCGCCGCAAAGACTTCCTGAATTATGCCTCCATCCGCCACTCCCACCCCGCCTGGATCATCGAGAGCTGGAGGAGGCTTTGGGGTGAGGAAGAAACCTTGGCCCTCTGTCAGGCCAACAATGCCGTCCCCCCTGATGCTGAGTGTCAACCGATTGCAAACGAACCGGGAAAGGGTTATAGAAGCGCTGCAGCGAGAAGGCATTGCGGCGGGGAAAACCGTTTATGCTCCCGACGGACTCGTTGTCCGGGAGGCGGAAAAGCCCCTCCGGGACACGGCTGCATACGGGAGCGGATCTTTCCAGGTTCAGGACGAGGCGTCCCAAATGATTGCCCGCCTCGTCAATCCGGCGCCGGGGGAGACCATCCTGGATCTCTGCGCCGGGAGGGGAGGAAAGGCGACCCACCTGGCGGAGATCATGGAAAACCGGGGCCGGATCATCGCCGTTGATCTCAGGAAAGACAAGCTCCGACAGTTGCAGGCCCTGGTGGAACGGCTCGGAGTTGGGATCATCGAACCGGCCGCGGCGGACGCCACGTCGGATCTGGATATGGTTGATCATAGCTCCTGCCACCGGGTTCTGGTCGACGTCCCCTGTTCGGGTCTGGGGACCCTGCGCAGGTGCCCCGAGATCAAATGGCGGCTGACGCCGGAGATTCTGCGCGGCAACGCCCTGCTGCAGACAAAGTTGCTTAGCAGGGCCGGAAGTTATGTACAGCCGGGAGGGATGCTGATCTACAGTACGTGCAGCATCATGCCGGAAGAGAACGAAGAGATCGTCTCGTCGTTTCTGACGGCCCATCCGGAATTTCACCTGATCTCCCCCC
>DYRD01000063.1 GCA_020718905.1 Syntrophus aciditrophicus | reverse complement strand
CTCGTCGATGCCGATGGCGCGGCTGATGAGTGCCTTCGGATCGACACGGACGCGGACGGCGTACTTCTGAGACCCGTAAACCTGGACCTCGGCCACACCGCTGAGCATGGAGATGCGCTGTGCCAAATGGGTGTCGGCATAGTCATCGACCTTGGAAAGGGGCAGAGTGGGCGAGCTCATGGCCAGATAGAGAATGGGCTGTTCGGCGGGATTCACCTTCCGATAGGTGGGGGCCGTCGTCATGTTCTGGGGCAGGTGGCGGGTCGCCGCCGCAATGGCCGTCTGGACGTCATGGAGTCGATGCCGCCGATGGTGGCAAACTCCCGTTCGAGAACCGTGGCCACAGCGGCAGCCATCGTTTCCGGTCTCGCACCGGCAAGATTAGCCGATACGCGGATCGTGGGGAAATCTACCGTCGGCAGCTCGCTTACGGGCAGGGCCCGGTAGGCGACCAGGCCTACAATGAGGATCGAGACCATGACCAGGGTGGTCATAATGGGACGGAGGATGAAAATCCTTGAAATATTCATGCTATCCCTCCGCCGTCATTTCAGGGCGTCTCTTTGATGCTGACCTTGGCCCCCGGAATCAGCCGCAACCGCCCATCCGTCACCACCTTTTCTCCGGCCTGTACACCTTTGAGGATGGCCGTTTCCCTCCGGATCACGGCCCCCGTCCTCACGGTCCTCATGTCCACGGTATGGTCGGACTTGACAACGAAGACATACGGGCCCACCTGGCCCTTTTCCACGGCCTGGGAGGGAACCATGATGGCGTTAGACTCCATGTCCAGCGTCAGGACCACATTGACAAACTGGCCCGGCCAGAGCCGCTTTTCCCGGTTCGCAAAGGTCCCCTTGAGGGTGATCATGCCTGTCGCCCTGTTGACGGCGTTATCGATAAAGGTGAGCTCCCCTTTTTCGGGACGCCCGTCCCCGGGGATTACGGCATCAGCGGGGAGTTGCCGCCGCGCCTGGTAGGTCTTGATCCTCGCCAGCTCCTTTTCGGGAACGGTGAAGCTAACGTAGATAGGATGTATCTGATTGATTACGACTACTTCCACATCGTTGAGCTTGACAATGTTCCCCCGGTTTACTTTCAACGACCCCGTCCGGCCGTCGATAGGGGAATGGACGGAGCAATACTGAAGTTGGACGCGGTTGCTTTCCACGAGGGCCTTTGCGGCGCTTACCGTCGCTTCCAGAGCGGCCAGATTCGTTTTGACCTGATCATATTGCTGTTTTGCGACGTAGCCTTTTTCCACCAGGAAGGCATAGCGTACCGACTCCTGCCGGGCATTCTGCAGGTGAGCCGTCTCCCTGATCAGGTTAGCCTCCGCCTGCTTCAGTGTTTCCTCGTAGGTGCGGCAGTCCAGCTTGGACAGGGGATCGCCTTTGCTTACGTCCTGGCCCTCCTTAAAGTAGACCTGGGTAATCTGCCCCGTGATCTGGGTCTTTACGGAGATAGTTTGATAGGGCTCGACTGCGCCGATCGCCTCGATCTGGATGGGGATCGTCTTCTGGACGGCCGCGGCCACGGTGACCGGAACGGGACGCTTGGGAGGAGGCGGTTTTGGCGATGTGCAGGCAAAAAGGAAGCTCAACAGGGTGACGGACAGGATCAGTCCCCTGGGAGCAGGATTTCTAAATGGATAATTCATTATACCGCGGTTTTTCACGACGGGAGTATATGAAGAAAGGATCTTGACTGTCAAGAGGAGTTATCTCCTTGTGACAAAAGCCTTTGGCAGCCCTGATCATTCCCGTAACAGGAGGGCGACAATCTCGATATGGCTGGTTTGGGGGAACATGTCGAGCGGTTGCAGGCATGGCAGTGTGTAGCCGTGCTCGGCAAAGAAGCGGCAATCCCGGGCTTGGGTGGCAGGATTGCAGGAGACATAGACAATCCTTTTTGGTTTCAGCGCATTGACGGACGAGAGGACTTTGCCGGGGCAGCCGGTCCGGGGCGGATCGAGGATCAGGATATCAGGGGATTGCTCCATGGCTACAAACCGACTTTCCATAACTTCCTCCACATCACCACTAATGAAGTCAGCGTTTTCACAACCCGCCGGCGCCAAGTTCTCCCGGGCGCAGATTATTGCTTTTTCCCGTAGCTCGATGCCGAAGATCCGGCGGGCCGCCGGGGCTAATAACATGGAGAATAGCCCCGAGCCGCAGTAGGCGTCAAGGACCGTCTCCCGGCCCGTCAGGGCGCACATGGCGACGACGGTATCCACCAACTGCTCCACCAGATAGAGATTGGCCTGGAAAAACCCCTGGGACGGGACAAGAAATGTCCGGCCCTTGATGATCCGGGGGATTTGCTCGCCGCAACAGGCAAGGCCGCCGCCGGAATCGGTGTGAAGGGGCCAGATATCTGCAGGGGCCGCGGCATGGCCGCAGATGTCGGCAGCATGGAAAAGCGTCTCCGGAATGCGCTTACGGTGGGATGATTCTCTCTGTACAGAATACCCTTGCCCGGTAAGGGAACGGAAAATGTCCGGGGGTAGCGGCTGACCGCGGAGCGCCTTTTTTATGGCGGGATCATTCAGCGCTGCCGCCGGGACATCCGCCCCGACCTCCCCTCCCAAGGACCAGGCCGTAAGCTGACGCCTATTGACGGCCACGGAGGATTTCCCTAATTGCCTATGAAGCCACTTAAGGACCTGATTGAGAGATTCGGTAATGATTTCACAGCGGTTTACATCAACAATGTCCCGACTTTCCCGGCGGAGAAAACCGGCCAGGCCATCCTGACCGTCCCGTTTCCCGACCCAGAAATCCGCCTTCCCCCGGTAGTTGAAAGGCCGGGGCGAGGGGATCACGTCCCCTACCGGCGGGTCGGGAAAGCCACCGATGCGCCGGTAGGCCTCTATTATTTATGTCTTTTTGATCGCCAATTGGTCTGGATAGGAAAGCTGCTGGTAATCGCACCCTCCGCACCGGGTAAAATATGAACACCGGGGGGCAATGCGCAGCGGGGAAGGTTGGGTAATTTCATGTATGATGCCGTGGGCATGACGCTTTTTAACGTCCTTGATCCTCACGGACGCCTCATCTCCCGGGGCGGTATAAGGGACAAAGACAGCCTGATTTTGATACCGGCCCACGCCGTCGCCGCCGAAGGCGATATCCTCGATGAGAAGCGGAACGATCATCCCTTCCCTGAGGGTGGATGCTTTTTCTTTAATATTCACGACAAATCATCTCTTTACAATCCCGGCGATTATTGCTAATGACCTCCCATCAAGTCAATAGTTATCGGAGTACAATACTTTGGACAATCCCCATATACACCGCCTAACCTATGAAGGCAAAGAATTGATTCTCGTCGGCACGGCCCACGTCTCCCGGGAGAGCGCCGATTTGGCCGAGGCGGTCATCGCCGCAGAACGTCCCGACGCCGTCTGCGTAGAACTCTGCCGCTCCCGCTATGAGGCCATCAAACAGCGGGACAAATGGCAGGAAATGAACATCGTCAAGGTGATCAGGGAGAAGCGGACCTCGGTCCTCCTGTTTCAATTGCTTTTGGCATCTTTCCAGAAGAAGATTGCCGAAAAATTCGGTATTACTCCCGGCGAAGAGATGATCAGAGCCGTTGCCAAAGCGGAGGAAGTAGGGGCGGCCGTCGTCCTCGCGGACCGGGAAATCCGGGTCACCCTCCTGCGGGCCTGGCGGAAAATGGGCTTCTGGACAAAGATCCGGGTCCTCCCCGAGATGATCGTTTCCCTTTTCTACACCGAGGACATTACGGAAGAAGAAATAGAAAAGCTCAAGGAGCAGGACGTCCTCGAAGTGGCCCTCCAGGCCTTCGGAGAAAAACTGCCGTCCTTAAAGATGACCCTCATCGACGAGCGGGACGAGTATCTGTCCCATACCATCAGCCATGCCGACGGGAAGAAGATTGTCGCTATCGTCGGTGCCGGGCATATCCCGGGCATCAAAACGCACCTCGGCCATTTTGTGGATATGGAGGCCATCAGCCAGATCCCGCCGCCGGGCCTCTGGGCGCGCTATGCCGGCTGGGGGTTTTCCGCCGTTATCGTTTTGATGTTCATTGCCGGGTTTTTCTATTCCGGCGGCAAGACAAGCATGAACATGGTCTTCATGTGGTCGGCCATCACCGCGGCCTGCGCCGGCGTCGGTGCCCTGATCATGCTGGCCCATCCTCTGACGATTCTTGCTGCCGCCCTGTCGGCCCCTATTGCCACGATTCACCCCTTGATTGCTACGGGCTGGATCGCCGGGCTCGTCGAGGCGACCCTGCGGAAACCCCAGGTCCGGGATTTCCTGGCCCTGAAGGACGACATCAGTTCGGTGCGGGGATTTTTCCTCAACAAGATTACCCGGTTGTTGATCTTAGTCGCGTTTGTGAACCTGACCACTTCCGTCGGCACCCTCATGGCCATTCCCGTGGTCATGAAATACTTTTTCACCAAGGTGTAATGTGACGTCTCCAAGAACATCCGGCCTTTGTCCCAATTGCCGCAAGCTGATCAGTCTCGATGAACCGGTGTGCCCCTACTGCGGCATCGCCAACCCGGGGGCCCGCTGGAGCAATTCTTTCCTGAGCCGCTGGACAGGCGGCAATCTCGATCTCGTCCGGCTGATCATTTACACCAATGCCGCCTTCTACCTCCTGTCCATCCTCATCAATCCCTCCGGAATGGGCGTCACCATGAACCCTCTTATGCTTTTTTCCCCGTCGGAAAGCAACCTCTTCCTCCTGGGGGCCACGGGATCCCTGCCGATTACCCAGTTTCATCGCTGGTGGACCTTGGTTACGGCTTCCTTTCTCCACGGCGGCCTGCTCCACATCCTCTTCAACATGATGGCCCTCAAGCAACTGGGGCCCTTTGTCGTCGCCGAATTCGGCGTTCATCGCTTTGCCGTCATCTATACCGTGACGGGCATTGCCGGCTTTTTCCTTTCCTATCTGGCCGGCATTCCCTTCACCATCGGTGCTTCGGCGAGCATCTGCGGCCTCATCGGGGCCATTCTCTACTTTGCCAAGAGCCGGGGCGGTTTTTTCGGGGAGGCGATGTACCGCCAAGCCATGGGCTGGGTCGTCGGCCTCGTCCTCTTCGGCCTCCTCATTCCGGGAATCAATAACTGGGCCCACGGAGGCGGCCTGGTGATGGGGATTGCCGCCGCGTTCATCCTCGGGTACGAGGACCGACACCGGGAAACATCTTTTCATCGCCTCCTGGGAAATATCGCCATCTTCGGAACGGCCGGCCTCCTGATCTGGGCTGCCCTATCGGCAATTTTCCAGCTTTTTCAGTACATGGCATACTTCCGGTAACGGGTTGAGTTGAAATCTGAATTCAGAGGTTGGAACTTCAGCTAAATATCGCTAAATATCTCAGGAAGGGAGGAAAAATGAAAAAAGCTATCTCTATCATCACCTTGATCATTATTGTCGGGCTGCTGGCGGGTTGTGAAGGGGGTGTCGTGGTCGGAGGAAAATCCATGGGCGTCCAGGACGGACAATTTGTTACTTCCAGCGGTTATATGATCGCCTCCTACCCTAATACCTTTGATGCGGTCTGCCGGGGAATCGACGACACCCTCAAGGACATGAAGGCCGTAACCAATGAAAAACACGTCAAGATCGGCAAAGCGAGCGTAATTGCCACGCTCCAGGGCGAAAAGGTTACCTTTGAGGTGGAGTTCAAGGAGAGAAACAGGACCGATGTGTCGATCATGGTCGGCATGGGGGGGAGCAATATCGCCTCCCAGCTCATTCACGACCGTCTGCGGCAGATCCTGGCAAGAACCGCGAAATAACAAGGTCCCGTGCTTCTTTGGCCGTGGTAATCTCGCCGTTTAGCTGGGCGTCTTCAATCGTGTTTAGAATCTCCCGAAACAGCGGGCCGGCGGGAAACCCGAGTTCCTGTAAATCGTAGCCCGTCAGCAGCCGGGGAGGATGGAGGTCCTCCGTGGTCAGTTCGGCAAGCTTGCTCCGGCAGAAGGCATCATTGTCGAGATAGCCGTGGCTCCCCAGACAGTCGAGACGGTGGAGGGCCAGATGGAGGTCGAAGTCGGGCATTCTCAGGAACTTCTTCACCGTGTTGGGCCGCATTTCCTGAACGTGCATAAAGCGCATGTGGTTTGCGATGAGGGCCAGGACGACATCCAGGTCCGCTTTGGAGAACTTCAGGCGCCTCATGACGGCGGCGATCTCTGCCCCTTTTTGGACATGGCCGTAGAAATGAACCCCTGTCTCGTTCTCCGTCCGGGTTCCCGGTTTGCCCACGTCATGGAGGAGGGCCGCCCAGGCTAACCGGCCATAGGCCTCCGCATCGTTTTGTTTTTCCCCGGGCAGGAGGGCGAGCATCGTCAGGGTATGCTCCCAGACGTCCCCCTCGGGGTGAAACCGGGGCGGCTGGCTGACCCCCCGCAGGGCCTCGATTTCGGGAAGGAGCCGGGACAACAGCCCCGTGGCCTGCAACAGTTCCATGCCCTGACGGGGACCGGGACCGATGAGCATGCGGGTCAGTTCCTCCCGGACCCGTTCGGCGCTGACCCGGGCGATATCCGCCCCGTGCCATTTGATCGCCTCAAGGGTTTCCGCGGCGATGATAAAGCCGAGATTGGCGGCAAAGCGCACGGCCCGGAGCATCCGCAGCCGGTCTTCGGCAAACCTTGCGTCCGGATTGCCGATGGTCCTGATGACCCGTCTTTCAATATCGGCAACACCGCCCACATAATCGACGATCTCCCCCGTTTCAGGATCCATGAGGATACCGTTGACGGTAAAGTCGCGGCGGTAAACGTCCTCTTTTGCCGTGGCAAAAGAAACCCGGGAGGGATGGCGGCCGTCCTCGTATTCCGACTCCTCACGGTAGGTGGCTACTTCATAGAGCAGATCGTTCTCATTGACGAGGACCACACCGAAACTGACCCCCACGGGGTAGGTCCGGGGAAAGAGGGACCTGACCTCTTCCGGGTGGGCGGAGGTCACGATGTCGTAATCCTCGGGAGCCTCCCCCCGTAGGAGATCCCGTACACAGCCGCCGACGAAAAACGCTTCATGACCGGCCCTGCGCAGAGTGCGCACAATGTGGGCTCCTCCTTGCCCCGCCCCCGTGAAGCGATCAGGTATCGTCGCCGTCATCACGGAGCGCCCCCTGCCGTTTTTCTGCAAGCATATCAGTCGTCCTCGTAATCATCAGGCAATGCCTGGGGGTTATCCTTGCTCGCCCTCCAGAACCGGTATCCGAAGAACAGGCCAAACACCAACGGCACACCGCCCAGCAGCACATTTTCCACTGTCCAGGGAGGCCGGAGAAAGAAGACAGCCCAGAAAATCACCGAGACAGCGATAAACCCCCAAGTAGCCTGATTCATTGAACCCTCCCTTTATGCCCTTTTCATCTTGCCGACCTTGATGGCGCACAGATCGCCGCACATGGTGCAACCTTCTTCAGCGGCGCTGGCGCTCTTTTCGAGGAGCGCCACCACTCGTTCCGGATCGATGGCTGCCTCCACCTGCCCCTGCCAGTTGAATTCCTTCCGGTAGGTCGCCATGCGCCGGTCCCTGTCCATTGCCCCCGGCAGTCCCTTGGCTAAATCGGCGATATGGGCCGCGATTTTGGAGGCAATGACCCCTTCCCGGACATCCGCCAGCGTCGGCAGGCGGAGATGTTCCGCCGGGGTGACATAGCAGAGATAGTCGGCCCCGGCCGCCCCGGCAATGGCGCCGCCGATGGCGGAAGTGAGATGATCGTATCCCGGGGCGATGTCCGTCGGCAGCGGTCCGAGGACATAGAAAGGGGCCCCTGCGCAGATCCGTTTCTGCAGCAGGATGTTGCTCTCAATATCCTTTAGGGGCACATGCCCCGGCCCCTCGATCATTACTTGGACGCCCCGGTCCTTGGCCCTTTTTGCCAGTTCTCCCAGGATGATCAGTTCCTGGAGTTGCCCCCGGTCCGTGGCGTCGGCAAGGCAGCCCGGCCGCAGGCCGTCCCCCAGGCTCAGGACCATCTCGTATTTCCGGGCAATATCGAGCAGGCGGTCGTATTGTTCATACAGGGGGTTCTCCTTGTCATTGCAGGCCATCCAGTGGGCCGTAAAAGATCCTCCCCGGCTGACCGATCCCCAGCAGGCGCCCTTGCGACTCGACGGCGGCGACGCTGCGCCGGGTCACTCCGCAGTGGACGGTGATGAAATCCACGCCGTCCTCGCCGTTATCCTCGATTACCTGAAACATGTCGTCGTCGGTCATCTCCACAATGGCCCTTCCCTGTGAGAGCACCCGTACTGCCGCCTGATAGATGGGGACGGTGCCGATTATCAGGGGCGACGCCGCAACGATGGCCTGGCGGATCGCCCGGATATCGCCTCCCGTGGAGAGATCCATGATCGTATCCGCCCCGGCGGCGACGCAGACCCATACCTTTGCCAACTCCGCCTCCATATCCGCTCGGTCTTTTGAAGTCCCGATATTGGCGTTGATCTTAGTACGCAGGCCCTTGCCGATGGCAAGGGGCGGGATATTGACATGCCTGTTGTTACGGATGACAACGATGGTTCCCGCCGCTACGCCGGCGCGGATAAATTCGGGGGTACGCCCCTCCTGCTCCGCACAGATATTCATCTCCTCGGTGATAACGCCCTGTCGCGCCTGTTCTATTTGTGTCATTGTATTTCCTTTATCCTTTGTTATCCTGATGATACAGATACGCCAGATGGTTAGTGGGACCATGACCGGCGCCGAGGCGCAGGGCATGACGAATGGCGATGGCGATGTAAGCCTCCGCTTCGGCAACCGCGGCCTGCACCGTCATGCCTTTGGCTAGGCCCGTAGCAATGGCGGCGGAGAAGGTGCATCCCGTGCCGTGGGTGTCCTTCGTCACGATCCGCTCAAAAGGGAATTCATAAAAATCCCGTCCGTCATACAGAACATCAACGGCGGCCCCAATGAGATGCCCCCCTTTGACGATGACATGCGGGACGCCCAGGTCATGAATGATTTTCGCCGCCGCCTTCATATCGGAAACGGAGGCGATGATAATATCGGTCAGGATCTCGGCCTCCGGGATGTTTGGCGTTGCCACCAGGGCCAGGGGAAACAGTTCCTTCGTCAGGACATTGCGCCCCTCGGGGTCCATGAGGGCCGTTCCTCCCTTGGCGACCATGACCGGGTCGATAACAAGCTTTTTTATGCCATATTGTCTGATTTTCTCCACAACGATCCTCATGATCGCCGGAGAAGCGAGCATTCCCGTCTTGGCGGCGTCAACGCCGATATCCGTAGCCACGGCGTCAAACTGGGCGGCAATAAACGCCGTCGGCACTTCGTGGATGGCATGGACGCCCATGGTATTCTGGGCCGTCAGGGCCGTGATCACGCTCATGCCGAATCCGCCCAGGACGGTGATCGTCTTCAGATCCGCCTGGATTCCCGCGCCGCCGCCGGAATCGGAACCGGCAATGGTTAATACCCTTTTGATACTATTCAAAAAATACTCCTTATATTTTCCTCAAATAATGAATAATGAGTAAACACCCCATATCCACCTTGATCAGTCCCTCCTGCGTTGCCAAGCGATTGCTGATCCCGTAGGGGCGCCCCAGGGTCATGGCGGCATCTTCCAGGGGATATTCGAAGCCTTCCAGGGCAATGCCACGGGCCTCCCCTCCCCAGGGGAAGATGGATACGGTCTGTCCCGCCTCGCCGCTGACGGTTGCCGCACCTGCCATGACAAAGACTTCGCAGTCTTCATCGAGAAGTTTTATGGGAACGCCTTTTTCCAGACCGGTCATCAGGAGGCCGAGATTGGCCAGGGTGTGATCCAGGCGTTTTCCCATGGCTCCGAAAATCAAAATTTTTTCGGGCGACATCGCCAAGGCCCGGGTGAGGGCTAACTGGGTATCAGTTTCGTCCTTCCGGGCCGGATAAGAGGCAATGGTGACCCCTTTTTCTTCAAAGTCCCGCAATATTCCATCATCGAGAGAATCCATGTCTCCGATGACCAGGTCGGGAATCAGGCCGAGGGCATGGGCATACCGGGCCCCGCCGTCGGCGCACAGAATGGCCTCCGGACCTGCCTGCTCAATGCGCCGCCCGAGGAAGTCCATATCCTTGATGGAGGATCCCGCAATAATCACGACGGTTTTTTCCATCTGAAAATGCAACCTCATGTATTTGAATTAATATAAAGGGGGCCATACCCCAACGGGATATGGCCCCCGAAAAATAGCGATCACCTTTCTGCCACTCCCTACGCTGGCATTACCCAGGTCAGGTTCAAAGGGTATCTTCTCAGCCTTGTCGGCGCCCCTGTCAACTGTTTGCGGCCGTGACCCCCATGGATGGAAAATCGGCCCGCCACCGCAAAAAGCGATAGGTAATCCTACGAGTCTATCATTGGAAAAGCAAGAAGATTTTGACGTCGGGAAGGCAAGGTCTTTTTTTAGGCGATGACGGCCCGCCAGTTTCCCGAGGGTATGCGGGGCATTCCTTCCACGCTCATGTCCACAAAATAGGTCCAGGCGAGGCAATGCGCCCCGTTGGCTATCCTGACCCTAATGATCGCCCTGCGGAAGAAGGCTCCCGTTGTTGCATAACGCCTGGCTGTTTCGACAATATCAAAGAATTCAAAGGCCTTTTTCGGGTCTTTCAACGCGTAGAGCTCGCCGTTCACGATCTGGCGTCCCGTCACATCGGGGATCATGCAGGGGAATCCCTTCCAGCTATTATAGAGTAACCCGTGCGCCTGGGCCTCTAACCGCGAGTCTAAATCAGTCCAGGCGGCTAAAATATAATGACGGGGAGACCCGCTCATCAGGGTTCCGTAAACAAAGAGATGGTTAATGAAGAAATCCGGTTCTTTCCCCTTCATCACCGCTGCGAACATCCGGTCATTGATCTCGTGAGCCTCCATTGCTTCCCGGACGATGCGGAGATAATCTGGGTGGGGGGGGCAAAGGTCTTGGAGGTTTTAGAGGCGTCGATCTGATAGGCGACGGCAACGTGTTCCCGGCCGTCATCGGTCAGGGCGACGATGTTAAGATGCTTGTACATCTGTGCCGTATCCCCTTTGACGTCCAGAACGTTCCAACCGCCGGGAAGAACGCGGAAAAGGGCCCCCGGGGCCGCCTGCCCGAGCTGGTACTTGATATTCAGGATGCCGCCCCGGCGGAAAGAGGAGGAGTAATTGACAATCAGGCGGGTATCGGGCAGATAGGCATTGGCGACTTTTTCTCCGAGGGGATAAATAAGACCTCTCTCTTCGCACCAGCAGTTCAGATTGATGGCGTTCAGATTGGACCCATAGGCAAAGTATAAAAGTTCACCGGTCATCGTTAAGCCGATTTCCTTGGTAGTCCAAACAGGTTAATCGCATTATCCGTGGTTGCCCATCCCACTTCCGGGACGGACAAGCCCTTAATTTCCGCCACTTTTTTTGCTGTGAGGGCAACATATGCCGGTTCATTCCGCTTGCCCCGATGGGGTTGGGGCGTCAGATACGGGGCGTCCGTTTCGATCAGGAGCCGGTTCAGGGGTACCTGGCGGACAACCTCCCATAACCGGTCTGATTTCGCAAAGGTCACGGGCCCGGCAATGGAAATATAAAAGCCCATTTCCAGGCAGGACACGGCCATGGCCGCATCGCCGGAAAAACAGTGGATTACGCCGCCCGTAGATCCCTGCCAGTTCTTCAGGATGGCAACGGTCTGGCGATGGGCATCCCGGTCATGAATGATCACCGGCAAGCCCAGGTCGGCGGCGATGGCAAGCTGTTCTTCAAAGCATCGGGTCTGGATTTCAGGCGACGAAAGATTGCGGAAGAAATCCAGGCCGATTTCCCCATAGGCCACCACCTTCTCTTCCCGGGCCAGTTTTTTCAGCAGGACATAGGTCGTCGCGTCGATGCCTTGCGTGTCGTGAGGATGGATACCCACGGCAGCATAGACGGAGGGATGGGCGCGGGCTATCGCAACTGCCTTACGGCATTCCCGGGTAGTTGTCCCCACCGTAACGATATAGTCGATCCCCCCTTCCGTGGCCCTGCGGACAACATCATCCCGATCACGGTCGAACTCGCTCATTTCGAGGTGGGCGTGGGAATCGACAAACATATCTTTTTATGAAACGGGACTGCCCTGCTTGTCCATGACGACGGTAACCTGCTCCGTATTCGCGGAAACATGGGGGAGGCCTGCCAGATAGTCCTTCAAGTCTTCTTCTTTCAATTGCCCATTAAGGATTTTCATCCGGATGATCCTTTTGTCGGTACTGCCTCTGTAAATCTGTTTAGCCATGTTTTCCTTCAACCCTCCTGAATCATTTTCTTTGTCTTCTCGAGACGTGATAACGCTTCCGCAACCATCCTGTCAAGGAGTTCTCTGCAGGTGGGGATATCCCTGATGAATCCGATGGACTGCCCGACCATGAGGGGAGCGTAATCCACATCTCCCGTTTCCCAGGCCTGTTTTACCTTCTGGCCGGAAAGAAGGGGGATGAGTTCTGCAAAGCCGCCGCCCCGCTTCTCAATGGCGCACACCTCTTCCAGTATCTTTGTTTTCAGGCCTCTCCCCTGCAGACCGAGTGATTTTCCGTAGATGACGGTCTCATGCTCCTGTCGCCGGATCAGTTCCTGTTTGATGTTTTCATGGACCTCGCACTCCCGAGTAGCCACAAACCGGCTGGCCATCATGACTCCCTGGGCCCCTAACACCAGCGCCGCCGCGAGGGCGCGGCCATCGGCTATGCCGCCCACGGTGACGACGGGTATCTGTACGGATTCCGCAATCCGGGGCGTCATGACCATGGTGGTGACATCGTCGTCGAGGGGATGGCCGCCCTCTTCGATACCGGCGGCGTAAATGCCGTCGTAACCAACCTTTTCGGCATGGAGGGCATGACGGACGGATCCGACCTTATGAAAGAGTTTTACCCCCGCCTCTTTAAGGGCCTCAATCGCGGCCATACCGGCCACCTTGTCTACGGGGGTGCCGGAAAACTCGATCCCGGCAACCTTTGCTTCGGTACACACCCGGATGTACATTTTGTGATGCTCCGGCGTGATCCGCACCGAGGGGAGCAGGGTAATGTTTACCATAAACGGTTTATCCGTAAGGCTCCGCGTCTCTCCGATGGCTGCGCGGAAATCGACTTCCGTTTCATAATTTCCCGCCGTCAGATTGCCCATCCCGCCGGCATTGGAGACGGCGGCGCAGAACCGGGGCTTGCATAGCCACATCATGGCCCCGCAGATTATGGGATATTTGATGCCAAACATTTCCGTAATGGCTGTTTTGAACATAAATAATCTCCTTGAACTTGCTTTGATAACGACATTACCCCCTAATGAAAAGTATCGCTCCTGTCAACTTCTTTTCCCGTTTCCCCCGGGAGGGGCCGGTTCTTCCTTGACAGCAGGGGAGACGAAAGGTTAGCCTGCGGGCTGCTCGGGGGGCAAAGGAAAGGTTTTTATGATTGAAATCAATGATTATAAGGATGTCACCCAGATCAGGCCGAGCCCGGAGCTGGACGGCAAACCCCTCTCCCGGGTGACGGCGGCGCCGTCGCTTCATCACCAGGACCGCAGCGTAGAGGAAATTGTCCGGGAAATCTTTGGCGGTGAGCATCTCTTTGCCCAGATGACGAACGACCAGTACCCGACGGGAAACCTGAGCCCCTCGGCCCTGAGGATCAACGTGTGAAAATGACAAGGCCGTAGCTTGATGCCAATTCATGATAATAAAAAAACGGCAACCTACGTGCTCGTGCACGGAGCGACGGCGGGAGGATGGATCTGGCCGCCCATCCCCGCCATGCTGCAACAGGCCGGTCACAAAATCTTGACGCCGACCCTGACCGGGCTGGGGGAGCGAGCCCACCTCCTCAGCCCGGACATCGGCCTGAATACCCATATCAATGATATTGTCGGTGTCTTTGCCTATGAAGACCTGCGAGACGTCATTCTGGTCGGTCACAGTTACGGCGGCGCCGTTATCACCGGGGCAGCGGAACGGGTCCCCGAGCGGATCAGGAGGCTCGTCTATCTGGATGCCCTGGTTCCGGAAGACGGTCAGGCCGTCATAAATCTCTATCCACATGATATTGCAGAATTGCTTGCTCAATACGTCAAATC
>DYRD01000175.1 GCA_020718905.1 Syntrophus aciditrophicus | reverse complement strand
AAACGATGATTCATTTGCTAAAATTGATTACAAAGAGTTAAATAAGTTACAAGAGGTTACAATCACGCTACAATGAAGCGGCAAATTGGGAGAGAGGAGACAACATGAGTAAATCGGCCCGCGTACTATTTCTTGTTATCGCTCTGGTGGTGGCCGCCATGGTCAGCTATGTCGTTTACCAGAAAACAGCCAGGCAAACCACTGCCGTCACCGAAAAAGCAGCGGAGCAGAAGCTGATCCAGATCGTTGTGGTTGAACGCGAACTGGGCAGAGGAGCGGTTATCGCCGAGCCGGATGTTCGCATGGTCGCCTATCTGGAAAAAACCGCGCCAACCGGTCATTTTACCGATCTCACCAAGGCGGTGGGCCGGGTGGTGGTCCAGCCTCTGAAGGTGACGGAGCCTGTGCTTGAATCCGCCCTGGCGCCCACGGATCTGAAAAAAGGCGGGATGGCGGCGGTCATTACCCCGATGAAACGGGCCATGGCGGTGAAGGTCGATGATGTGATCGGCGTGGCCGGCTTCCTGCTCCCGGATCACTACGTTGATGTCCTTGTTGCCCTGGAACAGCCGGGGGAAAAGAAGGAACAGATCAGCAAGACGGTTCTTGAAAATATCAAGGTCCTTGCCGTGGGTATCCAGACCCAGGAGACCAATGACAAAGAGGCAAAGAAGGTGACGGTCGCCACCCTGGAAGTCACCCTTGAGGAAGGAGAAAAGCTGGCCCTTGCCGTCAACCAGGGCCGCATTCAACTGGCCTTGCGCGGATATCCGGACACCGACCAGATTCTGACCAAGGGCGTGACCGTTCCCACCCTCCTCAAATCCTATGCCACGGCCAGTGATGAGCCGGTCAAGGTCAGCGCCGCCGAGGCAAAGCCGGCCGCCCCGGTCAAGCCACGGAAAGTTACACGACAACGAGTCATTGAGGTGATGAACGGCAACAAGGTCAACCGGATAACCATGGATAGCAATTAAGGGGTGAAGAATGGAAACAAGTAAACATGCACGACAAAATCCAGGCTTTGTGATTATCACATGCCTGCTGAGCCTTTTGCTCATGACGCATGCTGCCTGGTCTGCCGACAGCCGCAAGGCGGAAATCATCGTCGATACCGAAAGCGGCCGGCCCATCAATCTGGCGGTAAACAAACTGGCGAAGCTGAAAGCGCCCTCGGTCGTCGCCAGGGCCCATATTGTCAATCCCGAGATCGCCGAACTGATTTACTCCAACACCCAATCTCCTCTCTGGGTCTTTGTCAGCGGCAAAAAGGCGGGCTCCACCCAACTCACCCTCTGGGGCACCAGAAATGAACTGCTGGGAACCTTTGAAGTCGTGGTCAGCCCTGATGTCGCCGGACTGAAAAAGACCCTCTACGAGATTTTTCCCCATGAAGACGTGTCGGTTGCCTCTTCCGGGGACCATATCGTTCTTAACGGAACGGTTTCCGGCGCCATGAAAATGAAAGAAATCCTGACCCTTGCCGAATCATTTTCTTCGGATAAAGAGAAAGCCAAAGTAATCAACCTGCTCCAGGTCGGCGGCATCCAGCAGGTGATGCTGGAGGTCAGAATCGCGGAGATTTCAAAAAATACAGGCAATCAACTCGGCATCAACTTTGCCTGGAATGGAAACAGCGGTTTTGGTTTGAGCATGCTCGACAGCCTGACGGGAATTCCTGAAAAGGGATGGCCCGGCAACCCGCTGAACGTCGGCTCTTCCGTCAATGCCGTCCTGGGCTTTACCAGGGGCGATCCGGTGATTGTCGCCATTGACGCCCTCCAGGAGGACGGCTTGCTGCAGATACTGGCCAAGCCGACCCTGATTGCCCAGAGCGGGCAAAGCGCCAGTTTTCTGGCCGGCGGGGAATTCCCCTTTCCCGTGGCCGAGGAGTATCAAAATTTCAGCATCGTATGGAAGCCCTTTGGCGTGGGCCTCAACTTTACGCCGACGGTTATCGGTGACAACACCATCTCGCTGGTGGTTGCCCCCGAGGTCTCCGAGCTTGACTTTACCAAGACCATCTCCTACGCCGGCTATGTCGTGCCCTCCATCGATACCCGCCGCATGTCCACGGTGGTGGAGCTGAAGGACAACCAGAGTTTCGCCATCGCCGGACTGCTCAAAAACAATGTCCGCGAGTCCGTGAAAAAATTCCCGGTTCTGGGCGATCTGCCGATCATCGGCGCCCTGTTCAGGAGTACACGCTTCCAAAAAGAAGAAACTGAGCTGGTGGTGATTGTCACCCCCCATCTGGTCAAACCGGTGAATGCCGACGAGCTGCCGCTGCCGACGGATTCCTTCCAGGAACCCAGCCCGTTTGAACTTCTGCTGCTGGGAAGGCTGGAAAAGATACAAGATCGGGCGACGGCGGGCGACAATCAGGCGCAGGGGGCAGGTACAGTTCCGGCAATTGAGGGTGACTTCGGCTACATCACCCCGGAATAAAGAGAAATACTACATTTTCTCTGACAGCAGGGATATCAGACAGAGAGCAAAAGGCCCTTGACCGGGCTGCCTTTGAATAATGGAGCGCCATCATGAAAATCAGAATTTACGCCCTTCTCTTCGCCGGAACACTAATCGCTGTTGCCGGCGGTTGCGCCAAACAGGACACACGGGTGGACAACTTTTACGGAACGTCCTATGACCTGGCCAAACAAAGCCAGATTGCCAACCCCCAGGCCGGCATCCAGGACGGCCCCGCCCTGGGAATGGAAGGAGACGTCGCCTCCAGGGTCATTGACCGGTACCGCAAGGGTTTTGACGCCCCCGCGGCCAAGACGGAACGCTACTCGGTCAGCGCCGAGGGAATCGAGGTGGTCAAATAGCTGTTTGCGCGTGTTGGTAAGCCTTGAAGACCCCTGTTGTCATTTCGACCAGCGGGAGAAATCTTCAAGGGTACCGGAGATATCCGCACCAGCCAAGATTCCTCGCTTCGCTCGGAATGACACCTGATGTTTTTTTTCTGATTCTCAGGCGCTACATAGAACCAAGGACTGTTAAGTTAATGACATTGGTGGTCGGGGGGATAAAGTTTCCCCCTGATTCAGGGGGG
>DYRD01000174.1 GCA_020718905.1 Syntrophus aciditrophicus | reverse complement strand
GAACAGGGGCCGGGGCGGCGGTCGCGCTTATCGCTTCCGGCTACACCTATTTTATCTGGTATCACCCCTGGGCCATTGTCATCTTTACCGCCGAGATAATCTGGATGGGCATTGCCCTGAAGAGGGGCAAATCCAACCTGCTTTTGATCGACGGTCTCTACTGGCTGGTTCTGGGCGCCCCCCTCGTTGTCTTTTTTTACGGCGGCGTCATGGGGCAGGATGCGCAGCACACCTTCATCATCGTCTTAAAACAGGGTCTTAACGGCGTTCTCAACACCCTTGTCGCCTGGATATCTCTCTCCCTGCTTACGCCCTTTTCCGGGCAGAGCAACGCGCACGGCCGGCGGCGAAAAAGCCCCTACGATCAGACAATCTTTCAAATGGCTGCCTTTTTCCTGATGATACCCGCCCTCGGCATACTGCTCGTTCTCAACCATCGCGAGGTGTCGGCAACCCAGGCGCGGATTCTCGATGAAATGCAGGCGAATCAAGATTCGCCGCGCAATCCATAGAAACATGGGTTTCCACATACATGAATGCGACCGGAATCATCGCCGAACTCGGAACAAACAGCCGACTGCTCCCCTCGGATGCTCTCCAGGAGGAGATGGAACGCATCCATAAACTTTTTCCGCTCTTCTACACAGTCTTTCTGGCCGACGACCGGGCCACCAACATCGCCTGCAGCCCAGCGGTGAATGAAAAGGGACAATCCACCATCGGCATAAACCTGGGCGACCGCTTCTGGTTCAAGGAGCTCAGAGGCACTCTAAGGCCAGTAATATCCGACGTCTTTGTCGGGCAAGCCACCATTTTTTCTCCTATTTTCGTCATGGCCACGCCGGTTGTCAAGGACGGGAAATTGTCCCATTTCGGCCTCGGCACCGTCAATCTTGTCGAGCTGCAGAAATTGCTGAATCAGCTCAGCCATTACCAGAAAACGGCCTGTACGATTATCGACCAGCACGGCAAGGTAATCGTTAGCACGGACAGAGCGCGAAAACCACTGGAGACCTTGAAGCAGACGGATGACGGCCAGACCATCCCCATGACGCCGCAGGTAAGCCTCCGGCTGCCGGGGAAAAAGCGTAGTGTCAACGTCATGGAAAACTGGAAAGGGGCTTACTACTTCTCGAAACTGCCCATCCGGGGGACATCCTGGACGTTTCTGGTCGAATTTTCCGTAGCCCCGATGCAGAGTTATTTCTTTAAATCGGCCATTCAGGGGCTATCCATCGTCGCGATCTTTTTTGTCGTCATGATTTTGCTGGCCGCTTTGATCAGCCGCTATCTGACGACGCCGATTCTGTCTTTGGCGCGCATCTCCCGGAATCTACCCACCCGGGTCGCCGACCATGAAAGCATCGCCTGGCCGCAATCGAACTTCCTGGAATTATCCGACCTTATCGAGAATTTTCAGCAATCGGCACAGACCATAGAAGCGAACATGGCCACCATCAACTCGCACAATGAGCAGCTTGAAAAAACCGTCGCCGCCCGCACCGCTGAGCTGGAGGCCCTGACCGGAAACCTGAGAGAGCAGGTGGAAAACGAGGTAGCTCTGCGGCTGAAGGGCGAGCAGATCATGCTCCAGCAGTCAAAACTCGCGGCGATGGGCGAGATGCTCGGCGCCATCGCCCACCAGTGGCGACAGCCGCTCAACGCCCTTGGACTGATCATCCAGAACCTTCAGGATGGCTACAAATTCGGGGAGATGACCCCGGACAAGCTCGAACATTCTGTACGGCAAGCGATGGAACAGATTCAGTACATGTCCAAAACAATCGACGATTTGCGCAATTTCTTCAAGCCGGACAAGGAAAAGACCCCCTTTGACGCAATGCAGGCAGTAAGCGAGGCCATTCAACTGGTATCCGCGCAACTTGCCGCCCACCGGATCGGCTGGCGTCTGACCTGCCACACCCACAACAGGAGTTACGGCCCCGGCATGAAGACGACGCCCTCCTGCACGGCAATGGTCATTTCCGGTTATCGCAATGAATTTCGCCATGTTGTCCTCAATATCATCCGTAACGCCCAGGATGCCATTCTAACGAAGGAGGCGCCGGGGCAAATCGATCTGGATTTCTATCATGACGACGCCGCGATCGTCATCCGAATTGCCGACAATGGCGGTGGAATAGATACACAAATCATATACCGCATCTTCGAACCGTACTTTACCACCAAGGGCCCGGACAAGGGCACGGGAATGGGATTGTACATGTCTTCGCTTATCATTGAACAGATGGGGGGAAGGCTTCGTGCCGAGAACAGCGACCGGGGAGCGGTATTTGTCGTTGAACTGCCCGGGGCCAACGATTGACGAAAGGAGTTAACCATGTCTGAACAGGAACTGTCCAAACTGACGATTCTCTACGTCGAGGATGACGTCACCACGATGACGGAGGTAAGACAGATGTTGAAACGGCGGCACGAAAGCGTGCTGGTTGCCGAAAACGGCGCAAACGGCCTCGAACTTTTCCGCCGCTTCCGACCCGATATCGTGATCACGGATATCATGATGCCGGTTATGGACGGCCTGCGGATGGCGCGCGCCATCCGCGACATGGACCCTGAAATCCCGATTATCGCCGCCACCGCCCACAGCGACTCATCTTACCTGCTGGAGGCCATCGAGATCGGGATCGATCATTATGTAATCAAACCCATCGACCTGGGCAAACTGCTGGCTGCCATTGAAAAATGCGGCCGCGATATCGCCGCCCGCAAGGCGCTTGAACGACACAACGAGGAACGGGAACATCTGCTGGCCGAACTTAAGGCCTCGCTCGACGGGATGAAGATGCTGCCGGGCTTTCTACCAATTTGCAGCCACTGCAAGAGCATCCGCAATAACGAGGGGGATTGGGAAGATGTGGCGGCGTACATCACCAGACTCACCAATACGAAATTCAGCCACTCCATCTGCCCCGACTGCCTGAAAAAATACTACCCTGAGCATTATGAACACATCATGGCGGCAATAAAAAAAAATGGCTCTATGTGATTTGTAGTGGGTAGTCGAAAAGTGTTTGACGTACTCTCCCTCCCCTTCAAGGCTGGTCTTTATACACACTTGACACAGGGGGGGTACTC
>DYRD01000173.1 GCA_020718905.1 Syntrophus aciditrophicus | reverse complement strand
AGAACAATCCTCCCACTTATGCACCTGTCCAGTTTTGCCATACCCGCTCTGTTGAACCAATCCACACAGTCAATGGTTTCAAACTCGACGTGCTCACAGTTACGCCAAGGCCCGAAGCGATAGATAGCCTTAATTTTGTACAACCCAATCACTGATTCGTCAAGTGCATTCTCATCGGAGTGTTGCGAGTTCGTGACATGTCCCGTTTGTAGCACGTAATCTGTCCGGTTTGTCAAGGTGACCTATGGAGGTGACCGATGCTACAAAACCGGACAAGTCTATTTGCTCCTGACAGAAGGAATGTCTGTTGACAAAAAGATCGGAGCCCTGGGGGGAACCTGACAGAATACCGTTGAAACAGCGGTCAAGTATGCGTCAAGGCCGCTTCGTCGATAACGATCTTTCCAGGAGCGCCCGGGAGCATTCGCATGACGGCGCCATAATCATTTACGAACAATTATTTGCTTCATCTTTTCGAAGAAATCGTCTAAGAAAAATTTGATTAATTAAAGAGGAGCGAACTGGTGATGATAGAATTTTATAAGATGAGCGGCAGCGGAAATGACTTTATCCTCATTGACAACCGGCACTGCCAGGTGGAGGCGGCAATCGGCACGCTCCCGGTAGAGGATTTTGTCCGAGCCGTATGCGAACCGAAGGTATCGGCGGGGGCGGACGGACTGATCCTGATCCAGGAATCTGCAAAGGCGGATTTCGGCTGGCGTTTCTTTAATGCCGACGGCTCGGAAGTGGAAATGTGCGGCAACGGCGGCCGTTGCGCCGCCCGTTTTGCCTATCTCAAAGGCATTGCCAAGGAAAAGTTGTCTTTCGAAACCGTCGCCGGGATCATTGACGCCGAAGTGAAGGGAGATACGGTCAAGCTCAGGATGACCGACCCTTTCGACCTGCGGACCGATGAAACCATCAGGATCGACGGCCGTGACTATACCGTAAACAGCATCAACACCGGCGTTCCCCACGTTGTTTTTTATGTGGAGGACCTGGATGCCTTTGACGTGTTTTACATCGGCAGGCACATCCGCAACCACGATCACTATCAGCCCGGGGGGACCAATGCGAACTTTGTCAAATCCCTGGACCGTCGCAACATGATCGTGCGGACCTATGAGCGGGGAGTGGAAGACGAGACCCTGGCCTGCGGCACCGGTTCCGTGGCGTCGGTCCTCATCTCCGCGGCGAAGGGACTCGTAGAATCACCCGTCGCCGTCCAGGTAAAAAGCGGAGAGAAATTAAATATATATTTTGAAAAAACCGCTACGGGTTTTGAAAAAATATACCTTGAGGGAAAAGCGAAAGTTGTCTATGAAGGGCGGCTTTGGGACGAAGCCTACAACAAATAAAAGGAGAGAGACTGTGCAGATTGCCGATCGTTTGACGAAAATACCCCCCTACCTGTTTATGGAACTGAGAAAGAAGATCGCCAAGGCCCGGGCCGAAGGCGTCGACGTGATCAGCCTGGCCATCGGCGACCCCGTGGAGGAAACGCCAAAAACGATTATCCACGAGCTATGCCGTACGGCTTACGATCCGGCCAACCACCGTTATCCGACGGATGAGGAAAAGGGGATGTTCGCCTTTCGCCAAGAGGTGGCCCGCTGGTACCGGGACCGCTACGGCGTCGCCCTGGACCCGGCCAGTGAGATCCTGGGGCTCATCGGCTCCAAGGAGGGCTGCCATCATTTTATCCTGGCCCGCATCAATCCCGGGGATATTGTCCTCATGACCGATCCCGGCTACCCGGCCTACCGGTCCAGTATCCTCATGGGGGGAGGGGAACCTTACAATGTCCCCATTCTTGCCAAAAACGACTATCTCCCCGTTCTGGAAGACATCCCGGCGGACATCGCCAACAAGGCCCGGGGCATGTTTCTCAATTATCCCAATAATCCCACGGGGGCCTGCGCCACCAGGAAATTTCTCAATGATCTGGTCGCCTTTGCCAAAGAGTACGATATCGCCGTCTGCTATGACAACCCTTACAGCGAAATCCTCTTTGCTGGCCAGGAACGCCTCAGTTTCCTTATGGCCGCTGGGGCCAAGGACGTCGGCGTTGAGTTGAGCTCCCTCTCCAAGCCCTTCAACATGTGCGGCTGGCGGTTGGGGATGGCCTGCGGCAACGCCGACCTGATTGCCGCCATCAGCAAGGTAAAGGAAAACACCGATTCGGGCATTTTCAATCCCATCCAGTATGCCGGTATTCGCGCCCTGAAGGAAAACGCCTCCTTCATCGATCACATGACCGAGGTTTACGGCAAGCGCCGGGAGTTGGTCCTGGCAACTCTCAAGAAGATCGGCATCTTTTTCACACCCCCCAAGGGAACCTTCTACCTCTGGGTGCCCGTGCCGGAAGGGATGACGTCGCTGGAATTCACGAATCGCCTCTTCGACAAGACGGCCATCGTCGTGGCGGCGGGAACGGCTTACGGCAAATACGGGGAAGGGTATGTCCGGATTTCCCTCACCGTGCCCGACGACCGCCTGGCCGTAGCCATGGCCCGGATTGAAAAGGAATTTGCCTGTTAGCTGGCAATGCAATGAGAACTCACTACCCATGGTCCCCACCCTTCCCCTCCCCTTGAAGGGGAGGGGGATAATCCCTCGCCTTACCATGCAGAGGGAGAAGTAGTCCTGAAACCGGCACTGGCAGGGGAGATGAGATTGATTTTGCGGCTGAATTATTTCTTTTTTATCTGGTTGGCGCTGGCTGTGATCTCCCCTCCGGGGATGACGGTGTGGTGCGCCGACAGTCCCCTACGATAAAACCTATTTCCGGTATTGGGCAAGGAACCCAGGAGCATGGTGTTGCCGTTTTCCGGGGCATCCCCTGTGCGGCGCCGCCGGTGGGTAATCTTCGCTGACGGCCGCCGCAGCCGGTTTCACCCTGACAAGGGGGTCCGGAGCACCTCGTCCTGAGGGCCGGCCTGCCCGCCGCCGGAGGTATCCGAACTGGAAGACGGGGGCGATCTGGGAAAGCTTGCCGCGGATTGCCCCTATCTCAACATCTGGAAACAGAGGTGGTGGGGGGTGTTTGGACAGGATACAGGTTTTTATAAGTGGGAAATTGCCCTTGGTTCATGAT
>DYRD01000172.1 GCA_020718905.1 Syntrophus aciditrophicus | reverse complement strand
ATTTCCCACTTATAAAAACCTGTATCCTGTCCAAACAACCCCCACCACCTCTGTGGATAGTTGGAAGAACTTATAAACGGGAATTTGGCATAGCAGCAATTCAATACCTGAGAAGGAGGGGTGTATGGACAAAATTCTGAGAATCGACATGGGGGCCGCAGGGGGGCCAAAGATGCAGGAGGAGTCTCTTGGTGAATATGCGGGACTAGGAGGGCGGGCGATGACTTCATCCGTTGTTGCCAAAGAAGTGCCGCCTTTCTGCCACCCCTTGGGGGGAGAAAATAAACTCGTCATTGCCCCCGGGCTCCTTTCCGGAACCGGCGCCGCTATGTCGGGACGCTTATCCGTAGGCTGCAAGAGTCCCCTGACGGGAGGCATCAAAGAGGCCAATTCCGGAGGGCAGCCGGCCCAGGTCCTGGCAAGGCTTGGATATGGGGCGATCATCCTGGAGGGAAAGCCGCAAGGGGATGATCTGTACAAGCTCTTCATCAACAAAGACGGGGTCAAGATTGAGGCGGATAACAGTCTCAAAATGATGACCAATTACGACCTTGTCGTCAAGATGAAAGCGGAGTTCGGCGATAAAATCACCTGTATTTCCATCGGACCGGCTGGTGAGATGAAGATGTCATCCGCATCCATTGCCTGTACGGACCCGGAGCAGAGACCATCAAGACATGCAGGGCGTGGGGGCGTGGGGGCGGTCATGGGGGCCAAGGGTGTCAAGGTGATCGTTCTTGATGACACCGGCTGCAAGGCGCGCCCACCCAAGGATCTCCAAAAATTTAGGGAAGCCAACAAGATATTTGTAGCGGGACTGTCCCGCCACCCCGTTACCGGTCAGGCCCTTCCCGCTTACGGAACTAATGTATTGACCAACATCCTCAACGAAGCGGGCGCCTATCCCACCTGCAACTTCAAGGTAGGACAATTTGGCGGGGCTGGCAGGATTAGCGGCGAAACGGTTGCGGAGTTGGAAACAAAACGCGGCGCCGGACCAACCCATGCCTGTCATCGCGGCTGCGTGATCCGCTGTTCGGGCATATACAATGACAAGGATGGCAATTTCCTTTCCAAGCAACCGGAATATGAAACTGTCTGGGCCCATGGCGGCCATTGCGGTATCGACGACCCCGACGCTATTGCCATGCTTGATTTTCTGGATGACACCTACGGGCTCGATACGATTGAGACAGGGGTAGCCGTTGGGGTGGCCATGCAGGCTGGCATCGCGAAGTTTGGCGACGCCCAGGCTGCTATTGAACTTGTCAAGGAAATCGGCAAGGGAACGCCCCTCGGCAGAATCCTCGGTAGCGGTGCCGCAGTCACCGGCAAGGTTTTCGGCGTGGAAAAAGTACCCGTCGTCAAAGGTCAGGCGATGCCCGCCTACGATCCCCGAGCCGTACAGGGCATTGGGGTCACTTACGCCACGAGCCCCATGGGCGCGGACCACACGGCAGGTTACAGCATTGCAACAAACATCCTCAAGAGTGGAGGTTTCGTCGACCCATTGAAGCCCGAAGGTCAGGTGGCGCTGTCCAGGAACCTGCAGATTGCCACCGCCGCCATCGACTCGACAGGGATGTGCCTGTTCATAGCATTTGCCATTCTTGATCAGCCGGATACTTTCCAGTCCCTCCTCGATTTGTTGAACTCCTTCTACGGTCTGGAGCTCACAGCAGACAGTGTCTCCGAGCTTGGGAAGAAAGTACTGAAGATAGAGCGCGATTTCAATATCCGCGCCGGTTTCACCAAGGAGGACGACCGTTTGCCGCGGTTTTTCTACACGGACCCCATACTTCCCCATAATATCACTTTCATGGTGAAAGACGAAGAGTTGGATGGTCTCTTTGATTGGTAAACATGTTACGGGGGCGATTATCCAATCGCCCCCGTAACTTTATGAGGTGCATTTCCTGGTGAAAGTTACGGTCAAATTGTTCGCTTCCCTGCGCAAGGATCGGTTTGCCGCTAAAGACTTTGATTACCAGGAAGGCGTTACGGTAGGTCACATCCTTGCGTCCCTGAATATCCCGGAAGAGGAGGCGGCCATCATTTTCATCAACGCCCGCCATGGGGATCCTGATTCTTCCCTCAAGGGGGGAGACCTGCTGGCAATCTTTCCGCCGGTGGGAGGCGGATGAAATGGAGGGTATCAGGAAATGTCTTTTAGCCCGTGCTGAGAAGGGACTGATCCACCTTTCCGTCCAGACATGGGCCGCCCAGACTTTCGGACTGCCTTTCTCAGCCATAGAAGGGGCTATTCTGGAGATGGGTCTGCTGCCGGCACGGTACCAGCGAAGTCAGCAGAGCCTTTCCTGCAGGCAGCAACTTTCCCTGTTCCGGGGTAAGGTGGCTGCGGAGGACTGGGGGGCTACATCGTCGAGGAACTGGCACGACTTGGTGTCGGTAATATCACCGTAGTCGATCCCGACACGTTTGATGAGCATAATCTAAACCGCCAGTTGTTTTCTAAACTTGCCAACCTGGGACAGCCAGAAGTGACCGTCGCCGCCGACAGAATAAAGGAGATTAATCCCGCCGTAACCATCGAACCAGTCCAGAACGCCTTCACAGGTAAAAACGGCCGGGAGCTCATCGAGCAAGTCAAAGTTGTCGCAGACGCCCTCGACAGTATTCCTCGCCGTCTTGAATTGGCGGAGGTATGCGATAAATGCGGCATCCCCCTGGTCCATGGAAGCGTTGGCGGCTGGTACGGTCAGGTTACCACCCAATTCCCGGGAGAATACACACTGCAAAAAATCTATTCCCGATATAATCACGAGCGAGGAATTGAAAAGTACCTTGGCAATCTATCTTTTGTTGTTCCCATGATCGCGAGCATTGAAGTTGCCGAAATAGTCAAGGTCCTGCTTGGGGAAGGGTCAACATTAAGGGGAAAGATGCTTTCCCTGAACCTTCTCGATATGGAATTTACAGAAATAGCCTTTTAAAGTCGATGAGTATTCTGCCGACAAAAGAAAAACCGGCCCTGAGACCTTACCCCGCCAAGTTGTTTGTCGAGACAACCACTCGCTGCAATCTCCAGTGTTCCATGAGAGGTGGTGGGGGTTGTTTGGACAGGATACAGGTTTTTATAAGTGGGAAAT
>DYRD01000171.1 GCA_020718905.1 Syntrophus aciditrophicus | reverse complement strand
AATTGCTGAGGCAGAGCAAGAAGGAAATCGGTGAGGCAGCGCGGAAGAGGTTTAAAGAGCAATCCTCTTGAATTGATAATTGATAAGACATCGCTTTTCGGCGGATGGAGGACAAACCGGGCGGCGCGTGGAGGGTTTTCCACTATCTCTTCTGAACCGAAATGATCTTTCAGTTCCTTCAGTCTGAGATATATTTGCCAAAATATTTCTTGACAAGCCAAAACAGCCCCCCTATAGTCCGCCCTCCGGAAAGCGATGTCTTATAAATCACCCAACCCTGCGGTAAAAAATCATTCAACAGGAAACACCCGCCCATGCTGGATACACTGACAACAATGAGTGAAGAAGTAAAGGCGCTGTTCGATTCCATTCACAATCCGGTTGTCGCCGTTGATACCGAGGGCCGGGCAGGCTTTCGCAATGCAGCCGGAGAAGCGTTCATGGGCATGCCCCTGAACCGGACGTCGTAAACGATCTTGCTGAAATTATTGAAAACCAGAAGCTTTATCGCATTTTGCAGACCGGCCGCGGTGAAGTGGCCCGGAAGATTGAAACCGATGGCAAAACCGTCAGGTATCGTGGCCGCAGCTCGATGCTTACCGCTCATGCCCCGAAACCGGGTATATTCGACAAGGAGGCAATCCCATGATGATGAATGCGGTGCAATATGAGGAAAGTTTACGCAAGCTCAATCTCAAGGTTTACATGTTCGGCCAGCGGGTGACAAATGTGGTGGATGATCCGATCATCCGGCCATCCATGAATGCCGTGGCCCAGACCTATGAACTGGCCCACAAACCCGAACATGAGGATATCATGACCGCCGTATCCCATCTTACGGGTAAAAAAATCAACCGATTCACCCATATTCATCAAAATGTGACGGACCTGGTTAAAAAAAGCAAAATGGGCCGTCTCATGGGCGCGCATACCGGCTGCTGCTTTCAACGATGCGTGGGCATGGATGCCCTGAATGCATTGTCCATGACCACCTATGATATCGATCAGAAATATGGGACCGGCTATAACGCCCGCTTTCTGGAATACCTGCTGTATGTGCAGGAAAACGATCTGACCTGTGACGGCGCCATGACCGACCCCAAGGGGGATCGTAGTCTGGCGCCTCACCAGCAGCATGATCCGGATTTATATCTCCGTGTTGTGGCGGAAAAACCCGACGGAATTGTGGTGAGGGGCGCCAAGGCCCATCAGACCGGCGCGGTCAATTCACATGAGATTATTGTCATGCCAACACTCACCATGCGTCCGGCGGACAGTGACTATGCCATATCGTTTGCCCTTCCTGCGGATGCCGACGGAATAACCTACATCATCGGACGCCAGTCCTGCGATACCCGAAAGCTGGAAGGAAAAACCTTTGATATCGGGAATGTTTTGTATGGCGGTCATGAGGCTCTGGTAGTTTTCGATGATGTGTTCGTTCCCTGGGACAGGGTCTTCATGTACCGGGAGTATGATTTCTCCGGTCAACTGGTGGAGCAGTTCGCCTCCTACCACCGCCAGAGCTATGCCTGCAAGGTCGGGGTAGGGGATGTCCTGATCGGCGCCGCACAAACTATCGCGGAATTCAACGGCACGGACAAGACGTCCCATGTCCGGGACAAGATCATCGAGATGAATCAATTGAATGAAACCCTGTTCTGCGGCACCATCGCATGCGCCTCGGAGGGACATCGGGAGCCTTCCGGCACCTACAGCGTCAATACGTTGCTGGCCAATGTCCATAAGCAGAACGTTACGCGGTTTCCGTATGAAATTGCCAGGCTGGCTCAGGATATTGCCGGCGGGCTGATGGTTACCCTGCCTTCGGAAAAGGATCTCGATTCTCCGGAAGTCGGTCAATGGATTCGGAAATATTTCCAGACAAGGGAGGACGTGCCGCTGGAAAACCGGATGCGGATTCTCCGGTTGATCGAAAATTTGACATTGGGCACGGCGGCGGTGGGATATCTGACCGAATCCATGCATGGCGCCGGTTCACCGCAGGCCCAACGGATCATGATCTCCCGCCAGGCCAACATGTCGATAAAAGTAAAACAGGCGCGAAAACTTTGTGGAATTTCCGAAAATGACTGATGTTGTAAAAATCGGGCTGAAATTCTGCGGCGGATGCAATTCCGGGTATGATCGAATTGCGGCAGTCGAAAGACTGAAACGGGAATACGGGGAGCGGATTGAATTCGTTTCCGGGGACGATCCGGCCTGTTCGGGACTGCTGGTGATGGCCGGGTGCAAAACCGCCTGTGTTCAAGTGGACGAAATTTTACTGAATCCTGTATGGATTGTCACGGATGAAATCAGCCTCGAACGATTGGCCGGAGACTTGAGTCGTTTTGTCGAAGAAAAAGGATAGCTGCTTAACGGCGCCGTTGGTTGCAGTGTACGTATGCATCGGCAGCCCATCCTGGACGTACTGGTAAGGCGTGCCGGGAGCTTGAGCGGGTCGAGATTGTCCATATGGTTTCGATGGGACAAAGCGCGTATTACAATCCCGAATATCGATCCGCGTTGCACATGGGCGCCCTGAGCAAAATCGGAAGGGCGATGCGGGAAAAAGTGTGCATCGGGTTCCACGCGAAGGGTGGCACAGGCGGAGAGCTCGCTTCGCCCAGGGAGAAATGCCCGGGAAATTTCGCGGAAATTACAGGGAAGAGTTTTTCCCATGTCGGGATTGCATGTCTGCGATGTACATCCCCTTGCGATCCCGGTAGTTGTAGCGAAAAATCGTATCGACCAGCGGCATGTGCAATGTGCCGAATCTCTCAAAATAAAGGCGGCTCAACCATAGATAGTACTTCTCCATGCTCTTCATGTTCTGTGGAAAGCAGATTTTGATAAGCTGATTGATGCGCTCTTCCGCCCGATCGTCGAAGAAAGCGGGATTTCCGCCTTTGGGCCCGCCGGGAATGGGCATGTACTCCTGCACAAAAACATACGCCCCAGGGAGCGACCGAAGAAATTGAAAACGCGCGACATCCTCGGCCAGTGTCGCATCAAATGCGTACATGCAGACAAATTCAACATTGTCTTCTCTATTTTGAAAACCCAGATATTCGTAATTGCGTCGCAAGACATCAAAATTCCCCACCC
>DYRD01000062.1:4058-14358 GCA_020718905.1 Syntrophus aciditrophicus | reverse complement strand
TATACGGGACAAATCCCTTCCCGCAAAATTCTCATCGGTCAATTTCTCTATTATTCGGGTGCGATCTCCATGCAACAGATGTGGGGCGCCGTGGTCTGGCAGAAAATCAAGCGGCCCCGTCTGGGCGATCTGGCCTGCAAGCTGGACTGGCTCGATGCCATCGACATAAAGAATATCATGCGTCAACGTCAAAAGGGAGAGCTGTTTGGTGAATTTGCCTTGCGTACGGGGTTGTTGAGCTCTTACCAGCTCCTTGTCCTGCTTGGCCGCCAGAAGCTACTCCAGCCCCGTATCGGCGACTATTTTATAGAAAAGGGCATCCTCTCTTCGATCAATCTGGATGCGATGGCGAAGGCGCTCAAGGAACACAATCGCCGATACTGGTTCAACCGGATGTAAGGAGATAAATGGCCAGGATACTGATTATTGACGATGAAGAACAGTTTTGCACCCTGCTGGCCGACAAACTGCAGGACGACGGTCATGAGGTTTTCTGCCGTCATACCCTTCAGTCTGGCGTCGCGGAGACCGCAACAAATCCCTTTGACGTGGTTTATCTGGATGTCAATCTGCCTGACGGGAGTGGCCTTAATGCGATCCAGGAGATCACCGGCGGCTTGTCCAATCCGGAAGTTGTTATAATGACGGGGGTTGGTGACCCTGACGGGGCGGAGTTGGCAATAAAAAACGGCGCCTGGGATTATTTCACCAAGCCCTCCTCGCTCAACATGATGCTGAAACCCCTGGTCCGGGCGCTGCAGTACCGCGATGCAAAGAAACAAAACCCGATTGTAAAGACCATGAAACGGGAGGGCATTATCGGTAACTGCAAAAAGTCCCTGGGCTACCTGGATCTCATGGCTCAAGCGGCAGCCTACGACACCAATGTGCTGATAACCGGCGAGACCGGCACAGGCAAGGAGCTGGTCGCCAGGGCTATCCACAACAACAGCCCCCGTTGCGAAAATAATTTCATTGTCGTGGATTGTGCATCACTCACGGAGACTCTGGTGGAAAGCGTGCTTTTTGGCCACGAAAAAGGCGCCTTTACCGGAGCGGAATGGTCTCACGAGGGTCTTATCAGGCAGGCGGACCAGGGAACGCTTTTCCTCGATGAGGTGGGAGAACTTACGCCCTTGATACAGAGATCTTTTCTGAGGGTACTCGAAAGTCACAGTTTCCGCCCCCTGGGCGCCAAACAGGAAGTGATGAGCAATTTCCGTCTTGTGGCGGCAACAAATCGCGATCTTGAACAAATGGTTTCAAAAGGACTTTTTCGCAGTGATCTTCTCTACAGACTTCGTACATTCTGCATTGATCTGCCGCCCCTCAGGGAACGAATCGACGATATCCCGGAACTCGTCGCCTACCAACTGATGAAGATATGTGGCCGTTACGGCAGTGAGCTTAAGGGTGTTTCCCTTTCATTGATGGACATACTCAAGACCTATCATTGGCCAGGGAATGTGCGTGAGCTCGTGCACACGCTCGAGGGCATGGTTGCGGCCTCCATGAGCCATTGCGACCCGATACTCGTCCCCAGGAATTTACCCATGAATATACGCATCCACATGGCAAGAGAGTCCGTAACAGCAAATGAGCCACAGCAGGAAACGCGAAATTACCAGACAGTTCAGCAGTTGCCGAAGTGGCATGATTTAAGGGAAAAAATATTGAGCGGCGCTGAAAAGGAATACATGCGCCAAATAATATTGGTTGCGAGCCACGATATTAAAAAGGCCTGTGAAATATCCGGTTTGTCCCGCGCCAGAATTTATCAGATTATCCAGAAATATTCGCTCTCCTTTACAGATGAGTCGCCCTGACAAAGATTCGTCCACCTTTATTAGACTAATCCATGTGGAATAGACATTTGTTGCCCTGAACAAGACACAGTGGCTCCTTTCGTCCTTGGCAAAACCGGCCACGGATTTGCGTCCAATCGATAATTTTCCTATAATCGCGAATATTTATATCTCACCATTCACAATCCACCCCTATTGAATCCTGTGCCTGGCACACCTGTTGCTTTTCATTGGCAAAGTTTAACCTCAAACAGTGATATTGCCATGAATGTTATTCTCTATTCCGACCAGAATTCCGAAAAACGGGAAAAATTGCAGAGTGTGATCCGCCCTCTCTTTCCGAACGAGCAGATCGAGTCGCATCCGACCATTGAATCCCTGGAAAAGCGGCTTCGCCGCTTCATCCAGGAGCCGGTGGTTTTTGTCCTTCAGGTTTCCTGCATGCGTGAATTGATGCAATTGCTCACCCTCCGGGATTGGCTGGTAAACAGAAAACTTATTTTGATCCTGCCCGATGAAGAACGCAACACAATTGCCAACGGCCTCGTACTCCAGCCACGGTTTGTTACATGCAACAACAGTGATTTCAGCGACGTTTTATCTGTTCTGGAAAAGATGCAGGCTTTCACTTTCAATCCGAAGAACGCTGATTATTGGGCCGGTTGGCCGGAGGCGCCATGCTGAAGGCTGGAAATATCAATTTAAACAGATTCCCCGTGGCACTGAAGGAACTCCTTGGCCGTTCCGGAGGACTCAAGAGGGATTGGAAAACTGATCTTGACAAAGCAGGAATGACTCTTGTGTCAATGACAACCGGCAGCGAGGGAGAATTTCTGCGTATCGGCGAGCGACTTCAGGATATTCATTTAAGGGTTCGGGCCTTGTCGAAATTGGCCGGCGCTGCGGCGGAGCGCCTCTCCGGCGACAAGATCGTATCGGAGAGGGATGCATTAAAAGGGATTTTAAGGAAAATCGGGGAGGCGAACGATGCTTCCCTGGGAGGTTCGGCCACAATTGCCTTGATCATCGATCGGCTGCAAGAAGCTAATGGTCAAGTAGAGTCTTTTGGCAGGATAGTGAGGAATCTCAAGGTGCTGTGCAATCTCATCCGAATCGAGAGCGCCCGTCTTGGAGACCATAATGAGGGATTTGTCGCCCTCGGGGAAGATGTGCTGAAGCTCATCGCCAATGTCGATTCCAGCTTGTCAACCCTGCGCAGCCGGATTGGTAATGTGCTTGTAATTATGGCGGACCATCTGTTACTTGCCCGGAAATTTGAGGTATTACAGCAGGAAAAGACGAAGCAGCTACTCGAGCGCTTAAGTCAAAGCATACAAAAGATGGAGAAGCAGCAGGAGCTTTCCTGCCAGGCCGTCCAGGATGCGGCGCGGCGCTGGAAAAACATATCGGGAAGCGTTGGCGAGGTGGTTTCTTCCCTCCAGTTCCATGACATTACCCGGCAGAGACTGGAGCATGTCCATGAAGCCCTGACGGAGCTTCGGGAAGAGCGGGAGAATAAGGCGGGCGGCAACGAATCAAAGTCTCCTGCTGTCCGGTATCTGTTTGCGGACAGAAAAAACAGAACCAAACGAGACACCCCTGATATTATTGCTAAAGCCGCTGCCACATGTGAGCTGCAGACGGCTCAATTGCAGCACGCCCGCGATGATTTCGGGGGCGCGATGGAGCGTATCGCCCAAAATCTGGGCAACATATCTTCGGAAATATTCATGCTGTCTGAAGATATTCAAAAAGTTGCAGGTGCTTCCGAAGAAAAAAAAGCAACCTACTTTTCCGAACTGGAAGCCTCCCTTGCCATACTGATGGATACAATCAGGGAGCTTGCGGAGATGAACCGGAAGATGTCGTCATCAATGCTCCAGGTTGCCGATGCCATCGGGGATATGACCTCTTTTGTCCGGGACATTCGTAAGGTGGGCATAACCATGCGGATTACAGCCCTGAATGCCTGCGTTCACGCCGCTCATATCGGCGAAAGCGGCAGGGCCCTTGGGGTCCTGGCCGATTCGATACACCAGTTGTCTGTAGATACCGCGGGGAGCATTGACAGCATCTCCTCCAATCTCGAGGGCATCGGAGCCGAAGCCGCCTCCCTGTCCTGTCCGGGAGGAAAATACGATCAGGAACTGCTGAAAAAGGAAAATCGGGCACTTCTGGAGCAGATAGACTCACTCATACTGCCTTTGCGTCAAATGGATGAAGAGATGTCCGGCCTGTTACGACAGTTCGACAGCGACGGGAACTCCCTCCGGCAGGAAATCGAGGAAATGGATTCCCATTTGAAGGCGCATAACGGGATGGCAAGCCAGATCGACACGGTCTCTACATCGTTAAAAGATGTGGCAAACGATCTCCGCGCTGCCCTGCCGGAAGGATCCGGACGGACGGTTGAAACGGCGCTTGGCAATCTGGCCGTCCGCTATACCATGGACAAGGAGAGGGAGATTCACGCAGCAATCACGTCGCAGTCGGCTGGCACGGCCGTCCTTCCGGCAGTGGCTGAAGATGAAATTGATCAAGACGAAGCGGCAGTGGAACTTTGGGAAAGCTCCGTACCGGAACATGTTCCGCTGCCTGGTGACGAGGAAGCGCCGACAGATTTGGCTCGGATTACGCAAGATGATGAAGATATGGGAGATAATGTCGAGTTATTCTAAGCTTCTAAAAGTGAAAAGAGGTTATTATGTTTGAGCTTGTTGAAGGTGAAAGGGGGGCGACCCTGACGGTCAGTGGGGAGTTGACGATACAGAATGCCTCAGTCTTCCGTGACGCCCTGCGGGAATGGGTCGAAAAGAGCGACGTCCTGCATCTGGATCTGGGCGGTGTTACGGATGCCGACCTGACATGCCTGCAACTTGTCTGTTCGGCTCACAGGTCCATGATGAACATGAAGAAAAATCTGAACATGGCGAGCGGGCTTCCCGGCTCCATCATCAAGACAGCGCGGGAGGCGGGATTTGTCCGGGAACACGGATGCCGCGGCGAGGAAAGCAACAATTGCGTTTGGATAATAAGGGATGAGGTTGGAAAATGAGCAAGGTCATCTTGACAGCGGATGATTCCGCCAGTGTTCGCCAGATGGTCAGTTTTACCATTCGTGACGCCGGGTATGAGGTGATCGAAGCGGTGGACGGCAGGGATGCCCTCGCCAAGGCCGCCGGCCAGACCATTCACATGGTCCTCACGGATCTGAATATGCCGAATCTGGACGGCATCGGCCTTATCAGGGAGTTGCGGGCACTGCCTGCGTTCAAGTTCATCCCCATCATCCTGCTGACGACGGAATCACAGGCTGAGAAAAAAATGGAAGGCAAGGCCGCCGGGGCGACCGGATGGATTGTGAAACCCTTTAAGCCGGAACAACTGCTGGCCGTAATCAGGAAAGTGATTGGTTGACTATGGATAAATTCAGGGAAGCATTCAGGGAAGAAGCGCATGAACTCCTCGCGGAACTGGAAACATCCCTTCTGGAACTGGAAAAGGAACCGGGCGACGAGGATCTGATCGGCAGGGTTTTCCGCGCCATGCACACCCTCAAGGGATCAAGCGGCATGTTCGGATTCGACGACATCAAAAAACTCACCCATGATATCGAGAACGTTTACGATATGGTCAGGAGCGGGAAAATGGCGGTCAACAGTGCCCTGATCGACATGACCCTCCGGGCCTGTGATGAAGTGAAAAAAATGGTTGAGGCGGAGGAAGATGGCGAAGCAGTGCCGGAAAGCGAGGCGGCGCTTGCCATAAGCGGCGCTTTTCGCTCCCTGCTCGAAGATTTCCGTGGGGAAGCAAAGCCCGAAGCGGCGCACGACGGGAGAGTACCGCGGGCGGATGAAGAAAAAAAAGAGGGCAATGCGCATACCTATCGTATTTCCTTCCGGCCTGCCGCGGATATCTTTCTGTCCGGAACCAATCCTCTTCTGCTGTTGAACGAAGTCCGCGATCTGGGTCTTTGCGATATCGTGGCCCGGACTGAACAGATTCCTTCCCTGAACGAGATTGACCCCGAGGCCTGCTATACGGGCTGGGAAGTCATGTTGACCTCAGAACACGATATCAACGCCATCCGTGACATCTTTATCTTTGTCGAGGATCAGTGCACCCTTGATATAGAAGACATCACTGACGATTCAGGCGATGAGGAGGCCAGGGAAGACCGAAAGCTGGGTGAAATTCTGGTCAAGCGCGGCGACATTTCCGAGCCTGATCTTCGCAAGATTCTTGATTCACACAAGAAAATCGGAGAGATCCTTGTCGAATCGGGGGTGGTGGGGGCGGAAAAAGTTGAGATTGCCCTTGCCGAACAGAAACATGTCCGGGAGGTGAAACAGCGGAAACAGGTTGTTGAAGCGGCTGCCAGCATCCGCGTTCCGGCGGAGAAACTCGATCGTCTTGTCAACATGGTGGGCGAACTGGTGACGGTACAGTCCCGGCTTTCCCAGATATCCACGCAAAGGAACGACCCTCTCTTGATTCAGGTGGCCGAGGAGGTGGAACGTCTCATGGCGGATCTCCGCGACAACACCATGAGCATCCGCATGCTTGCGATCGGCAGTACCTTCAGCCGCTTCGAACGCCTGGTGCGCGATCTCTCCGCGGAATTGGGGAAAGACATTGTACTGAAAACGGAGGGCGCCGAAACGGAGCTGGACAAGACGGTCATCGAAAAGCTCAACGACCCGCTGGTTCATCTGATCCGAAACTGCATAGACCATGGCATCGAGGCCCCCGCTGTCCGGGAAGCCGCGGGAAAACCCCGCCAGGGGACGGTGCTGCTCGCGGCCGAGCATGCCGGCGCCCATGTCGTGATTACGATCCGGGATGACGGCGCCGGCCTCGACGGGGAGGCGATCAGGGCCAAGGCGATCGAACGGGGGATTATCGCCCCGGATGCCGAGCTGTCGGAAAGGGAGCTGTACGCGCTTATCCTGCAGCCGGGATTTTCCACGGCCCGGAAGGTTACCAGCGTTTCCGGACGCGGCGTCGGCATGGATGTGGTGAAGAAGGGCATCGATGCATTGCAGGGAACAATCGAGATTATCAGCAAAAAGGGAAAAGGCTCGTCAATCATCCTCAAGCTGCCGCTTACGCTGGCGATTATAGACGGTCTTCTGGTGAGGATCGAGGAGAGCTATTTCATCATGCCGCTTTCGGCGATAGAGGAATGCGTGGAGCTTACCAATGCGGATATCGCCCGCGCCCACGGAAAATGCATCGCGGAGATACGGGGGGAGATAGTCCCGTATCTTCGCCTGCGTGATGCCTTTGCCTTTGCCGGCCAGAGACCTGCGATAGAGCAGATTGTGACTACCCGGATCAACGGGGGGCGGGTCGGTTTTGTGGTGGATCAGGTGATCGGCGGGCACCAGACGGTTATCAAGAGCATGGGACAGATGTGCAAGGATATTAAAACCGTTTCCGGCGCCACCATCCTTGGGGATGGAACGGTGGCGCTGATTCTCGATCTGCCCAAAATCGTCGAGCAGGCAGAGCGGGAGGAAGCGGTGGGCAGAAATAATTCAAGATATTAGAGGTGAGTACAGGGCAGGGGTTTTTCTCTTCACTCCTGATTAACCATTTCTTACGATATAAATAGAGGAGTATTTATGGCTTTCACCTTTTTCTTCCGGGATCTGGAGCCGCTTACGCATGCAGTTAAATTTTTGATGAGCGCCGCGAGCGGCCGCAGCCGGATTCGCATCTGGGACGCCGGATGCGCCATGGGTCAGGAACCCTATACCCTCGCCATTCTGCTTGCAGAGACCATGAATCCCTTCGCCTTCCGGAATGTGCAGATATTCGCCACGGATTACGACGCGCCGCTTCTGGAAATATTGAAGGAAAGCGTCTATCCGTGGGATGAACTCCAGAGGATCCCGACGGAGCTCTTCCAGAAGTATTTCGTGCCCGCCGAAAAGGAAGGGCACTTTCGCCTTGTTGACCAGATCAGGCAATGCATCCAGCCGAGTCTGCACGACCTTTTGACCTACAAGGCGATCCGGGATGGGTTCAGTCTGATTCTGTGCAAGAACGTCATGCTGCACTTCCAGCCGGCGCAGCGGGTGGAAGTGCTCCGGATGTTTTACGGCGCGCTGGAGCCGGGTGGGATTTTTGTTACCGAACATACGCAGAAGATGCCGGCAGAGGCCTCCCCCATGTTTGAGCAGTTGCTGTCGGACTGCCAGGTGTTCCGAAAAGCAGAGGCGGCGGCATGAAGATTGTTCCCGTTACAGGCAAGGGGCATGTTTACAGCTCCAACGTCTATATGGTGCAGGGGAACTGGAAGCGCATCGAGGACATCAACACGCTGGTTGATGCGGGAAGCGATCCGGCGATCCTTGACAACATAGAGGCAACGGCTGCGGGGCTGGGAAAGAAAAAGGTTGAACAGGTAGTTCTCACTCACTGTCATTCCGATCACACGGCCCTGTTGCCCAGGATACGGGAACTATACAACCCGGTGGTCTGCGCCTTTTCACCCTATCAGGAGGGGGTAACCCGTGTTCTCCGGCATGGGGACAGGCTGCGGATGGGAGACCGGGAGTTTGAAGTCATTCACACCCCAGGACACAGCGAGGATTCTATCTGCCTGTTTAATGAAGACGATGGAGTCCTTTTTGTCGGAGACACGCAGGTAATCGTCCGGCCGGGAAACGGTGGATATGAAGAAGGTTTCGTTAAGGCTATGGAAGATGTCTGTCAGAGGTCTGTACGGGAGATTTATTTCGGACACGGCGCCCCGCTTTGCGAAGGGGTGCGGACGATGCTCTGGGATTCCCTGAAAAATATCCGGGAAGCCAACAGCAAACTTAAACAGGCAGGCAAGGAGGTTGAATGATGATCATTGCCGTGATCAACAACAAGGGGGGGACGGGGAAGACCACGACTGCCGTGAACGTCGCCGCCGCCCTGGCAAAAAAAGGGTTGAAGATTCTCCTTGTGGATCTGGACGCCCAGGGGTCTGCATCCATGTCGCTGGGGATACCTTTCGACAAACTTAACCCCTCGACCGCGGATGTGCTCTTTGACGATCTTGAAATCGGGCGCGCCATCCGGGTTGATGCAGAGCGCAATATCGATCTGCTGACCGGCGGTTTCGATTTGGCCAGCAGCGACCTTATCCTTGCCGATGTGCCGGGAAGGGAAAGCAGACTGAAGGATTGCCTCGCTCCGCTGCGGGGGAAATACGACTTCATTTTTTGCGATTGTCCTCCCTCGCTTTCCCTGCTTTCGGTAAATGCCCTCGTGGCCTCCGATGCCTATATACTGCCAGTGACGGCTGAATATCTGGCTCTGGAGGGGCTTGTCAGCATGACCATGGCGGTGGACGAGATTAAGAAGGAAATGGATATTCATCCGCAACTGCTCGGCATCTGCTTTACCATGATGATCAGGGGCGTTAAAAGCATGCGGGAGATCGTCGAACTGGTTCGCGATGAGTATGGCGACAAGGTTTTTAAAACGGAAATACGCAGAAGTGTGAAGCTGGCCGAGGCGCCGTCCTTCGGCAGGAGCGTCTTTGCCTATGCCCCCCGCTCGTCGGGCGGGGGGGAATACGCGGAAATGGCCGAAGAGATACGGAAACGATGTCTACTAAAAACGAAGGCAGGATAAAAACATCCTGAAGAAAGGAGAATGCATGGAAGGCAAGGTCAAGAAGAACATCTTTGCCAGATCGTCGGCGTCGGCAAACGATAAAGGGCAAAAAGAGGAAGGAGCCGTGGTGGATGCAGTTGCCGGGGAAGCTATAACCAAAGGAGGAGAAATGGAAAACGACGAAAGAAAAAGTTCCGGGGGAGACGAAGGATCGTTGCTTTTTGAACGAATTTTCTCTCTGGCAGCCGCTATCAGTGACGGCAAACTTGACGTTCGCGCCGACGTCCGCGGCTTGCAGGGCGCCGACAAGGAAAGTATGGAGGCGGTCAATCAAATCATAGACTCCATTGTCCGACCGCTGAACGTGGCGGCGGAGTACGTTGACCGGATTTCGAAGGGCGATATCCCCCCGATGATCACGGACTCCTATAACGGCGATTTCAACGAAATCAAGAACAACCTGAATCAGTGCATCGGTGCGGTGAACATGATGGCAGCCGACGCGGCAATGCTCGCAAAGGCGGCCGTGGAAGGAAAATTGGCGACCCGTGCCGACGCGACGAAGCATCAGGGCGACTTCCGCAAGATCGTCGAAGGCGTCAACCAGACGCTCGACGCGGTAATCGGCCCTCTGAACGTGGCGGCCGAGTACGTTGACCGGATTTCGAAGGGCGATGTTCCTCCGACGATTACCGACACGTACAACGGCGATTTCAACGAGATCAAAAACAACCTGAATGTCTGCATCGTGGCGCTGAACGCCCTCGTAAGCGACGCCGGCGGACTTGTCAAGGCGGCGGTGGAAGGAAAACTGGCCACCCGCGCCGACGCGACGAAGCATCAGGGCGACTTCCGCAAGATCGTCGAAGGCGTCAACC
>DYRD01000062.1:0-3958 GCA_020718905.1 Syntrophus aciditrophicus | reverse complement strand
GGATTTCGAAGGGCGATGTTCCTCCGACGATTACCGACACGTACAACGGCGATTTTAACGAGATCAAGGTCAACCTGAATGTCCTGATTGAGGCAATGAACGAGGTGACGAGTGTTGCCGAGCAGATTGCCGAAGGCGATTTAAAGGTGGAGATAAGGGAACGCTCGGAAAATGACAGTCTGATGCAGGCATTGATTCTGATGGTGTCGAGACTGACTGAGGTGGTCACGAACGTTCAGAATGCCACCGAGCTGGTCGGCCAGGGGAGCCAGGAAATGAGCTCCAAGACAGAGCAGATTTCCCAGGGGGCAACGGAGCAGGCGGCCTCGGCGGAAGAGGTCTCTTCTTCCATGGAGGAGATGACTTCAACCATCATGCAAAACGCCGATAACGCGCAACAGACGGAAAAGATTGCGGTAAAATCAGCCGAGGAGGCCCGCGAAGGCGGGAAGGCGGTGGAAGAGACGGTATCCGCCATGAAGGAGATTGCCGGCAAGATTTCAATCATCGAAGAGATTGCCCGTCAGACCAACATGCTTGCCCTGAACGCGGCCATCGAGGCGGCGCGCGCGGGCGAACACGGCAAGGGGTTTGCCGTGGTGGCCGCGGAAGTAAGACGCCTGGCCGAAAGAAGCCAGACGGCCGCCGGGGAGATAAACCGTCTGTCGGCGTCGAGTGTCCGGGTTTCGGAAAAAGCCGGTGAATTGCTCAATTCGATTGTTCCGGCCATTCAGAAGACGGCGGATCTGGTTCAGGAGATCAACGCCGCCAGCAGTGAACAGAAAAACGGAGCGGAACAGATCAACAAGGCAATCCAGCAGTTGGATCAGGTAATTCAACAGAATGCCGCTGCTGCCGAGGAGATGTCTTCAACGGCCATGGATTTGAATGGCCAGGCGGAGCAATTGCAGACCGCGGTAGCGTTCTTCAAGACGGAAAATACAGGCGGACGACAGATATCTTCGCGAACCATGTCCCGAGACCGGGGCGGCGTGAAAAAGCTGGTTCATGCCCGGAAGGCGCCGGAGAAAGGGCCGACGGCTCTTGCCCGGCCGACCCATCCGGAAAAGGGAACCGGTTATTCGCTGGATATGGGAGGAGGGCGAGGTAAACGGGATGCCCGCGACTCCGAGTTTGAACGCTACTAACGGACAGCAGGGAGGGTATATGACATGAGTAAAACAGCAATTACTGAAACGACTCAGTACCTGACGTTCAAGCTGGAGGAAGAAGTTTTTGCCGTGGATGTTGCCAAAATACGTGAAATTCTTGATTTTACATTGGCAACCAGGGTTCCCGGGACTCCCGCTTTCATGCGGGGCGTCATCAATGTCCGGGGGAATGTTGTCCCCGTGGTGGACATGCGTTTGAAGTTCGGTCTGTCGATCACGGAGAAGACTGTAGATACCTGTATCGTCGTCATGGAAATAGCCGTGGAGGACGAAAAGACGGTGCTTGGCGCCCTCGTGGATTCTGTGCAGGAGGTGTTTGAGCTGGAGGCAAGCCAGATAGAGCCGCCTCCGCGCATCGGTTCCCGGTGGCGGACGGAATTCATCAAGGGAATCGGAAAGCGCAATGAGGAGCTGATCATCATTCTCGACATCGACAGGGTTTTTTCCAGCACTGAACTGGGGGTTCTTCAGGATGCCGGCGATGGAGCGCGTGGTTAGGATTTGAACAGGATGTGCAATATCATCCTCTTTTAACGGGCCTTCTTTCCTCCCCTTCAGTGGTAAGGAAAGAAGGCCCATAAGGAAACAATGGGTTACCCTGCCAGTGAAAAAGAGGGACATGGCGACGACGCATACCTGTCCGATCGTGATTTCAAACGCCTGAGCGAGTGGATACACGCCCGTATCGGGATATTCATGGGCCCTGATAAAAAAACTCTCATGGAGGGCAGGGTGAAAAAACGGATGCGACACCTGAAAATCCCCTCCTTCCGCCAGTACTGCGAGTTTGTTTTTTCCGTTCAGGGGAAGGAGGAGACGCCTTTCCTGATCGATGTTCTCACGACCAACAAGACGGATTTTTTTCGTGAACCTGTCCATTTTGAATATCTGAACCGGACGGTTCTGCCCGGTCTTGCCGGCCGGAGCGGCTCAAACACCATTCGCGTCTGGAGTGCGGCCTGCTCCACAGGGGAAGAGCCTTACACCCTCGCCATGGTGCTTCAGGAGTTTGTCGCAAGGAAGGCGGGTTTGGATTATACGATTCTGGCCACTGATATATCGCGGACTGTTCTGGAAAAGGCCGAACAGGGAATATATCAGGAAGAGATTGCGGCAGCCGTGCCGCTTTCCCTGCGGCAGAAGTACCTTCTCAGGAGCAGGGACCCGGAAAATCCTGTTGTCCGCATAGTTCCCGAACTCAGGGAGAAGGTGTGGCTGCGCAGGTTGAACCTGATCGCCGATAATTTCGATATTTCAAAGGAAATGGATGTGATTTTTTGCCGCAATGTGATGATCTATTTCGACCGGGCCACCCAGGAAAAGCTGGTTCAGAAATTTTACCGGCATCTTGCCCCGGGCGGCTATCTTTTCATTGGACATGCGGAATCCCTGAGCAATCTCAAAACGAGCTTTACCTATATGGCCCCTACCATATACAAAAAGGATGGTTGAACGGATGGATGATATGAAAAATGGCAGACGGATCCGGGTACTTGTGGTTGACGACTCTTCCCTTGTCCGCAAGACTCTCACGGAAATTCTCGCCTCCGACCCTGATATCGAGGTGATGGGGGCCGCCCCTGATCCTTATGCGGCCGCCTCAATCATCAGGGAGAGCATCCCCGATGTCATGACCCTCGATATTGAAATGCCCAAAATGGATGGGCTCACCTTCCTTCAGAAGATAATGAATCAAAAGCCGATTCCGGTGGTGATCTGTTCGAGTCTGGCCGAATCGGGATCGGAGACGGCCTTAAAAGCTTTGGAATACGGCGCGGTGGATATTATCACCAAACCCCAACTGGGAACGAAGCGTTTTCTGGAAGAGGCCAAAATCCGCATCTGCGACGCCGTCAAGGCTGCCGCCCTTGTCAAATCCTACCATACGCCGCAGAACCGGCAGGTGGCGCCAAAACTCAGCGCCGATGCTGTGATCGCCAAGGGCTCCATTCTGAGGGTTCTTGAGACGACGGATAAGGTCGTTGTCGTCGGGGCTTCCACGGGAGGGACGGAGGCGCTCCGCGTCTTTCTGGAAGCGCTGCCGATGGACGCGCCGGGCATGGTCGTCGTCCAGCATATGCCTGAGCATTTCACCGCCTCCTTCGCCCAGCGACTCGACAGGGACTGCCGTGTTTCCGTCAAGGAAGCACAAGACAACGATACCGTACTCCGGGGAAGGGTGCTGATTGCCCCCGGAAATCTGCACACCCTTTTGAAGCTGAGCGGCGCCCGTTACTATGTTCAGGTTCAGGACGGCCCGCTCGTCAGCCGGCACCGCCCATCGGTCGATGTGCTGTTCCGGTCGGCAGCCCGTTACGCAGGGAGAAACGCCTTGGGCGTCATCATGACGGGGATGGGGGATGACGGGGCGAGCGGGATGGGCGAATTGAAGGAGGCGGGTGCCTACACCATCGCCCAGGACGAAGCCACTTGCGTTGTCTTCGGCATGCCCCAGGAAGCGATTAAACGGGGAGGGGTGCAAAAGATTCTACCCCTTGAGGAAATTGCCGGCGAGGTACTGAGAAAATGCCGGTCATGAGGGACACTTTCTCTACGAAAATATGCAGACAGCCATCCAGGCGTTCGTTTTTTCCGATATTACCAGTTTTTGCCGCTTGATGGTATTGGAGGACGAGTATAGCTTGAGACGGCTGGTGCGCTGTTCGGATTTCTGACCACCCCGCCGGACGATGATGGGCCGACCTCCATGATTGCCGACAATTGCTCGAACTCGCCGGGTTTGAGACGCACGGGCTGCATCAGGGCATTCTTGTTTATATCAAGTG
>DYRD01000061.1 GCA_020718905.1 Syntrophus aciditrophicus | reverse complement strand
TTTCCCACTTATAAAAACCTGTATCCTGTCCAAACAACCCCCACCACCTCTAACATGTTGCAGAGATCACGACAAAACTGTGCCGATAAACGAGGGGGGAATAAATATTGGGCAGTATTCCTCACCTGAAAGTTGAAACTAAAATTAGTTCTGAAGTCAATAATTTCGAGGACAACTTCGTGACAGGAGGATTCGAGATGGATCAAAACACGGTAGATCAGGGTTGGCAACAACTTCAGGCTCACGTTCAGGGATTCCTTGGGCAGTTTCTCAAGGATGATGCAAAGAGCATCGAGTATAAACCACAATTTTCAGCTCCCATGCTGGAAATGACGTCCCCCTTTAGTCAAAGTGAGCGTCAGGATTTGGTTTAGGATAGATTCAGATATTTGCTTTTATTATCCTTGTCCCGAAAAAGGCCCCTGATGAAGCACGTATATCAGGGGCCTTTGCTAATCTAAACGATCGCTTAAAAGATAATCACGGCAATTTAAGATTGCCTACGGAGGAGGACCCGGGCATGATAATGTGGGACTCTTCCTTGCGCTGTAATTCTTTTGCCTCCTCAACCATCTTTTTAACAAATGCTTCCAGGGATTCCGGAAATTTGTCAATGGCCTGCTGAAGGTTTTTCGCCTCAATGGGAAAGCGGACGGGGAGAGGGGCTTGCGGTGTGATGAGCTGGGTATTGCCGATAAACATGACCTTGCGCTGCTTATCCGGCTCGGCGTTCGGCTTGACGGGGATCATCTGGTGTATGGAGCCGACCATCAAGTCGGAAAATATCTCTTCCCGATAAAGATTATTCTGATTGATCCTGATGCTGGCCGGTTTATTCTCATCCATAGAATATTTCTCCCTCCATCGACACATCCATTTTAGGAAATAAAACAAATCAGATTTTATGGGGTCACGGTGAATAGCTGAAAAAATATCGATAATTATTTGTAAACATTGACTGAGAGATTATCATGGAGAAGATGGATAAGATAGGAAATTCCGCAAGAAAATCAGCGCTAGCATTATGTTGCCATCTTTTCACCTTACGGGCTACGAAAGACCGCGGGGAATACCAGTTGCACAGGGAACGGCGGTCTGACAGAAACCGCATCCGTAACTGCTGAACCCATAGTGGCTTTTTGCATATTCGGCGGCCGTCTGGACTAGATATTCTCTGCACTTATCCTTATCGTGCCCTTTTTCCGAGATTGCGCCGGCGGGGCAACGGAACATGCACTTCCTGCATTTCCCGTTTGCGTAAAAAAGGCAGTAATCGTGGTGATGGCGGTATTTTCTCGGGGTAGGCGTGATCTCAATTTTGACAATCAAAGAGCCACAGCGAATGGCTTTGCCCTTTTCGGTTATCAGGCCATCACACAGGCCTAAGGTGCCAAGTCCGGAGACATAGGCGGCGTGGCGTTCCGACCAGTTGGAGGCAAACCCGTATTTTCCCGAAGTCTGCCAACCCCAGGCGGGGGAAAGAGCGGGGGCAACGGTGGGCTGGTCTTCCTGACCAAGAATCTCTGTTCGCCAAAGCTGCGTGAGCGCGACCATCTTTCGGCGGGATATTTTTTCCGGCGCCGTTGATCTTCCCTTGTGGCGGCAGTTTGGGGAAGAACCCAACTGACGATGGTCAGATCCCCGGGCTTACAGGTGATTGCCGGGAAGGAAAGGATGAAGGCTTCTAGCGGTGTCCAATAAAAGGATCCGATATCGGATTTAAGTTGCTCATATAGAGGATCAGCACCGCTGGAAAAACCGACGAGTGCGTCATCCCAAGCCTTTTCACCATAAACGGTCTGAAGCGTGTTACGGGGTGAGGAAAGATATTCGTCTATTTGCGAGAGGATAAGCTGTTTTGTTGCCGCCATTGCCCCTCCTTCTCGTTGGCTGGACAATTAATTGTCAGTGATCTATAATGTAATCAAAAAAATAATGCAAATGGTGAGATAAAATGAAAGAGATTCTCTATGCCCCCCTTGACCAACCGGTGGGGGATCATGTCCCGGTGTTAAGAGATCTGCTGGAAAAGATGTCCTGTCCGTTTGCCGTTGGCGAAAGAGTCGGCATCAAGGTGCACTGGGGCGAGCGGGGCAACCGTTCTTTTCTGTCCCCCGCATACGTCCGGGAAATCGTGCAATGGCAGCTACGCAGAGGAGCCAAACCCTATATCTTTGATACGACCGTCCTGTATTCGGGGGTCCGGCGAACCGCTGCAGAATCCCTCAAGACGGCGCGGGATAACGGTTATGACGAGAATTACCTGGGATGTGAGATTGTTGTGGCCGATGGCGACGATGGTCGGTCGGTTACGGATATACCCGCCGTCGGCAATCACTTTTCGACCGTCCAGGTTGCCGATGTTTTTAAGAAAACGGACGCCTTCGTCATTTTTTCTCATTTCAAGGGTCACATGGCCGCGAGTTTTGGGGGGGCTATCAAGAATCTGTCTATGGGTTTTGCCTCCCGGGCGCAAAAACAGCGGATGCACGCCGATGTCCAGCCGCAATTGATGAAAGCTTCCTGCATTAAATGCGGTTTATGCAGTGAAGTCTGTCCGACGGGTGCGGCCCGGCAAGAAGCGGAAGAATTTCCTCAGTTCGATCTGGAAATGTGCATCGGCTGCGCCCAATGCATCGGACTTTGCCCGGAAGTCGCATTAAGAATTCTCTGGGAGACGGACGACCGCGTCTTTCAGGAAAAGCTGGTAGAAACAGCGGCGGCGGTCTGGAAAATGATCGCCGGCAAGGCAATCCTCATCAATGCCTGTATCCGCATAACGGCCGAGTGCGACTGCTGGCCCGGGCATAATCCGGTTATTGCTCCTGATTACGGTTTTATCGGCGGTTACCATCCGCTGAGCGTCGATGAAGCATCACTGGAGAGAGTCGGACGGGCGCCCTTCGAAAAGACCCACCCCCAGGTAAACTGGGAAAGGCAATTTACCTACGCGCGTCAGATCGGCATGTGTGTTTGATTTGGAAACGGAATAATAAATAAATCAAGAACGGACGTATTTCCCATCAACCACTTCGATCAGGCCGTTGCGCAGGAGCCGATCGAGGTGCTTTACCGTCAAGGCCCGCTCTCCGAATTCAAAGAAGGCAAGCGGTTCCCGGGGTTTTCTATAGATAAGCCAGGATTGAACGATTTCCGTTATGCTGCGGGGGGTGACGATTAAATTTAGCAGTTTTTCTTCCCGCTGATAAATGAGATTTTCGTACTGTTGCCAAGGCTGAACTGCGCCATCCGTAAAAATGCCGGCGTCATGACCGGTAAACCAGATGTCCGCTGGCGTTGTCCGCAATCTGCGGAGGGAGTCGATCGTATCCTCGATGCTTGAATAAAGATCACCGTACCACGGGCCGAATGCGGTCAGATCGTAATCACCGATAAAGAGAATGCCCTGTTCCCGGAATAAAAAGGCCAGGTGGCCCGGCGTATGACCGGGAGATCCGATAACCTCCACGGTTACATTTCCAAAGGGAATCAGCTCGCCGTCGTCAAGAAAGGAAGTGGGCGGGCGGGGTCGGAATCGGAAATTCCCCTCTATTACTTGCCGCCAGTAATCCCGGTGCGATTCCTCGGGATTGTACCAATCGAGAAGAATTTCAATGTTTCTTAGGGGAGGTGCATCCTTCCGGCAGATCCGTAAGGGGATATCTCCGAAAAGGTCGAGATAAGTGAAATGATCCTCATGCCAGTGGCTCAGCCATACCTCGCTGATTCCCTCCCGATCCCGGAGTTCTTTAAGGCGATTTTCGTCGGAGGCGGGATCAATGATTATTCCCGGTCCCTGAATATAGACGGAATTGCAGTGGGGGTATCTGCCCCGGTTGAGGCCGGGAATGAACCATACGGGGCCAAAATGTTTTTCTTCGGATTCCATGATTAAACTATAGAAAAGGGAGAGACATTCTGTCAAGAATAAATTCATCAATGGTATTTTCTTGACCTCTCCGGTGATTTCTCCTATAGTCCGCCCGCAATTTGCAATCTATTAACTGAGAGGTATAAACTATGAAGATCATTCTATTAGGAGCCCCAGGAGCGGGTAAGGGTACGGTCGCAAAATTATTGACCGAATACGACGGATCGGTACAGATTTCAACAGGGGACATTATCAGGGGAGCCGTAAAGTCAGGCACTAAACTGGGCATGCAGGCCAAAACTTATATGGATGCCGGCGATCTGGTCCCGGACGAACTGATCATGGAAATAATGAAGGAAAGGTTAGCCGAACCGAATTGCCGTCAGCGATTCATTCTCGATGGATTTCCCCGCACCATTCCCCAGGCTCAGGCCCTGAAAGGTCTGATGGAAGAGCTCAAGATCCGTCTTGACTTTGTCGTCAGCCTGGAAGTTCCCCGCGATGTCATCCTCGATCGTTTGACGACGAGGAGAACCTGTGCCAATTCCGACTGCCAGGAGATATATAACATCAAGAGCAACCCCCCTCTGCCCGACGGGACATGCATAAAATGCGGAAGCCCCACTATTCAGCGGGATGATGAAACGGAAGCGGCCATTCAGCATCGTCTGGAGACCTACGCAAAAAAGACATCCCCCCTCATCGAGTTTTATCAAAAAGAAGGCCTGCTGAAGGAATTTACCTCCCTCAACAGCAAAGACACCGTCGCGGCCATCAAGAAACAGCTTTCATAATGATTGACTATGAAAAGGAACTCAACGCCGAACAGTGCCGGGTCGTCCTTGAAAAAGACGGCCCGTTGCTGGTTATCGCCGGGGCGGGCAGCGGCAAGACGAGGACCTTGACCTACCGGGTCGCGAGGCTGATCGAAGCTGGCAGCCCGCCGGAGCGTATTTTGCTGGCGACTTTTACCAACAAGGCCTCCCGGTCCATGATGTCCCGCGTTGCTGCCCTGATGGAGACGGATGTAAGCCGTCTGTGGGGAGGCACCTTTCATCATCTGGGACTCCGCGTACTGCGGGTCCACGCGAAGCGCCTCGGTTACGAGAACAATTTTGTCATCCTCGACGCCGATGACACCAAGCAGCTTGTTAACCGCTGTATTTCCGAAACGGTTAAAAACGATGGCCCCAAATTTCCCCGGGGAGATGTCCTCCGGGATGTGATCAGTTTCAGCCGCAACACCGATGAGACCCTTACCGATATCATTGAAGGCAGATATCCATATTTGGCGCCCCATCTGGAGGCTATTACCAATATTGCCCAACTTTACGGCCAGGAAAAGAAGCGTCTTAACGTCATGGATTTTGACGATCTCCTCATCAACTGGCGTCGCCTCCTCGTCGAGCATCCGGAGTTACGGAGCTCTTATGCGGAACGATTTCTTCATGTCCTCGTGGACGAATATCAGGACACGAATGTTCTCCAGTCGGACATTACCGATCTCCTTGCCTCCCACCATCGCAACATCATGGTCGTCGGCGATGACGCCCAGAGCATCTATGCCTTCCGGGGGGCAAACTACGCCAATATCATGGGTTTCCCTGAAAAGTACCAGGAATGCAAAATATACCGCCTGGAGGTTAATTACCGCAGTACTCCGGAAATTCTGAATATGGCCAATCTGAGCATCCTGAACAACGAACGGCAGTTTAAAAAATCTCTGCGGGCCATCCGCCCGAAAGGGGCCCTTCCGGCCCTGGTTCCCCTCAGGAACCTCCAGATGCAGGCCAATTTTGTGGTGCTGCGCATCATCGAGCTGATCAGGGAGGGCTATCCGATCCAGGAGATCGCCATCCTCTATCGAGCCCACTTCCATTCCATGGACCTGCAGATGGAGATGACCAGACGGGGGATACCCTTCACGATCCGCTCGGGAATCCGTTTTTTTGAACAGGCCCATATCAAGGACGTGACGGCCTATATGCGCATAATCGTCAATCCCTCCGATGAGATGGCCTGGAAAAGAGTCCTGGGGCTCTGTCACCGTGTGGGCAGGCAGACGGCGGAAAGGCTCTGGCACTGGCTGGCTGCCCAGAAAGAACCTTTAAGTGCCGCTACGGGTGATGATTTCCTTTGCAAAGCTTCCCCATCGGCACGGCCGGGGCTTGCGAAGTGCCAGGAAGTAATTAAGGAACTTGCGTCAATTGAGAACATGGACATCGGGATGATAATCGAAACTATTTTAACGAAGGGATATGATAATTATCTTCAGGCAACTTACACCGATGCAACGCAGCGAGGGGATGACCTTTATCAGTTGGCCGTTTTTGCCGCCAAGTTTGCATCTCTGGAAGATTTTTTACAGGAGATGGCCCTCCTTACGAATATCGGGGAAGAAGAGGAGGGGGACGTTAAGGAGAACGAGGGCAGGGTGATCATGAGCACGATTCACCAGGCTAAAGGTCTTGAATGGTCCGTGGTTTTCATCCCCTGGTGCGCCGAAGGGATGATTCCTCTGGGGCGGGCGCTGGCAGATCCGGAAGGTGAAGAAGAGGAGCGGCGTCTCTTTTACGTGGCCATCACCCGGGCCAAGGACCAACTGTACCTTTGCTATCCCACCGTCGATTATCGACGGGGAGTAGGATATGTCCCGGTAAAGCCGTCACGCTTTATCCGGGAGCTGACCCCCACATTTTCATATTCCTCCCGCGAGAGGCCTTACGAAAATTGGCAGATCGACGAAGAATGACGGCTTCGAAGAAAGACCCGGACGCGGCGTTGCGCGGCATCCCTCGTCACTGCGGCGTACCCCAAGTACGCCTCATTCCGCAGGCTTTGCGCGCCTTGCCTGCGGATCTTCCTTCGAAGCCGTCGATTACAGTATAAGATAAATATTAAAGCCAGCGGTCCGTTTTCTGCTTTTCTTCGTATTCCGCAATGTCTTCGACCCTTTTAACCCAATCTTTGAACTTGATATCCACGCCGAAGATGCCCACCATCTCATCGCGCTCATCGATAATCGGCGCGGAAACGGTTATACAAAGCGCTCCCGTCATCTTGTAAATATAAAAATTTGTGACGTGGATCTTGCCGGTCTGCAAGGGCTTGATAAACCAATCCCGGTCGGATTGCTCCGTTCCCACGCCGTAGTTTTTATATTTTGCCCGATCCTGGATGTTCTTGATATTGCGCGTTGTTTTACGACCGTTCATGTCAACGACATAAGCAAACTGGATGGAGGGATTTTCCTCAATGCATTGTTGCATGACCGGCTCCTGGGACTCGGGTTTCATGGTCTTGATCGCCGGATGTTCGATTACCTGCTTGACGATAGCCACGGCAGCCTGGGCAGCGCGGTATTTAATCTTATCCAGCTCGGACATGAAGAGTTCGGGTATGTATTTACGGACCCGCTTTTCGAGTTCCTCATTGGAAATGCTCGTGACTCGACCGGAATCGTACTCCTCGGTGATCCACTTGTGAATCCTGGATATCCCGGGATGGCGCTTATCGATGGCGGCTTCTTCATCAAGGCGAAAATGGGAATTGATCCAGAAGGCAATCCCTGATTTGCCGGAGACGTCGGTTATCATGGGAATAATCGGTCTCTTGAGAATCTTGGTAGTGTCAAAGATATTATAAATCTCTTCGCATTTGATCAACCCGTCGAGATGGACGCCGGCGCGGGTGACATTAAAGTCGGCGCCGATAAAGGGATAGTTGGCGGGAATCTTATAGCCGATTTCTTTCTCGAAATATTGTGCGATATCGGTAATCACCGTCGTGTCGATGCCGTTGGTCGATCCTGTCAGGCTGATGTATTCGATGATCAGGGCCTCAATAGGGGGATTGCCGGTACGCTCTCCCAGCCCCAGCAAAGTCGAATTGGCAGCGCCGCAACCATAGAGCCAAGCGGTGGAGGCGTTGATTAAGGCCTTGTGAAAATCATTATGACCATGCCATTCTAGAAGTTGACCGGGAACGCCGGCGTCATCGACAAACGCCCGGATTAACTTGTCGACGCTCCTTGGCAGGGAAGCGCCGGGATAGGTTACGCCGTATCCCATGGTGTCACAGAGGCGAATTTTGATATTAACCCCCGATTCTTCTCTGAGTTTCATCAGTTCCATGGCAAAGGGAACGCAGAATCCATAAATGTCGGCGCGGGGGATGATCCCTTAGCGGCCCTTATCCACCCGGTTACTTCCGGATATTTTAGCCCGAGAGTCAGGCAATTGCTACGGCCTCTCGATCTTTCTTGCTGTACAAAAAGAATTCCGTCTGGCGGATAACGCCGTTTTCACCACCGAGACGACTCATGAGCACGAAAAGATCGAATATCTGTTTTACCGTATACGGTGGTCGCGCCTGCTGCCCGTCCCGGAAGGTCGTATCCGTAATAAACAGCTCATCAGCAGGCGAGATGGCCATCAATTTGTGATCGAAATCGATCCTGCTGACTTCATCATAGGGAAAGACATCTTTCTGCAGGTTAGGCGCTTCAACATCCTTCAATTCATAGCGCCAAAATTCCGTGTGTTCGTGGTCGAGGACCTTTTTATTCTTGTTCCACTTCGCCATTGTTCTCCTACTCCCTAAAATAAGAGAGGGCGCATGAGATCTCCTTGCGCCCTCTCGGATAAACTATGTCCATTGGTTCATTTCATCGGGGGCTTGCTTTTTTGTGGCGGTGTATATGGTTTTTTTGCCCCTGCTTTTTTTCTTGCCTTTTTGATGTCATCCATACTGTAACCATCGCGGGGGATTTTTAACTTCTGACCGGGGTAAATCATGTTGGGGTTTTTAATCTGCCCCTTGTTTGCCTTATACATGATCGGCCAGAGGAAGTCGTCGTCATAAATGTCTTTATCCTTGGCAATAACCCAGAGGCTGTCGCCTTTTTTAACTATATATTCCGTTATGGCTGCCGGTGCAGCTTCGACGACGGGCGCGGCTTCGCCGCTTGCTACGGCTCCGCTTTGGGCAGCCGTTTTGCTCTCGGCGCTGACTACCTTATCCGCTGCGGTTCCCGGATCGCCACTAACAGCTTTTTTCGCACAACCTGAAACAGAAAAAATCATCGCTAAGGAAAAAATAATACTACATAATACGCCCCACCGGTTTTTCTGAAACATGCGATCATCCTCCTTTTAAATAAGAATCGTAGCGCCGCAACTTACTGTGTTTACCTGTATAAACATGGAGATCGTTTGTCAATGGAAAAAACGTACTATTGAACGGTTTTCAATGACAATTCCATAAGCTGCTCGATGCTTACCTCTGAGGGAGCATCTGAAAGCAAGCAGGTGGCCTTCTGTGTCTTCGGGAAGGCAATGACATCCCGGATGGACTCCGCCCCGGTCATGAGCATGATCAGACGGTCAAAACCGAAGGCAATCCCTCCATGAGGGGGAGTGCCGAATTCGAGGGCGTCGAGAAGAAAACCGAATTTGCCGTGGCTTTCCTCTTCATTCAGACCTAGAGCCTCGAAGATCGCTGCCTGAACGTCTTTTCTATGGATACGAATACTTCCTCCGCCAATCTCGGAACCGTTCAGGACCAGATCGTAGGCCCGGGCCCGTACCTTTCCGGGATCGGTTTTCAGGTACCCAAGATCTTCCATGACGGGTGACGTGAAGGGATGATGAGTGGGCATAAAGCGTTTTTCCGTGTCGCTGTACTCCATGAGGGGGAACTCGGTAATCCAGGTGAAGGCATAGGCCTGGGGATCAATGAGACCAAGTTTTTTTGCAACATAGACGCGCAGGTTGCCCAGGGAATCATGGACAATGCGCGGCGTGTCGGCAACAAAAACGATCAGGTCGTCCGCTTTTGCCTCCATTCTTTCCTCAATGTTTTTAATTTCCTCGGGTTTTAGGAATTTTGCGATGGGCGATGTCCAACCGTCGGCGTTTATCCGCGCCCAAGCCAGCCCTTTGGCGCCGTAATCACTCACGTAATCTCGCAGCTGGTCGAGGTCCTTCCGGGAGAGGCTGCGGTTGTCCTCAATTTTAATGGCCTTGATGACTCCACCCGAAGCAGCGACTTCCTGGAAGAGCTTGAAATCGGCCGCCTTGAGGATATCGGTCAAATCTCTGATTTCAAGGGCGAAACGAACATCGGGATTGTCTTTGCCGAATCTTGAGATGGCCTCTCGATAGGGTATTCTTGGTAAGGGCAGCTGCAATTTCACGCCGAGACAGACCTGGAACAGATGGGCCATGAAACCTTCCATTACGGTAATAAGATCGTTTTCGTCGATGAAGGACATCTCAATATCGATCTGGGTAAATTCCGGCTGACGGTCGGCGCGGAGGTCTTCATCGCGGAAACACTTTACGATCTGATAATACCGGTCAAATCCGGAGACCATGAGCAACTGTTTGAAGATCTGAGGCGACTGGGGTAGAGCGTAGAACATGCCCTGGCTCACCCGGCTGGGAACAAGATAATCCCGGGCCCCTTCGGGTGTGCTCTTGGTTAGAAACGGGGTCTCAACTTCGATGAAACCTTCCCGTTGAAAGTATTCGCGGGTAGCGGCCGCCGCCTTGCTTCTCAAGAGTATTTTTTTCTGTATATCGGGACGACGCAGATCGAGATAGCGGTATTTAAGGCGTACGTTTTCCGATATTTCCGCAGCGGCGCTGTCGATGAGGAAGGGTGGCGTCCGGGACTCATTGAGAATCTCCAGTTCCTCGACCATGACTTCTATCTGGCCTGTCTTAAGTTCGGGATTTTCCATATCCGCAGGTCGCTGACGGACTTTGCCCCGGACGGCTAGAACATATTCGTTCCTGATTCTACGGGCTTCCTCATGGGTGTCGATGTCGAATTCGGGATTGAAGACGATCTGGACAAGACCTTCCCGATCCCGCAGATCCACAAAGATAACACCGCCGTGGTCGCGGCGGCGATGGGTCCAGCCCATCAAAACGACCTCCTTACCGGCGTCGGCAAGAGTCAAGGCACCGCAATAATGAGTTCTTTTCTTTTTTGTAATGAAATCAGACAACTTTATTACCTCTTCCCTATTTGATTAGTCTTTCAAATCCTGTCTTTCCACTCCTCAGGATTATCCAACGTTACCTTAACCTGCTCTCCCGTTTGCATATCTCTTAAATCCGCCTGTCGTGACTCTATTTCACGATCGCCAATAATCAGGACTTTTCGACATTTAAGCCTGTCCGCTCTTTTCATCTGGCTCTTGAGTCCCTTGGCGGTATAATCCATCTCCGTTTGAATGCCCTGCCTGCGGAAACGATTGCATAGTTGATAGGCAAACTTTTGCGCCTCCGTCCCCAGAGCGGCAATGAAAAGGGAGGGGGATTCTATGAAGTTCTCACTTTGGTCGGCCGGCATCATGGCAAGCAGACGTTCCAGGCCGACCGCGAAGCCGATGCCGGGTATATCCGGTCCGCCCAGGTCGCGGATCAGGCCGTCGTATCTGCCGCCGCCGACGATGGCGTTCTGGGCGCACAGGAAATCAGTAGTAACTTCAAAGGTTGTCCGGGCGTAGTAATCAAGTCCGCGGACCATCCGGGGGTTTATGGCATAATCAATACCAAAAATTGCCAGGGATGCGAGCACTGCGGCAAAGTGATCGCGGCAACCACCGCAAAGAAAATCCTGAATAACCGGCCCTTGGGCGATAATGTGTTTGCAGCCTTCCAGCTTGCAGTCAAAGACACGCAAGGGGTTCGTGGAAATGCGTCGCCGGCAATCATCACACAGATCATTTTCTTTCCCTTGGAGGAATTTGAGAATGGATTCCCGGAAGGAAGGTCGGCAGGAAGGACAGCCCAGGGAGTTGACCTCGAGCTGCGGGGATTTAAGGCCGACGCTCTTAAGAAAATGAATCAACATGAGGATCAATTCGGCGTCGATGCGGGCATCCTCATAGCCAAGGATTTCGACGTCAAGCTGGTGAAATTGGCGATAACGCCCCTTCTGGGGACGTTCCCTGCGAAACATGGGACCGATGGTATATAGTTTCGCCACCGGATCGGCGGCGTAGAGATGATGTTCCAGATAAGAACGAATTACGGAAGCCGTTGCCTCCGGTCTCAGGGTAATAAGATCATCACCCCGGTCTCGGAAAGTGTACATCTCCTTTTCAACAATGTCCGTCGCTTCCCCGATGCCCCGGGCAAAGAGGTCCGTCTTCTCCAGGATGGGAACCCGGATTTCTCGACATCCGAAGGCGGTAAATATCTTCCGGGCTTGTTCCTCGACATATTGCCACTTGCCCGTTTCTTCAGGCAGAATATCTTTAAAACCTTTTACGGCGGTAATTATCTCCATAATCATCCAGACCACGAAATAGAATATTTAAAGGTAATCTTGATAGCACATAACTCCGGGAATGGCAACGGTTAATGTCAGGACATCTTTGCCGGAAGGGGACATTAAATGTTGGCCGATATTTGCATGAAACTCTGAGGATAAGGTTTTTCAATCTTATGATCATTGGAATACTTGCGGGCCTCCGTACGAGTTTTAAGCTTTCCAGGCAAAACGTGATGCCAACGCCCTTTTCCCTTAATGGCGACATCCTCGATTCGGCCGGGAATTTTTCCCGCCCCCCGACGCTCTGCCAAGGCATCGGCTTTGCCTTTTCCCGGGTAAAGGGGGGCTGTGTCGGTTGAACTTGTTGAGGAGGGCGAACAGGCTGTCAATTGATTATTCAAATTGGTTCCCAAGTCGAGAAACTGTTTCGCCGGCGGATGTGCGATAAGGATAAAGAGACAGTTCCCGGCCGTCCGTAGATGCGGTAACGGCGCCATGCAAATCCGTCCGGTAGATTAATACGCCCTGCCGATTCAATCTGTTCAACACGTCGGGGTGGGGAAGACGGGCAAGGTTATCGGCTCCCACGGAGATAATTGCCACCTGGGGCCGGAGGCGCTGCAAAAATGCCTCTGAACTCGAGGTGCGCCCACCGTGATGGGGAACAAATAAGAGCTGGCTTCGCAACTGCCGGGAAGAATAGGCAAGCCGCTCTTCCGTCAAAAACGAAATGTCGGCGGGGAAAAGAAAAGATATTTCGCCGTAAGTCATCCTCATTACGAGGGAGGAGTCATTGGTTTCCGTGAAGGTGGCCTCCTCCCCACGGCTGATGGGACCGGGAGGATTCAGGCATTCAATGGTCACGCCGCCGATCACGGTAGGGTCAATGCCTGCGGCCTTTATATGGCTGACAATTTTCTTGTTTTTGATAATTTCCTGAAGACGTTTATATTCTTCCGATCGGGACACCTCGCCATTGATTCACACCTCCCGAACCGGAAAATTTTCGAGGATGAAAGAGAGGCCATTTATGTGGTCAGGATGGGGGTGGGTCAGGACAACGATATCGATCCTGTTTATGCGCTCATGCCATAAGTAGGGGGCAACAATGTATTTCCCCACGTCAAAAGAACTGTTAATGAATCCGCCGCCGTCAATGAGCATGGTCTGGTCGCCGGGGAAACGAACCAGGATGGAACTTCCCTGACCAACATCGATAGCCGTTGCCGAGAAATCGACACGGTTACTATTTTTTTGATAAAGATAGACCGCGTCCAGAGAAATAAAAACAATGGCGCCGGCTAGGGTATAATGAATCCAGACAGGGCATGCTCCCAACTTATGGACGGATGATTCATTCTCCGATCCATTTATAATCGATTTATTTATTAGATTGTTATGGCCAATAAGATGAGCCAATGCTTTAATAACGCCATGGAGAAATACATAAAAGCACAGGAGTTCCGGGAGCGAGGGAGTCGTAAGATAGCAGGCCGCCCAGGGGAGGGAGGCAAAATAGTCATTAAGGGCGAGGGAAATCATTACGAGGGTCCCGGCAATATCGAGAAAAAAGGTGCTCAAGATTGATGAAAAGGGCAGGAAAAAGATCGTGGCCATGGAAACGGGTATGGCCAGAATGCCAAGAAGAGGGACAATAACGATATTGGCAAGGAGGGAGACGACGGAGAGCCTGTTGAAATAGAAAGCAATGAGCGGCATTGTCCCCACCATGGCGCTAAGGGAAACGATAATGAACAGGGCAAAAGCATACAGCCCCTTGCTGCACAAGGCAGGCAGGATGTATGGTCTTCCCGCCGCAGGCTGCGGTTTGGGAATAAGCGCCGTCAGTACGGGCGTTAAGAACAGGATTGCGAGGACTGCGGCAAAGGAAAGCTGAAAGGAGACATCGAAAAGGGCAGGGGGATAGACAATGAGGATGATCAGCGCGGCCATGAAGGCAAGAATCATCAGGGTGGCTCTCAGTACGGACATTCCGGCGCCGGCGATGAATGTATAAAAGATCACCAGCGGCATGGCGAAAAGGACGGAGAGTTTATAAAGATCAAAGCGGAGGAGGAGATAGGGAAAGCGCTTGATGATTCCCCGGACGAGATATGTGGAGAAGAAGGCTATCAGGCCCATGTTGAATCCCGAGATGGCGATGATATGAGAGATTCCCGTTTTGCTGAAGGCCTGCATCCTTGGGGATCTGTTGCTGATCCCCAAGGATGCAGGCCTTGATCATTTCTTTTTCCGGGGCCGGGGCATTCGCATCGATGAAGGCACGGATAGAAGCTCGCATCCCTTCCAGTTGCTTCCGGAGGGGATTTCCATATCGCTTCCGGATAACGACGATGCGTGCGTCGTCGGCAACGGAACCACGGAGAAGAACACCCTGAAATCTCAGGTAGCGTTCATAGTTAAATCCTCCGGGATTATGGAAATTTCTCCCTTTGCGCAGCCGCGTTCGGACGCGGACGACATCCCCGTAATCGCAAGCTAGTGTTCCCCAGAAACTGAGCAGTATTTTTCCGTGA
>DYRD01000170.1 GCA_020718905.1 Syntrophus aciditrophicus | reverse complement strand
CTTAATCTATGAAATGGTATCATCACATAATCCGAGCAGGTAAGGAGTTCTGAATTTTGATACGGTCTTTTTTTCAGTTGGAAGTGTGGCGTAAGCTTTCGTGCATATCTGAAGGAGTTTGGCTTCTTTTTTAAGAGTTTTTTTGATTGCAGCCATTGGCGTTGGGCGGTTAAACACCTCATTATTGATCCGCTGAATAATATCGACTACTAAAACAGCCCCCCAGTCCATAAGCTCAGCAATGCATTCCAGCCCAAGATGCCATTGATCTGGAGGCGCATCAAAAAAACACCCGAATCGAATCAATCTCACGAAGCACCTTTCCAAAAAGAAGAATTCCGCCGGTCTTCTCGGACGTCCCGGACTGTGCATCGGCAAGTTACTGCTCCGTCAGCCCCGGAAAGAGCTTCAGCAAGATTTTTATTGACCTTCTTGCGCCAGGGTGAGAAGAGAAAACCCTCTCATCGGAACCGGGGCTGATTGCCTGGCGTGTCTTGTTCGGAGAAGAGGCGAGGGTTATTGCTCCGGAATGGCTGGTAAGCGGGGTCAATCGCCTGATCGAGTAGATGAAACGAAAATGCAGAAAATCATGAAAGGCTTTGATGCAGGCAATGAGCTGTCAGTGAAGATTGGATTCGGAAGATACCTGCGTATCGGGGTGATGGTTCAGCGGCGCCTTCAGGGAAACCGTCCGGGTGTTCCTCAGGGTGTCTGTTATTTTGTGAGACATAGAAAAGAAAAATGACAACGCCTGAATTTCTGTAAATGTTCCTGTCTCATGTCCGGGAAGGTGGGATGTGCAGCAGCGGAAAAAGACGATCTCCGAAATTGAACGGGATCGGATAATAGCAGCAAAGGGATGACAATGGAGCGAGAACCCCTCAGAGTCGCAATCGATCATGTCCGTGTGGTGAGAGTTCTATCGATCATCCTGCTTTTCCCGGTTCTGCTGCACTTTTTTGCGGGGCTTGTCATGGCGGCGGATGTTGTGCGGGACCATCACCCCCGTGTGGGGCTTGTCCTGAGTGGAGGCGGGGCGCGGGGTACAGCCCATATCGGCGTACTGAAAGTTTTGGAAGAACTCCGGATTCCCATTGACGTAATTGTGGGAACGAGCATGGGGGCTATCGTCGGGGGCATGTACGCAGCAGGCAGTTCTCCTGAAGAAATCGAACAACTGGTGACCAGCATCCAGTGGAACGAGGCGTTCATGGACCGGCCTGCGCTTGAAGATCTCTCTTTCCGGCGCAAACAGGATAGCGCCGGTCAGATGATCAAATTCGATGCAGGTATCCGCAATGGTCGACTTTCCCTGCCATTAGGGCTTGTGCAAGGACAGAACCTTAATTTTATTCTAAAGTCTCAACTTCTCCATGCCGCTTTGATCGATGATTTTGACAGGTTGATGGTGCCTTTTCGGGCGGTGGCCGCTGATATAGAAACCGGTAAGGCGGTGATCATGGGTAAGGGCGATCTTGCTGCTGCGATCCGTGCCAGCATGTCCATTCCTGGTGTTTTTGCCCCTGTTGAAATGGATGGGCGGCTGCTTGTGGATGGCGGAATTGCCAACAATCTTCCGGTTGATGTGGCCAGGAATATGGGAGTGGATGTGCTGATTGCCGTCAATGTCGGCACCTTGAGGCGCTCCCGGGAAAATCTGACCTCGGCGATGATGATTACCACCCAGGTAATGACCATTCTCATCCAGAAGAACACAGACGAGCAGGCGGCCACCCTCCGCGAAGGAGATTTTCTGCTGCAGCCGGAGCTTGGCTCCGTTGGTTCTGGTGATTTTGGCAAGGCATCGGAGGCAATACGGGCAGGAGAAGAGGTGGCCCGGCGGGCGGCGGATCGCCTCCGAAAGCTTGCTCTTCCCGAAGAGTCTTATGCATTGCGGCTTGCCGCACAAAGACGACTGCCCTTTACCATGCCTGTTGTCTCTTCTGTTTCGATTTCAAATAACTCTCCCATTGCCGATGAGGTCGTGCAGGCACAATGCCGCACCAGAGCGGGAGATACTCTGGACTTGAAAATACTGGAAGAAGATCTCAAGAGAATCTACAGCGTATATACCTTCGAAAAGGTGGATTTCCGCCTTACAGACCGGGATGGCAATAAAGGCCTCGTTATCGATGCGAAGGAAAAGAGCTGGGGGCCCTCTTACCTGCGCCTTGGCCTCGGCATCGAAGACGACTTCCGTGGATCGGCCGGCTACAACGTTTCGGTTGACCTGACTGCCACGTCTTTAAACCGGCTTGGCGCGGAATGGAAGAGTCATCTCCAGATGGGAGATACCCCGCGTTTTTTTACCGAGTTCTACCAGCCGCTGGATAGCGGACTGAATTACTTTATTGTCCCCAGGGGTGAATACAGATCATGGAATATAAACAGTTACAGCGAAAAACTTACGATATCCCAATACCGGGCCACCCTGTTCGAAGCGGGAGTCGATATTGGCAGGCAGTTTGGCAACTGGGGGCAGTTGTGTCTGGGGTTGAGGAGGGGCTATGGGGATGTCGGCGTGCGTATCGGGTCTCCCCAGCCGAATGTCGCGTTCGATACCGGGTATCTGTGGGGCGCCTTCGCCTACGATCGGCTTGACAGCTTCAACTTTCCCCGCAAAGGGACTTCTGCGGACCTTTCCTTAATGATTTCGAGGACAGAACTTGGATCGGACAGTGACGGAAAAGGACTGGCCGCCAACGTGATCACGGCCTTCAGCAAATGGAGGCACACGATCCTGGCGGGGCTTTCAGTGCAGACGTCTCTTGACAGTGATGCCCTTTTACAGAACCGATATTCTCTGGGAGGGTTTCTTAATCTTTCCGGGTTTGCTCAGGATGAATTGTCTGGTCAGCATACCGGTCTGGCGAGGTTGATTTATTACTATGAGCTCGGAAGTACGGGTCTTGGTGAATTTCGAATGCCTCTTTACATCGGAGGCTCGATGGAGGCGGGCAACGCCTGGGAGTCCAAAGGCGACATCTCCGCCCGCACACTTGTGTATGCGGGGAGTCTGCTTATCGGCGCTGAGACATATCTTGGACCGGTTTATCTGGCCTATGGAGTCGCGGAGGAAGGGCAGCGGTCGATCTATTTGTATGTGGGACACAAATTTTAAGGGATGCTGCAACCGTTTGACTAACCAGCTTTTTAAGTCGTACTGATATAGTGCATCCATCCCGAAAGACGAAAACCGAATCTATCCGATTTTCAGATTTTTTTTCCAGCCGGTTT
>DYRD01000169.1 GCA_020718905.1 Syntrophus aciditrophicus | reverse complement strand
ATAACGGGGGCTGCGGATTATAAACATGAAGCTTCGCTTTGCGACCATTAAACTTCGTTTTCCGGTTTTCACCGGAATGACTCACAGGGGCTTTTGCAATTGGCTCGTTATTCAATAGTTATCAGATCGTCGCGTTTAGCTCGCCCGGACAATGGCGCGACGTTTTTCAAAGCCCTCTCGCCGCGTCTGCCCTGCAGGAGAAAACTATGAAAACAAGCAGGATCAACCTTTTTGCAATCATGGCAGCCGTTATCCTTGCTGCGATCTTTCTGGGCGTGATCTGTCTGCTCTATCAGAATGAAAAAAACAGCTACGAGGCGAAGATCCTTGCGGAGACCGATATCGCCTACCGGCAGATCATAGAGACAAACCGTCAGAAGGCGGAATTGATCTTTACGATGCTGATCGACAACCGGGAAATACTCAACCTCTATCAAAGCGCCGTCGATGGGGGAGTAAAAGAAAAGGAACTGGCCCGCAGGAAGCTCATGGAGAAGCTCGCCCCTCTCTACGGCATTCTGGCCGCAGACGGGAGCGCCCGCCAGCTCCACTTCCACCTGCCCGACAATCGCAGTTTTCTGAGGTTTCACCGGCCCGATAAATTCGGCGACGACCTGACCGGCGTTCGGCCCTCCATTGTCCGCGTAAACCGGGACAAAAAACCGGTCTCCTGTTTTGAAGAAGGGCGTATCTTCAATGGTTTTCGCAACGTCTTTCCGATTCTATACAAAGGCCGACACCTGGGCAGCGTTGAAATAAGCTGGTCGGTCGGCAGCATCATAGACCAGATGGAACGGCTTTTTGCCGGCAACCAGTACGCCTTTGCCCTGAAGAGTTCCGTCGTCAAGGCGCTGGTTTTCAGTGAAGAACAGACAAACTACACGCCGAGCGACGTGAGCGACCGCTACTTTTATGAAAAGGCATTCAAACCCTCCGCGCTCATCAGGAAGATCAATCCCTTGATAAAAAAAGATGCCGCCCGCAAGATGCTGAATGAACAGGCGTTCATCGCGAGCGCGGAGGTGGATCAGAAATACTATCTGGCCACGTTTCTGCCGATCCATAATCTCAACGACCGTCAGGTCGCCTGGTTTGTCTCCTACTCCAACGACCCCATGTTGCACCGGATATCGGTTTCGTACCTTCGGACGGCAGGCATTGCCGCAGGTTCGATCCTCATCCTGACGCTTCTGGCCTGGCTTCTTATCCAAAAAAGGGATGAGTTGAGAAAAGTGGAACAGCTTGCCCTGTCCACAGTGGATGCCCTCTCGGCGCATATCGCCATTCTTGACGAATCCGGCGCCATTATCTCCGTCAACCGGGCCTGGCAGGTTTTTGCCGGCGAAAACTCTGGCGATGAGCGAAAGGTATCCAAAGGGATAGATTACCTGGATGTTTGCAACAGGGCGGCAGGCAGAAATGACGCGACGGCGGCAACGGTTGCAGATGGAATCAGGGCGGTCATGCATGGCAGTAAGGAGGAGTTCATCCTCGAATACCCGTGTCATTCCCCCTCGGAACAACGGTGGTTTATCGTCCGGGTAACACGTTTTCAGAAAGAAGAGGCGCTTCGCCTCGTCGTCGCGCATGAAAATATCACGAACCGCAAGCTGGCGGAGGAGGAGCTTCGCCGGGCAAAGCAAGAATCCGACACGTTGAACATCTACCTGGAAGAGCAGACCACGATCGCCCGGGAAATGGCGGCCCGGGCCGAGATGGCCAGCATCGCCAAAAGCGAGTTTCTGGCCAACATGAGTCACGAGATACGCACCCCGATGAACGGGGTGATCGGCATGACCGGTCTTCTGCTCGATACTGAACTCAGCGTGGAGCAGAGACATTACGCCGGGATCATCCGCACCAGCGGGGAGACACTGCTGGGACTTATCAACGACATCCTCGATTTTTCAAAAATAGAGGCGAACAAACTGGAGCTGGAAATCATTGATTTCGACCTCGCGGCCATGCTTGACGATCTGGGCGCGACGCTGGCCTTTCGGGCCGGGGAGAAGGGGCTGGAGCTTCTGTGTTCCATTGCCCCCGCTGTCCCCACGCAGCTCCGGGGGGACCCGGGACGGCTGCGCCAGATACTGACCAATCTGGCCGGAAACGCCATCAAATTCACGCATCAGGGCGAGATACGGATATACGTTTCACCGGCTGACGAAAACACGCAGGACGCTCAGGACATAACGCTGATGTTTTCCGTGCGCGACACGGGGATAGGCATTCCCGCAGACAAGATCGGACAGCTCTTCGACAAGTTTACCCAGGTGGATGCCTCCACAACCCGCAAGTACGGCGGAACCGGTTTAGGGCTCGCCATCTCGAAACAACTGGTCAATTTGATGGGGGGAGAGATAGGCGTGGACAGCAGCGAGGGCAAGGGTTCGGATTTCTGGTTTACCATCCGGCTTTCCAGGGCCTCCGAGACCATTTCTCCGGAAACAGCGCCCGCATCGGACCTTAAAGACGTGCGCATCCTGATTGTTGATGACAATGAAACGAATCGGCAGATACTCGAGACCCATCTGACCCACTGGCGGATGCGGCCCGCTCCGGCCAAAAATGGCTTTGAGGCGCTTGACCTGCTTCATGCAGCCGAAAACGCAGGCGATCCGTTTACGATCGTGATAACCGACATGCAGATGCCGGAGATGGATGGGGAGACGCTGGGAAAGACGATCAAGGCAGATCCGGGCATCCAGGATACACGGCTGATAATGCTTACATCCCTGGGGATGGGGGACAATTCTGACCGCCTGGTCCGGATCGGTTTTTCAGCCCATACGACCAAGCCGATCAGAATGACGGAGTTGAAATCACTGCTTTCCCATGTACTGTCCGGCAAGTCGGCCATGCCGCAGCAGCGGACAGGCAAATTCGGCGCCCCGTCCGAAAAGACGCGCCCGCTGATAAACCACAAGGCACGCATTCTCGTTGTGGAGGACAACATCACCAACCAGCAGGTTGCCCTGGGTATTTTGAAAAAACTCGCTCTTTCCGCCGATGCCGTGGCAGACGGCGAGGAGGCGTTGAATGTACTCGAGACCATCCCCTATGACCTGGTTCTGATGGATATGCAGATGCCGGTGATGGACGGCCTTGAGGCAACCAGACGGATACGCGCCCCGGAATCTTCCGTTCTGAACAGGGAGGTCCCAATAATCGCGATGACGGCAAACGCCCTGCAGGGCGACCGGGAAAGATGCCTGGAGGCGGGGATGAACGACTATCTTG
>DYRD01000168.1 GCA_020718905.1 Syntrophus aciditrophicus | reverse complement strand
TCCGATAAGACCAGCTTGAACTCGATCATTTTTGAAATCGTTCGAGTCAGGAGGTGTCGAATGCGCTCAATCTCATGGTGTAGGATTTCGAATTGAATGGTCTGAAACTGGGTGAATTTTTCAGATTGGGTTGACCTGGGGCGAAAAAATACCAGAATAGATGGACGGGGAAGAGGGCGGTGGCTTGAGGGAGCTACCGCCCGAACCATGTACGGGCCTTGGTGCCCGAGAAAAGGTATTCTGATGATAGTCTTCGTTCTGGTTTCCATCAAGGAGATAGTTGCGAAGGGGCGGGATTTTGAGTGGCCGCGACCGGAGGTATGCCCTCGGTGTGAGGGGCATCGGATCTGGTGTCATGGATTTGTCACTGCTTTCTTCGACGGTTTTTCCGACCAGGTCGTTTTGCGACGGTGGCGCTGCCCGGAGTGCCGGTGTGTCCTTCGGGCGCGCCCGGCGGGGTATCTGGAACGACTTCAGGCGTCTGTTGAGACCGTCCGGACCTGTATCGCCTTCCGACTTGAACAGGGCCGATGGCCTCCTGGTGGTTCGCGACCCCGGCAAGGCCACTGGTTGCGGTCTCTGACGAGAAAAGTCCGGGCCTATTTCGGTCAGGGATGGAGCAGTCGGCTCTTGGAGGGGTTCGATGTGTTGCTCCACCGGGGTGAGAATCCGGTCTGCCGTCGCATTTAATCTGCACCGTCTGTCGATGTCGAGGCACCCTACCGAAGAGTGCCGTTGTCCTTGGGATTGTCTTCGAGGTACCACCTCAGGCAACCTAGAAAAGGAGGCAGATCGATGGACGACGACAAGAAGAGTCAGATTGCGACCTTCCGGTTTGGGGTAATTCACGACCTGGTGGGACATGTAGCGCTTGAACCTGGTGAGCAGGAGAGGCTCATCAGGGAAAAGTGCGACCGAAAGTGGGTGATCCCGTTCTCGGACAAGACCCGGATTACCCGAAGCACGATCCTGCGCTGGGTGAAGCTCTACAAAGACTCCGGCGGGCGACTGGAGGTTTTGGCCAACCATGACCGGTGCGATCAAGGCAAAAGCCGCGTGATAGATGAAGAGACCGGGTTAGCTTTGATCCGCTTGAGAGCCGAGCTTCCCAAGGCTACCCTCGCCCGACTCATCCGTGAGATGGAGCAGAGGAGATTGGTGTCGCCGGGCTTGATCCTTACCTCTCCGACCGTATACCGCTTTCTTTTGCATCACGGTCTCATGAAGGCCACTCAAGCGCTCCCCGAAGATCGGAGACGCTTCGAGGCGGAATTACCCAACGATCTTTGGCAATCCGACGTTATGCACGGCCCTGTGGTAGAGCACGAGGGGAAGATGCGAAAGACGTATCTCATCGCCTTCATCGACGATCATTCACGACTGATTCCCCATGCCGAGTTTTATCTCTCCGAATCGCTGCAATCCTTTCTCAAAGCCCTTGAAGATGCACTCTTGACCAGAGGGCTCCCCAGGAAGATCTACACCGACAATGGAGCAGCCTTTCGCTCCCATCACCTGGAGCATGTCACAGCCTCACTGGGCATAGCCCTGCTCCACGCAAGGCCATACAAACCCCAGGGAAAGGGGAAAATCGAGCGGTTCTTCCGTACGGTGCGATCGGATTTCTTGCCAGGATTCAGGGGGGATACGCTCCTGGAGCTGAACGTGGCCCTCTGCTTCTGGTTGACCGATGTGTACCACTCACGGACACACGCTTCCACCGGCCAGACCCCCTTTGCTCGGTTCACTGCCAAGATGGAATGTCTCAGAGAAGCGCCCGCTAATCTGAGAGACTATTTCCGGAAAACCGCACGGCGCAGGGTAGCCAAAGACAGGACCATAAGTCTGGACGGAAGAATTTTTGAGGCCCCGGTCGCCCTGATCGGGCGTCAGGTATCGCTCTTGTATCATGAGGGGGAAGAGGATCGGATTGAAGTCCTCTTCGATGGTCAATCCCATGGATTGCTGAGAGCCCTGGACCTTCATGTCAACTGTAGGGTCAAGAGAGACAAAAACAACAACATTGAGATTCAATCGAGCGGCCGGTCACGGACCTACAAGGGGGGAAGCCTCTGGGGAAAGAAGGGTGACCAATGAACGTCAATTACCGCACCTTCTTCGGCATGAACCGTGAGGCGTTCCCCCTGGATCTCTCCCTCAAAGACATCCTGGAGACGCAGGACATCGCTGGCATACGGGGGCGCTTTGACTACACCGTCAGGCTCGGAGCGGTCGGCCTGCTTACCGGCGAGGTGGGAAGCGGGAAATCCACGGCGCTCAGGTACGTCATGTCAAAGCTCCATCCATCAGAATACCGGACCATCTGGATCACCGCCTGCTCCGGCTCCATCCTCGAATTCTACCGGATCTTACTCGCCGAACTGAACATAGACAAAGCAGGATCGAAGGCCGTGATGGTACGGCTCATCAAGAAAGCGATACGGGAAATCGTCCTTGAGAAGAAGATGAAAATCGTCCTTATCGTCGATGAGGCGGGGCTCTTGCGTCTGGAGGTGCTCGCTGAACTCCACACCATCACGCAATTCGAGGCTGACTCAAAACCGTGGCTCCCCATCATCCTGGCCGGCCGGACAAACCTCATAGACAACCTCATGTATCAGACATCCTTGCCCCTCGCATCGAGGATCGTGGCGCGAAGCCACATGGAGCCGGTCAGTAGGCAGGAGATGGAGCAGTACCTCGTCCATCATCTCGCACTCACCGGCGTCAAATCCACCGTCTTCGAGGATGCGGCCATCACCGCCATCCATCAAGGCTCAGGAGGGATATTCAGAAAAGCGAACCATCTGGCAAGGGGCGCTCTCATCGCAGCAGCAGACAGTCAATCCACCATCGTCTCCGCCGACCACGTCAGACTCGCGGCAACCGAGGTCTTTTGAACAATCAACACCGGGCCGGATCACCCCGGCTCGGTCCACACAATCTGAAAACCGCGGAGACTGTCCCAAATAATCAGAAAAAATCAGTCAATTTAATGTGAAAAACAACAGCCCCTGAGATCGATGCCATCCAGCTCCGTCTACCAGCATGATGACGAAGTATTCCTTGAAATCATGGGATACTTCGTCCAAGAACAGGTTCATCATGGCCGTGTTTGCGTAGGGCAGGATCAGAGTAGTCATCTTGCCCAGAGCCATACACACTGCCGCATACACGTAGACGAATGTCCGGACAACTTGTCTGGGGACTTTCGGTCTGATCCCTTTGGGTGCCCAGCAAGATCGAATGTCCGTGATTCGTCCGAAGCG
>DYRD01000167.1 GCA_020718905.1 Syntrophus aciditrophicus | reverse complement strand
ACGGAAGGCATGCTGCTGCTCACGGTTGATGCTGCCGTTTTGCAATATGAAGGATCGATTAATTAGTATCTCGAGGGAAGGATGGGAAAAATGAGGGACTTGTATTGAATAATAATTAGGGACAGAGCCCCTATTGTTTGGCCCTTCCCAGGTGTTTTGCCGGGAAAATCGCATAGAGGTATTGGGGAAAGAGAAAAGTTTGGGGGACAGGTAACAATTGAGGGACAGCGCCCTGTTATTCCTGTTGTCTGATAACCTGGTGTAAGTTTGAAAGAACGGAAGCAGTAAAGAGATAGCTACATAGTATGTCGAATATTTGTCGACATACTATGCAGCTATGTGTTATATTTTCTCCTGAAATTCGTATTTTTGAGGAAAATGATGGAAGAACTGCGCAGAAGGATCTCTGCCGAGGAATTTGACTATCAGGCCCTGTTGGATGGTCTGCGGGAATATGACCGGCCTCGCGACAAGATCACCTCTCTCCTCAGGAAGGGAGGGATCATCCGGGTTAAGAAAGGCATTTACGTTTTTGGGGAAAAATACCGGAAGCACCCCTTCTCCAGGGAAATCCTCGCCAACATGATCTACGGTCCCTCCTGTGTATCGATGGAAACCGCCCTGCATTACCATGGGTTGATCCCGGAGGGGGTGGCCGCGATGACGTCGGTGACCGATGGTCGGGGAAGACGTTTTTTTACCCCGCTCGGTCTCTTTATTTATCGTAAAGTCCCCGCGAAGGCCTATCCGATCGGAATCGACCAGGTGGAGCTTGAAAGCGGACGCTCTTTCCTGATTGCCACCCCGGAAAAGGCTCTGGCGGATAAAATCCAGGCCGAACGGGGCGTGGCGATTCGCAGTCAGGCGGAGATGCGGATTTATCTGTTTGAGAGCTTGAGAATAGAGCCGGAGGCGCTGGGGAGATTGAATGCCGGGATGATCGCGCTGATGGCGGATCGATACCGGTCGCGGAAGCTCCGGCTGATGAGCGAACTGATTCGAAAGTCGGCGGGCCAGGCCGTGCAGGAGCAAACAGGCCGTGAATGATGCGATTACACGCATGCTGGACAGGTATGAATGCCAGGGCGTCGGGGACAACGTGCGGGCTCTTCGGGAAATCATGCAGGAGATAGCCCTGCTTGGGCTCTGGCGAAGCAGGTTTTTCGAGAAGGCGGCTTTTTACGGGGGCACGGCGCTGCGGATTCTCTACGGGATGGACCGCTTTTCGGAGGACCTCGATTTTTCGCTGCTCAGGCCGGCGGCCGATTTTGAACTTTCCCGGTATGGCTTTGCCGTAGAGCGTGAATTGCGGTCATTCGGCTTCACGGTACAGATGACGACCAGGGAAAAGAAAGACGCAGGCCCCGTTCAGTCGGCGTTTCTAAAAGCCAATACGCTTCAGCACCTGCTCACCATCCATAATGACAAAGTCGATTGGCCGATCCCCCGTGATCAGCTTCTGAAGATCAAGATCGAGGTCGATACGGATCCGCCACCCGGGTTTTTAACGGAAAACAAGTTTGTCCTCCATCCTATCCCGTTTTCGGTCAAGGCTTTTGTCCTTCCCGATCTGTTTGCGGGGAAAATGCACGCCGTTCTCTGCCGACGCTGGAAGAACCGGGTCAAGGGACGAGACTGGTACGATCTGGTATGGTATGCCGCAAACCATCCCCAGCTTCATCTGGATCACCTGGCGCAAAGGATGACCCAAAGCGGAGATCTGAAAAACGACGAAAGGATGACCCCCGAAAAATTCTTTTCACTGGCGACAGAAGCGGTGGATCGCCTGGACGTGAACCAGGCCAGAAACGAGGTGGAACCATTCGTGAAAACGCCGGAGGCCCTCATGGTTTGGTCAAGAGAATTCTTCCGGGATATCGTCGGCAGGATCGTACCGGTATGACATTAATTAGGGACAGAGCCCCTATTATTTTTCGCGTTTTGCACTAAATGATGTTCCGCTTGCAATGAATGTCACTATGTGAAATTATGGTTGCATGAAGAAAAGATCTTTTTGGATTGAACAGATAGGCAAGGCTTGGGAAAGACGCTCCGTTATCTGGCTCTCTGGGGTCAGGCGCGTGGGGAAGACGTTTCTGACTCAGAGTCTTACGGATGCCGAATACTTCGATTGTGAGCTGCCCCGTGTTCGGGCAATGCTGGAGGATGCCGAGGGTTTTCTGCGATCCCTCCGGGGACACACCGTTATCCTTGATGAAACCCACCGCCTTCAAAATCCCTCCGAGCTTTTGAAGATCGCCGCGGATCACTATCCGGACGTACGGATTCTGGCCACCGGGTCTTCCACACTGGGGGCATCCGCCAAATTCAAGGATACGCTGACGGGCCGCAAGGAGTCCCTCTGGCTTACTCCCATGCTGGCCCAGGATCTTGTCGATTTCGGGGGCGCCGACCTTGCAAAGCGGCTGCTTTTTGGGGGAATGCCGCCGTTCTATCTGTCCGAGACGTTGCCGGAACGGGATTTTCAGGATTGGATGGACGGTTACTGGGCAAAGGATATCCAGGAACTTTTTCATCTGGGGCGCCGCCAGGCATTCCAGAGGTTTTTTGAACTGCTGATCGCGCAGAGCGGAGGCATTTTTGAGGCATCGCGCTTTACCGGACCCTGCGAGGTCAGCCGGCCGACCATCGCCAACTACCTTTCCGTTCTTGAAGCGACGCATGTGGCGCACGTTGTCCGACCGTTCAGCAGCAACAAGGCGGCGGAGATCATTTCGGCTCCAAAGGTGTACGGCTTCGACACGGGATTTGTCTGCTATTACCGGGGGTGGCGTGAACTCCGGCGTGAAGACATGGGGCTTTTGTGGGAGCATTATGTTTTGAACGAGATTCAGGGCCGGTTACAGACGAAGAATGTCCTGTATTGGCGTGATAAGCGCGGCCATGAAATTGATTTCGTGATCGTGGGAAGAGGAAAGCCGCCGATGGCGATTGAATGCAAATGGTCCGCGGCCGACTTCGATCCGGGGAATCTGAAACTGTTTCGTGACCGCTATCCGGAAGGGGATTCCTTCGTGGCCGCCGCCGATGTTGAGAAACAGTTTATCCGTAATTACAGAGGGATAGACGTGACATTCGTGAGCCTTCCCGGCTTGATCGATAAATTTTAATAGGGCGTTACGGCTGGTGCAGTTCGGGAGTGGGTATTAAGAGCAGTTATGCGTTTCCGGTTTTGAATTAAAAAAAGGAGCAGGAAGGCCAGAATGATGAAAAGACGATACCTTTTGCGTTTTGTTGGCATTGCGTTGATTTTGTC
>DYRD01000018.1 GCA_020718905.1 Syntrophus aciditrophicus | reverse complement strand
GGATGCATTATAGAACAATCCTCCCACTTATGCACCTGTCCAGTTTTGCCATACGATCCTATAACCAGGGAATTTAGAGTACGGGCGGGCATGCAGTTTTGGGAGGACACATTCAAGAAGTATACGGACGCAAGTAATTATATGTCATTATGTCGCGATTTTCGAGTTGACAAGGGATATTCATTTGGATTTGTTTCGAACGGCATAACCTGTATACTGGATTTCGCTTCTCCGATAATGAAACGTTCTCAGTATACTGAAACCATCTTAAAATATATTACTCCCCATTTTGATCAGGCATTGCGGCGCATCTTTTTGCAGAATTCCACTAAGATAATATTGACGCCAAGAGAACGGGAAATTCTAAAATGGATAAGCTCTGGCAAGCAAAATTGGGATATTTCAGTAATTCTCTCCATAAGCATAGAGACCATTAAATTTCATGTAAAGAATATATATAAGAAACTCGGGGCTACCAATAGGGTCGAAGCTGTTGCGATGGCGATTCAGAATAACCTTATCCGCCTAGAGACTTGTAATATCCAAGCATTTGTCAAAGAGTCGGCACGTTCATGACAATCTTCGGGCGCGTCTACAAAAAATAGCGATTCGCAGGTTGTGTAAAGGGTTGTGTAAAGAGGCTTTAGCGCTCTGTGGCGAAAAATACTGATCAATCTGAAAGCAATTCTAATCTATGCTGTGCGTATGCGATATATTGATTTTACTCCGGCTAGAGAGGGTAAAAAAACCAAAAGGGAAGAGCCTTCATGCCGACCAGGAAGAAATGCTTATCCGATATCGGCAACTGCCACTCCCAAAGACTATATTTTTTTATGACGGCAGTAATGAACGGAATACGTGAGCGTGAACAGGAAGGTAACCTAAACCTTACTGGTCGGCATAAAAGGTGGCCATCTGTAATTAGCTAACCACCTGATTTTATATGGAGGCGGCAACCGGATTCGAACCGGTGAATAACGGTTTTGCAGACCGCTGCCTTAGCCACTTGGCTATGCCGCCGAAAATTTCTGGAGCGGGCGAACGGATTCGAACCGTCGACGTCCACCTTGGCAAGGTGGCACTCTACCGCTGAGTTACGCCCGCTCAGCTCGTGTAATTCGGTTGGATGACTATAACAGATGAATGATTTTGTCAATCAAAATGTTCCGAATGAACTTCTCTTTCCGCGTTTTTAATCCTTGGTGCGAGCAATCAACCACTCTATGTACTCCATGTAGTCTGTCATACCGGCAAAAAAAACATTGTTGTGATTGGCGCCGGCAATACGGAGCAATCTTTTTTCTTTCGCTCCGCAGGCATGGAAAAGGAGTTCCCCTTCCTGAAGGGCGATGATGTGATCGTATTGGCCATGAATAATTAGGGTTGGTTTCTGAAAACCTGATATTTTTTCAGGATTTCTGAATCCCTGCTCTTCTTTCAACCCCAACTCTTCCATATCGACGCCCATGAGACGTAATAAAGGGCCGGCATAGGCAAATCCACTTTCAATAATCAATCCGTCGAGTTCTTCCTCGTGGCAATGGGCAATTTCCAGGGCCGGAGCGCTACCGAAGCTTTTTCTCCCTTAGCCAGTTTATAAAATAAATGAAAATTGTGTGGCTATCCTTCATCATGGAACTTACCGAGGGTATCCCTGTAGATCTGCCATATCCCCGGTACTCGACAACCGTAAGATTTATCATCCGGTTGGTATAAAAGGGTGCTATTTCTTGGTAATCAGTGGCAATTTCTCCATTTCCGTGAAAAAAAAGAATATTTGGCGCTTCCGGAGCTGCCAAATACACTTGGACTTGAATATCGACATCGGTATCAACGGGGACCATCAGTGTTTCCAAGCCTTTGGGGGGGAGATTGAAAGACCACTCCGGTCTGGGATGAAAGAGGGCCATGAGGATTTCCGGTCTGTCAAAGAGGCTGTAATCGACGGCATTGATCATGAATCTTCACCTTTTTCACGGATGACGTGACGATAAAATTTCAGAAGATAATCCAGGCCCGAATAAACGCTTAGAAACAAGGCCAAGTAGAGAATAGTGGTCCCGACGACATGGGCGTCCGCTCCGAGAAAAGGATAATGAATCATCAGCGCGGAAACGGCGAAGACTTGACAAAGGGTTTTCTGTTTTCCCAACCAGCTTGCCGAGATAATGTGCCCCCCCGAAGAAGCGACATTCCTTACCCCGTCGACGGCAAAATCGCGGATAACGACAATGGCGACAACCCAGGCGGTGATCCTACCAATAGGAATCATTAGAATCATCGCCGTATTGATTACCAGCTTGTCCGCAATGGGGTCGAGGAATTTCCCCATGGTCGTGACGATGTTATATCTGCGCGCGATATAGCCGTCCAAGAGATCAGTAAATGATACGGCGATGAAGAGCCCCGCCATAACCAGACTCATCGTCTGACCCGGCGATAGCAGGAGGAGAAACAGCACCGGGATAAAGGAGATCCTGAACATAGTAATAGTATTGGGCAGATTTATGATCTTCCTGTTTTCCGGTGCTACGGGCAGGGTTTCAAAGTACCTTTGCAGGTAGTCAATCATCGGGCGCTCTTTTTATTGATGATATGGTCTTAGTCTCAAATCTCTCCGGCTGCCGTCTCCCGCCGGACCGCGGGCGGCTCTGTGTTGATATGTCGACACCGTGAGTCCGTTATTTTTTAGGCACCTTTTTCCAGTCCGCAAGAAAGGCGTCAACCCCCCGGTCGGTGAGGGGATGCTGGGCCAACTGCTGGATGATCTTGAAAGGAATCGTCGCAATATCGGCACCCATCATGGCGGCTTCAAGGACATGCCCCGGATGCCTGACGCTAGCGACAATGACTTCCGTATCATAGCCATACTGATCATAAATCGTCAGAATCTGTTCCACGAGGGCCATGCCGTCATGGGCGATGTCGTCGAGCCTGCCCACGAAAGGACTTGCGTAGGCAGCTCCGGCCTTCGCCGCCATCAGCGCCTGGAGCGGGGAAAAGATCAATGTCTGATTAACGGGTATCCCTTCGGCCGCAAACCGCCGGGTCGCCTTCAAACCGTCCATGGTCATTGGCACCTTGATGACGACTTGATCTCCGAGTTTCATCAGTTTCTTCCCTTCTTTGAACATGCCGTCGGCATCAAGACTGATAACTTCAAGACTGACAGGTCCATCGATTACCTTAAGAATCTCTTTCACGACCGCTTCAAAACTCTTTTTTTCCTTGGCGATGAGACTCGGATTCGTAGTCACCCCATCAACCATTCCCAAACTTTTTGCTTCCTTAATTTCTCCGATATTGGCCGTATCAATAAAAAACTTCATATTCCCTCCTGTTACCCGCCGTTTTCATGATTTTTCCGATATTTTTCAAGACACGCAGAACTGCAAAAATAATGCGTTTTCTCATCAGGGTCCTTCCAGGAAAGGGCACTGCTGATGGGTATATAGGTGTGACAATAAGGGTCTTCAATAAGATCTTCCCCTCCGGTCAGATTTTCCTGATGAACCTTCGGAAGCGGTTTGACCGTTTTTTCACCGGGTAAAAAAAGGAGCTTCCCAATCCGGTATACAAAATAAAATAATATGATGAATATGATAAGTCTAATAATCATTTTTTCTTAACCTGCTATTTGGTCCATCTTTACGACGGCACGCCGCTTATCTTTTTCAAGGCGCATTAGTAATCCCCCCATGGATATTCCAAAGACAGGATGGATCGCATAAGAGGATATCTCGCACAACGGGGCCAGAACAAAACGACGCTTATGTAATTCCCGATGGGGAATTACCAGATCATCTTCCTGCACAATATCTTGACCATACAGAAGGATGTCAAGATCGATGATCCGGGGTCCCCATCGTAGCGATTCCCGGCGCCCCGTTTCCTGCTCAATAGCCTTAAGGGCCTCTAAAAGCGCTCTCGCCGACAACCTGGTCCTAATCTCGGCAACTGCATTGATAAACTCATCTTGGTCAGTAACGCCAACCGGTTCCGTTCGATAAAAGGCTGATGTCCTCAACAACCGGGTGTCCTTGACGGCGGCGAGCTTTTTGAGGGCCAATCGGCATTGTCGGAGCGGCTCTTCAAGATTGGAACCAACGCCGACATAGGCGATTACGCCGCGCAGAGACATATCAGGCTGTTCTCAAACCGAGGACGTCCTGCATGTCGTAAAGGCCCTTTTTCTGATCGATGACCCATCTGGCGGCGCGGATGGCCCCGCTGGCAAAATTATCCCGGTTGTGGGCACGGTGGATGAATTCGAGACGTTCGCCATTGGTTACAAACATCACGTTATGCTCACCGACGATATCCCCGCCCCGAATAGTCTGAATACCGATCTCGGTCTGCGATCGCTCCCCGATCATGCCTTTCCTCGTATAGACCCCTTCCCGGTCAAGATTACGGTCGAGGGCAGCGGCAACAATCTGAGCCATCTTCATGGCCGTACCGCTGGGGGCATCCTTTTTCAGGTTATGGTGGGCCTCCACGATCTCGACGTCATAATCGTTCCCTAAGATGGATGCAACATTTTCCAGAACCTTGAACATCACATTAACACCGACGCTCATATTGGGGGCAAGGACAATGGGAATCTTTTCGGCAAATTTCTCGGCCTGCTTCAATTCCTCCCCCGTAAAACCCGTTGTACCGATGACCATCGGCTTCCCTTTCTGCGCCGCCAGTTCCATATTTTGCAGCGAAGATTCGTGATGGGTAAAGTCGATGATCACGCCGCCATTATCAATCACCTTTTGCAGATCATCAACGACGATTATTCCTGATTTCCCCAACCCGATTGTTTCTCCCAGATCCTTACCGACGGCGGGGTGTCCTTCTTTTTCCACCGCCCCCTTGACTTCTATACCTTCGGCAGCGGCAATGAGAGAGCTTATTCTTCCTCCCATTCTGCCGCCTGCCCCCATAACAATCGCTTTTATCATCGCCGGCGCTCCTTATTTAATCAGCCCGTATGTACTCATGATTTTCTTGAGCTTTTCATAATTCCCTTGGGCCATCTTTTCCAGGGGCAGCCTGACCTCGTAATCAATTTTCCCCATCATTGCGAGGGCAGCCTTTACAGGCACCGGATTCGTCTCGATAAAAAGGGAATCGATGAGGGGTGCCATTTTGAAATGCAGGTCTTTGGCCTTTTTCAGCTCACCAGCGGCGAAAGCATCCACCAAGCCGGCCATATCGGCGGGGGCGACATTGGAAACAACGGAAATGATGCCGTGACCTCCCAGGCAGAGGAGGGGATAGGTGAAGAAGTCATCCCCGGAAAGAACCGCAAAATCAGGACCGCAAAGGGAAATTACCTCATGCATCTGCTTTAAAGATCCCGAAGCTTCTTTGGTCCCGACGATATTGGGAATCTTCGCCAGCCGCGCCAGGGTCTCAGGTAGCAGGTTGACCCCGGTACGTCCGGGAATATTGTAGACAATTATGGGAATGGAGACGTTCTCGGCAATGAACTTGTAGTGCTGATACAGACCCTCCTGACTGGGACGGTTGTAATATGGGCAAACCACCAAGACCCCGTCGGCCCCGACCTCATGGGCATGTTTCGTAAGGCGCAAGGCTTCTGCCGTTGCGTTTGAACCGGTGCCGGCAATAACGGGAACACGCTTCCTCACCGCATCAACGGTGATTTCAATCACCCGGTCATGCTCTTCATGAGACAGCGTCGGCGACTCACCCGTCGTACCGCAGGGCACGATGCCATCCGTTCCGTTAACAATTTGAAACTCAATGAGTTCTCGAAGTTTTCCCTCATCAACTTTCCCGTTTTTGAATGGGGTGACGATTGCAACCATGGCTCCCTTAAACATAGGCCCTCCTGAAAACTAATTATTTATTTTCTTTCTATCATATTCGGAATTTTCTCACCACGAATGAGATCCCCGTATTCCTCTCGTTTCCGAATGATGTGCCATTTATCCCCCGCAACCAGCACTTCCGCGGCCCGGGGGCGGGAATTGTAATTGGAGGCCATGGTGAAGCCATAGGCGCCCGCGCTCATTACGGCCATAAGATCATCTCTTTCAAAACGCGGCAGACTTCTTTCCTTGGCAAGATAATCGCCGGACTCGCAAATCGGGCCCACGACATAGGCGACAATCTCTTTCCTCTGCGTTTTCCGCACCTCCTGAATATGATGATACGATTTATAGAGACTTGGTCTTAGCAAGTCATTCATCCCGGCATCGACTATGATAAAATTCTTGTCTTCATTTGCTTTCGTGTACAATACCTTGGCGACTAGAATCCCGGCGTTGCCGACGATTACCCGTCCCGGTTCGAATATGAAGGTACAGGAAATCTCCCGGGAGGCTCTGATAATGGCATCTGCATATTCGGACGGATGGGGCGGGGTCTCATCATTATAGGTAATGCCAAGACCTCCCCCCAGATCAAGATATCGGATGTTAAGACCGGCATCTTGCAAGCGACCGTAAAGTTTCTTGAGACGATCCAGGGCGTCGATAAAAGGAGATGTTTTTGTCAATTGCGAACCGATATGACAACTGATTCCCTTAATGTCAAGAAATTTCAATTTAGTTGCCTTAAGATAGGTCTCCAGAGATTTTTCCACATTGACGCCGAATTTATTCTCCTTCAATCCCGTGGAAATATACGGATGGGTTTCCGGATCGACATCCGGATTGACCCGTAGGGCGATGCCGGCCTTCTGTTTCATCCGGGCCGCACAAGCATTGATAACCTCCAGCTCTTGGAAGGATTCGACATTGAACATCAGAATGTTCGATGCCAGGGCATCTTCGATCTCCTCAACTTTTTTCCCTACCCCTGAATAAACGACCTTCTGGGGGTCCGCTCCCGCCTGGAGGGCACGGTATAGCTCGCCGCCCGATACGATGTCGGCACCACCGCCCTCGCGAATGAAGATCCTGAGAATCGCAATATTGGAGTTCGACTTGACGGAAAAGCAGGTCATATGGGGTATCCTGGAGAAGGCATCATCAAAGACGCGGAAATGATTTCTCAGGGTCCGGTGGCTGTATATGTACAGGGGGGTCCCCATCTGATCGGCAATATCCCGAATCGGGACTTCCTCACACCACAAATCCCTACCTTCATAGTGAAAATCGTGCATGTACAGATACCTCGCTTTGGTTATTTTATCTTAATTTCCGCGGTATTCGACTCGGGACTGCAATTTCTTGATGACACGCACCAGACAATTCGGTACCCATAACTGTGCCCTTTAATAACATCCCGATCAAGATAGCTGTATTTTTCCGGTTCTTTCTCCCCGCTCTGCAGGGAAGCCTCGTCTTGTTCCGTCAGCAATATAAAATTCTGCGGGCACCCGGGACAATCTTCTCCGGGAATTGACACCGATCTCAGAATTTTAAATGTTTTAGCTTTCTTTGTCCTATCCGGCAGGGTCCAGCTCAGCAAGTTACCTGCTTTTACCGGCTCCCCGCCGAGATTCTTTATCATGAGCAGTACCGGCTGCTGCCTCGGTACGGGATCCCCCTTTTTCCCGCAGCTGGCCATCATTGGGAAGAGAAGACAGGCAAGGAGAAGAAGCATTGCGGCCGTCATATCAAGAGAATTTTTCAATATCCCGAATCCTATCTTCCACCATGATCTGTGCTGTGCCTCCGATAGTCTTCCGCAGATTTACGGAAGATGCCGTTTGCAGCCGTGCTAAAACCTCTCTGTCAAATTGGGTATGGAATTTTCGGAATTCCACTAAAGTCAAGTCTGACAATTCTTTTTTGTTATCCAGGCAATATTCGACAATGCGTCCCACAATGCCATGGGCCTCCCGGAAGGGGATCCCCTTTTGTACGAGATACGCGGCCATATCGGTGGCAGTGGAAAAATCCCTGCCTGCTTCCTGCTCCATTCTCTCACGCATGAAGGTAATCTGGGAGAGCATTCCCGTAAATATCTCCAGGGATGAGGCAACCGTGTCCACAGTGTCAAAGAGGGGTTCCTTGTCTTCCTGAAGATCCCGGTTATAAGTCATGGGCAAGCCTTTGAGGATCGTGAGCATGGCCATGAGATGACCATAGACGCGGCCCGTCTTACCACTGATCAGTTCGGCGACATCGGGATTCTTCTTTTGGGGCATGATACTGCTTCCCGTCGTAAAGGCATCCGATATTTCAATGTAATGAAACTCGCTCGATGACCAGATAACCAGATCTTCACAAAACCGGCTCATGTGCATCATGACGAGTGCTGCGGAAGAGATGAACTCGACGATGAAATCGCGATCCCCTACGGTATCCATGCTGTTACGGGTGACCGTGGGAAATTTCAGCAAGCGGGCCACATAGTTGCGATCCAGGGGAAGACTTGTCCCCGCCAGTGCCGCCGCTCCGAGCGGCATCACATTCACCCTTTTTTGGCAGTCCCGGAAACGCTGTTCATCGCGGTCGAACATCTCCCAGAAAGAAAGGAGGTAATGGGAAAGGAGCACGGGCTGCGCCTTCTGGAGATGGGTATAGCCCGGCATGATGGTCGTTTTCTCCCTCTTCGCCGTTTCCACGAGTTCACTTTTGAGGTTCTTCAGAAGGATCAGCAGGTTCTTGATCTCAGCGCGCAGATATAGTCGCACATCGAGAACTACCTGGTCGTTCCGGCTCCGCCCCGTGTGGAGTTTCTCTCCCGCTTTTCCGATCCGCCGAATCAGGGACTTTTCGATAGCCATATGAATGTCTTCATCCTTGATATCAAAGATGAAGGTCCCTGTCACCATCTCTTTCCGGATCGCCTTCAATCCTGTTTTGATGGACCTTTCCTCAACCGGCGAGATAATGCCCTGCCTCCCCAGCATGCGGGCATGGGCAATGCTCCCTTCAATATCGTAACGAAACAGACGACGGTCAAAGTGGATTGATTGGGTAAACTCCTCCACATTCCGGTCCGTCCCCTGCTTAAATCTTCAGCCCCATGGTTTCACTTAATTATTCCTGTTTGCTCTTGTTATTATATAGATTATTTATTCGTTATTTTTTCTTTTGCCCCTCCGGTTTACTTCTTCTCGCGAGTTGGTGCCTTGCCGCCCTTCTTTATCTCCTTGGCATCCGGTCCACCGGAGGGCGTTAAGCCGGATAAAACCGGTGGCGTCCATCTGATTGTACACCTCTTCTTTTTCAAAGGGGGCGAAATCTTCGTTATACAGAGAAAAGGGGGACTTCCTGCCCACGACGACGACGTTGCCCTTGTAGGCTTCATCCGGGCCGTTCCCGTGACATTTTCCTGGGTCGCATCGATGTACGTCTGGAGGGTCTTCATTTCCGGAGCGTACCAGAAGCCGTTATAGACGAGTTGAGCCTATTTCGGGATCAGAGAATCTCTCATCATCATGACTTCACGGTCCATGGTGAGGGATTCGACGGCGCGATGGGCCGCCCAGAGTACGGTGCCACCCGGCGTCTCGTAGACGCCCCGGGACTTCATGCCGACAAAGCGGTTTACCATATCGACCCGGCCGATACCGTTGGCCCCGGCCAACCGGTTAATTTTATCCATAAGTTTGGCCGGACTCAACTTCTTCCCGTCCAGGGCAACGGGGTTACCCTGCTCAAAATCGATCTCTACATAAGTCGGTTTCTCGGGGGCCGCTTCGGGGGCGACCGTCAAAACGAAAATATCCTCCGGGGGCTCCGCCCAGGGGTCCTCGAGGATGCCTCCTTCATGGGAGATGTGCAGGGAGTTTCTGTCGCTGCTATAAGGTTTTTCTTTCGTTACGAGGGGGACGGGGATTTTGTGCTTGGCTGCGTAATCAAGCATGGACTGGCGGGAATCGAAGTTCCAGTGCGGATCTTTCCAGGAAGAAATGATCCGGATGTAAGGATCGAGGGCCATATAGGTCATTTCAAAGCGCACCTGGTCATTCCCCTTTCCCGTCGCTCCGTGACAGACGGCGTCAGCCCCTTCGGCGTGGGCGATTTCAATCTGTTTCTTGGCAATCAAAGGCCTGGCCAGCGATGTTCCCAGGAGATACACCCCCTCATAGGTGGCATTTGCCCGTAGGGCCGGGAAAATAAAGTCTCTGGCAAATTCCTCGGTAAGATCTTCAATATAGATCTTGCTGGCGCCGGTATTGACGGCCTTTTCCTTCAGCCCGTCCAGTTCTTCCTTCTGACCGACATCGGCGGCAAAGCAGACCACCTCACATTTGTAAGTTTCAATCAACCACCTGACGATGACCGAAGTATCCAGCCCCCCCGAGCAAGCAAGAACTACCTTATTGATTTTATTAACCATTACTCTTGTCCCCCTTCATCAATATTTCCAAGATTGCCTTCTGTACATGGAGGCGGTTTTCCGCCTGGTCAAGAACTACGGAATGAGGGCCGTCGATCACCTCGGAGGTTATTTCCTCGCCACGGTGCGCCGGAAGACAATGCATGACGATGACGTTTTTCCCTGCGTGTTCTAAAAGTTCCTGATTAATCTGATATGATTTGAATATCTGCGCCCGCTCTTCCTGTTCCTCTTCCTGCCCCATACTTGCCCAGACGTCCGTATAAACAACATCGGCCATCTCGATAGCCTCCACGGGATCCCGAAATAAATCGATACCCTCCCGGGCTTCCCGTTTTCCCTTTCTCAGCAGTTCCGGGTGCGGTTCATAACCTTCGGGACAGGCAAGGGTTAGTTGAATGGGAAGCCTGACGGCGGCATTTATCCAGGAATTGGCAATATTGTTGCCGTCTCCTATATAAGCGATCTTTAATCCCGTATAATCGCCTCTGCGCTCAATAATCGTAAAGAGGTCACTTAAAATCTGACAGGGATGGAGAAGGTCCGTCAGGCCGTTGATGACGGGAATATCCGCATAAAGAGCCAAGTCCGCTACTGTTTTCTGGGCAAAGGTCCTGATCATGATCCCGTCCATATAGCGGGACATGATTCTCGCCGTATCGGCCACCGTTTCACCCCTGCCGATTTGCGTGTCTTTTGTATTCAAAAAAAGCGCCCGTCCTCCCAGTTGATACATGCCGACCTCAAAAGAAAGGCGGGTCCTTGTGGAGGCTTTCTCAAAGATCATTCCAAGGGTTTTCCCCGCTAATGTCCCGTGGGGCCTTCCTTCTTTGAGAAATTGCTTCAGGGATCGTGACCGCGCGAAGATGGAGTGAAAATCCTCAACTTCAAGATCGTACTCCGTCACCAGATCTTTTTTCATGCCCCCTCCCGCAAAATGTCATCTAGGATTGCGACGATTTGATCGATATCCTGTGCAGTAACAATCAGGGGCGGAACAAACCGTAATACCTGGGTTCCCGCTGATGCGACGAGGACCCCGCGATCCATGCATTTTTTAATTACTCCTGCTGCTTCGCAGTCAAGCTCCACCCCGATGAGCAGCCCCCTGCCCCGCACTTCTTTGATTGCGGAATGTTTCTTTTTCAAATCGTTGAGCTTGTCAATAAAATAGCCTCCCATCAGCCGGCAGTTAGACAGGAGATTCTCGCCGAGCAATGTCTCCAGTGTCGCTTTGGCCGCGGCCATGGCCAGCGGGTTGCCGCCGAAGGTCGAGGCGTGGCTTCCCGGCGCGAAGGCGGCGGCGATACTGTCCTTCGCAAGAACGGCGCCGAGAGGGAACCCATTCCCCATGGCCTTGGCCATGGTAACGATGTCCGGAATGATCCCTTCCTGTTCATGGGCAAAAAGGGTACCCGTCCGCCCCATCCCGACCTGGACCTCGTCAAGAATCAGCAGGACCTCCTTTTCATTACACAGGCGCCGCACCTGCTGAAAATAATCTCGATCGGGAACCCGGATGCCCCCTTCGGCCTGGACGGGCTCAATCATTACGGCGCAGGTTTTCTCGGAAATTGTCTTCCCGAGCAGTCTCAAGTCGTTGAAAGGAACATATTTGAACCCCGCTAACAGGGGATTGAATCCCTGCTGAAATTTTTCCTGACCCGTGGCGGTGATCGTAGCCATAGTTCGGCCGTGAAAGGAGCCGTCCATGGTTATGGTCTCATTTTTGCTGCCGTTGCTGAGGTCATTGCCATACTTTTTTGCAAGTTTGATGGCACCTTCATTAGCCTCGGCACCACTGTTACAAAAAAAGACCTTATCAAGAACGGAGTTCTGCATAAGCAGCTTGGCATATTCTATTTGGGCCTCTATGTGGTAAAGATTGGAAACATGGATCAGTTTGTCGGCCTGGTTTTTTATGGCTTCAGTAACCCGCGGATGGGCATGGCCAAGGCTGCAAACAGCGATTCCGGCAACAAAATCAAGATACTCCCGGCCTTCGGTATCACATATCTTCATCCCTTTTCCCCGGGTGAAAACCACGGGATAGCGCCTGTAGGTCCCCATGATGTACTGATCGGAAACAGATATCCATTCTTCTTTATTCATGATTATTTACAATATGTCCTTAAATTGATGGTTTATGTTTTCAGATAACAATCTCGGTGCCGATGCCGCTATCCGTGAACATCTCCAGCAACAATGCATGCTTCCGCCGGCCGTCGATGTGTGACTTTCTAACTCCCCCCCCTGAGGGCCTTGAGGCAGCATTTGACCTTCGGAAACATCCCGCCGTGGATGACCTTATCGTTAATCATGGCCAAGGCTTCGGCGTTGCTCATGGTGTTGATAAGTTTCTTTTCCGAATCAAAGACACCTTCCACATCCGTCAGGAGGACGAGCTTTTCGGCCTTAAGCGCCTCCGCTACGGCACCGGCGACGATATCCGCATTGATATTATAAGTTTCTCCCTGATCACCAAGACCCGTCGGGGCAATGACAGGAATGAAGCCGTCTTTGACTAACGATGCGATGAGGGAGGCGTTGATCTCTTTATGAGACTGCCGTCCTTGCCGCTTAAACCCACGGCCTTTCCACCATGCTGGTTGATCAGCCCCACGATTTCCTTGTTGACTTTGCCCACCAGGACCATTTCCACGATGTCCATGGTTTCCTGATCCGTAACGCGCATCCCCTGAATAAATTGCGACTCTTTCCCCAGTTTTTTCAGATAGCCGCCGATCTGGGGGCCCCCGCCATGAACCACTACGGGATGAATGCCCACATATTTCATCATCAGGACATCCCGGGCGAACATGTCTTTGAGTTCATCATCCACCATGGCATGACCACCATATTTAATCACGATGATTTTATTGTAAAGCCGGCGAATGTAAGGAAGGGCCTCGATGAGTATGTCCGCCCTTTCCATTGATTTTTTCATTTTGTCTATGGTTGTCCCTTTCGCTAAAGTAACGTCTTATAGAATATAGCGGCTCAGGTCTTCGTCTTCGATAATATCGCCGAGCTTTTCCTGGACCTGCGGGGCGTCTATTACCACATTTTTCTCGGTCATGTCGGGGGCGTCGAAGGAAATGTCCTCTAAGAGGGTTTCCATGATGGTATAGAGCCTCCTCGCCCCGATATTTTCCGTTCTTTCATTGACGATCGTGGCTACTTCGGCGATTTCCGCAATTGCCTCCGTCGTAAATGTTACCTCTAAGCCTTCCGTGGCCATCATTTCAATATATTGTTTAATCAAGGCGTTATGAGGTTCGGTCAGAATACGGATGAACTCTTCCTTGCCAAGGGAATCCAACTCGACCCGAATCGGGAAACGGCCCTGCAGCTCGGGGATCAAATCCGACGGCTTGGTGGCGCTGAAGGCCCCGGCGGCGATAAACAGGATATGGTCCGTTTTGAGCATGCCATGACGGGTATTTACTGTCGACCCCTCAACAATAGGCAGCAGATCCCGCTGCACTCCTTCTCGCGAGACATCGGGTCCCTGGGCTGAATCGCTTCCCACGATCTTGTCGATCTCATCGAGGAAGATAATGCCCGATTGTTCCACCCGGGAAATAGCCGTCTTCGTAACCTTCTCCATGTCTACCAGGCGCTGGGCCTGCTCCTGGGTCAATATATCCAGGGCTTCCGGCACCATAACCCTATTTTTTTTCTTTTTGGGAGGAAACATATTGCCAAAAAGTTCCTTAATGTTCATCCCCATGTCTTCGATGCCGGCAGTGGAAAATATTTCAATCATCGGACCGCCTCGTTGTTCCGATACCTCGATTTCTACGTAGCGACCGTCAAGCTTTCCTTCATGGAGGAGTTTTCTCAGCTTTTCCCGGGTTGTATCCTGCTGCTTCAAGAGATCTTCCTCGGCGGCATCGAATTCCTTTTCCTCCGCCATCATTTGCCCGACCGTCCTTTCCACCGGCTTGGGAGGGAGAAGAACGTCGAGGAGGGCTTCCTCTGCCAAAGATGCCGCTTTGGAGCTAACTCCCTCCTGCTCTTCGGCCTTCGCCATGTTGATGGCCAGCTCGACAAGGTCACGGATCATGGATTCCACATCCCGACCTACATATCCTACCTCCGTAAATTTGGACGCCTCAACCTTGAGAAAAGGAGAATTGTCGAGTTTGGCAAGGCGACGGGCAATTTCGGTCTTTCCGACTCCTGTCGGTCCGATCATGATGATGTTTTTCGGCGAAATTTCTTCGCCAAGGTCTTTGGAGACGTTTTGTCGCCGCCAGCGGTTGCGTAAGGCTATGGCCACGGCCCTTTTTGCATCTCCCTGGCCGATAATATACTGATCAAGCCTCTCGACAATTTCACGCGGCGTCAGGGCCTTCACAGCTGCTTTTTTTCTCGTTCTATAATCTTTAAAGCGGGCAGCGCATCAATCATCATTGATATCCAATTCTTCAACCGTTATGTTATTATTGGTATAAATACAAATTTCCGAGGCGATCTTCACGGATTCCATGGCGATATCCTTGGCCGAGAGATCGGAAAAACGGACCAGGGCGCGGGCGGCGGCCAATGCGTAAGGGCCGCCGGAACCAATCGCCATGACTTCATCGTCTGATTCAATGACATCACCGTTGCCGGAAATCAGCAGGAAATTGTCCTTACTGACGGCAATCATCAGGGCTTCGAGATGACGCAGCACCCGATCGGTGCGCCAGTCTTTCGTCAGTTCAACAGCGGCTCGCAAAAGATTCCCGTTGTACTGTTCCAGCTTCTGGTCAAAACGATCAAAGAGGGTGAAAGCATCTGCCGTAGTTCCGGCAAAACCGACAATGACCTTGTTGTGATAGAGACGGCGAACCTTGCGGGCCCCATGTTTCATGATGGTAACGTCGAAAGTAACCTGCCCGTCGCCGGCAACGGTAACTTTTCCGTTGTGCCTTATGGCGATAATTGTTGTTCCCCGGATTTTCATGCCTGGTTTGCTCCTCCCCGCGCTTTGGGATGTGCCTTGTCATAGATATCCATGAGCCGCCCGACACTGACCGAAGTATAACGCTGGGTCGTCGAGAGACTCTCATGGCCGAGCAGTTCCTGAATGCTCCTTAAATCGGCTCCCGCATCGAGGAGATGGGTGGCGAAGGAATGCCGCAGGGCGTGGGGACTGATCTTTTTTTGATTACCGCTCATCCGCATATATTTATCAACTATTCGTTCCACCGTCCGGGGATTGATCCGTTCCTTATTTCTACCGGTGATCAAAGGTCCTTTTCTTTCCTCAGGAGTCCCGTTTTCCCCCCCCGGATACCCTTCTTTCCAGGTAATCTTTCAAGGTCCGCAGCGCCGGTACTCCGATGGGAACAATCCTTTCCTTCCGCCCTTTTCCCCGCACCCTGATCAGTGCCTGCTCAAAATCGATATCCTCCCTGTTCAACGCCGTAAGCTCACTCAAGCGGATACCCGTGGAATATAATATTTCCAGGATGGCTCTGTCCCGTTTTCCCTTGATGTCTTCTGCAAATCGATCCCTCAGGAGGTCAAATACCTCATCAACGGACAGGTGCCTGGGCATGAGCAAATCCTGGCGCGGCGCCGACACGGTGGCAAGAGGATGCACGGCGATGTATCCTTCTCTAAGCAAGTAGCGGGGAAAAGTGTTCATCGCCGACAGTTTACGGGCGATGGACGCTTTTTGAAGTTTGCGCTTGTAGAGGGTCGCCAGATACATACGAAGATGCAACTGATCAAAATTGCCAAGGCCCTTATTTTCCCCGGTAATGACGCCCAACTTCTGTCCTTTCATGAAGCCGGAGAAGTCCATAAGGTCGGAAAGATAACTCCGGCAAGTCTGGGGGGACAGGTTTCTCTCCATTTCAAGATGTAAGGCGAAGGCGATTATCGCTTCTTCCAGGGTAGATATTTTTACCATGATTTATCAAAAATAGACATCACATCTTGTATTTACCGAAGGCCTCGGGAGACAAGTGTTCGAGGAAATCCTTCAGTTTATCTTCCTTGAGTTTTTCCATGTCGTCAATGTTGGCGCCGATATCGACGTTTCTCGATTTTTCGATTACTTTTTCCTCAACAAATATCGGGGCATCTGTTCTCAGGGCGATAGCAATGGCGTCGCTGGGACGGGCATCGACGATATAAGTCTTTCCATCTCCCTGCAAATGCATGTTCGCAAAAAAGGTGTTGTTTCTCAAATCGTGAATTTCTACCCGCACTACCTCCACGCCGAGTACTTTCAATATTTCTTTCATCAGATCATGGGTCATGGGCCGGGAAAAGGAGATCTTTTCCAACTGCGTCGCTATGGCGCTGGCTTCAAACAAACCGATCCAGATCGGAATGGCCTTTTTCTCCTCAATATCCTTCAGAATGACGATCGGAGTGCTCGTTATCGGATCTATCGTCAGCCCGGTAATCTTCATTTCAATCAACATCCCCTCCTCCTTCTCAAGAAAGTTCGCCCCGCAATGAATGTAAATATCCGGCGGTAATATGCAGGTTTACGGTTTTTCCGTGGAGCTGCTCCGGGCCTCTGAAGTTGACGATCTTGTTCGTTCTTGTTCGTCCCATCATATCTTTGGAACTGTTCTTACTAATCCCCTCCACAAGGACTTCCACAGTTTTACCAACCATCGCCTTGTTCCTCTCCAGGGTATGGCGATCCTGAAGTGCTTGCAGTAAATTGAGACGGCGGCTTTTTTCTTTTTCCGGTACTTTTTGATCAAGGCTAACGGCCTTCGTTCCCTCACGTTCCGAATACTTGAAGGAAAAAAGGTTGTCAAACCTGATTATCTCCATCATTTCGAGGGTGGCTTCAAAATCCGCTGTCGTTTCTCCCGGAAATCCTACCATCGCATCGGAACTGACCGCGATGTCCGGACAAACTTCCCTCAATCGTTCCACCCTAGCAAGATAATCTTCCCTTGTATAGCCGCGGTTCATCCGTGCGAGGATGCTATTAGAACCGGCCTGAAAAGGCAAATGAATATATTCGCAAAGCTTCCCCAATTTTCCAAAGCGATCGACCAAATCATCGGTAAGGTCTTTAGGATGAGACGTTGTAAACCTTATCCTCTCCAGACCATCGATGGCGTCGATGCTTTTAATTAAATCAGAAAAACAAATCCCCTCGTCCAACCCCTTGCCGTAGGAATTGACGTTCTGTCCGAGGAGGGTCACCTCCTTAACACCATGAGCGACCAGAAACCTTATTTCATTGATAATATCCTGACTCGGGCGGCTTTCTTCCCTTCCCCGGAGGTTGGGGACTACGCAATAGGAACAAAAGTTGTCGCATCCCTGCATAATGGTGACAAAGGCCTGCAAATCACCGTTATGCGGCCGGGGACAGATATTCAGAGACGTAATGCCCGTGCGGAATGCCGTATCTACGATTGCCCCCCCCCTTTTTTGCACCCTGCTGATCATTTCCGGCACCTTGTCCAGGGCGTGGGGTCCAAAAACGAAATCAATGCCGACGTTTTTTTTCAAAAGGGACGTCCCCCAATGCTGAGCGAGACAGCCTCCCACGCCGATAACAAGGTCGGGATTATTTTCCTTCAACTGCCGGTAGCGACCGATCTGACTGATTATTTTTTGGGCCACCTTCTCCCTGATACTGCATGTATTGACGAGAATAACCTGCGCTTGCCTTACATCTTCCGTCTGTTCAAAACCGTCGTCAACCATCATAGTCGCTAACTGATCGGAATCGTGAACATTCATCTGGCATCCGAAGGTGCGTATATAAAATATATTGCGAGGCAATTCCTCAATGCTCCAGAAATTGATTAAGAAATGGGACTAATATAAGGACCTACCAGAGTCAATAGGTTTTTTGATATTTATTCCGCTCAAGAAAAAAAGGGGTTAGGCTTTAATTGCCTAACCCCTGCTTTTCTGGTGGGCCTTGGGAGACTCGAACTCCCGACCAATTGATTAAGAGTCAACTGCTCTACCAACTGAGCTAAAGGCCCGGTAATATATCAACTCGAATTCTTTTATCTGGCGCGCCTGGTACGACTCGAACGTACGACCAACAGATTCGAAGTCTGCGACTCTATCCAACTGAGCTACAGGCGCCTTTTTTTTCAGTCAATGGGGTGAGTGAAGGGATTTGAACCCTCGACCTCCGGGGCCACAACCCGGCACTCTAACCAACTGAGCTACACCCACCATATTCTCTGGTACGCCTGGAGGGATTCGAACTCTCGACCCACGGATTAGAAGTCCGTTGCTCTATCCAGCTGAGCTACAGGCGCACACTTATATAAAAGAGGGAGCCTAATATCTCTTTTGACATTTTTTGTCAAGGGCCAATCCCATCTCTTATCCGACAAGTTTAATTTACCTTACAAATCCAGCGATCCCATCGTATTTACATCCTTTTTTTTGAATCCCTTCCCCCCTCGGATCGGTGGAGAAAAAATATTGTCCCGGAGGTGAATGATGCCAACGGTACAATTCACGGGTGTTCGGCAAGCGACTGGTGGCAATATTGCCGATGGTTCCTTCAAAGACGTATTCTCTGGATAATTTCCCTCCGCCACTTGTCTCGTATGAATAGAAATGCAATTGTTTGCGGGGATTGTACCATCTATAAAACTCCGTTGTGCCGGGACCACCGGGACTGAAAAGTCTGAACGCTATCCCTTCCTTGCGATAGTTTCTGAAATAAGCCGTCCTTGTCTCTCCTTCAGGATTCGTGCTGAAGAGGACATCGTTACCGAAGCTGTATCTGTATACATCCAGTATTTTAAAAGCCGGTTCCAGCGAAACTTCTACATAGAGTTCGATTGTCGCTTCACCACCGTTTGATTCTACGCTCAGCAGCTGCCCATATGTCCCCGGCGGCAAACGGGTTGTGTCTACGGATATATGAAGATAGTCAATCTCCCGGGTGGTAACGCCTATTTCCGGGTATATTTTTAGCCACTTCCCATTCCCCGGGGTAATTTCTCTGCCAACGATCTTTATTCCCTCGATAACGACCCGTCCCAGATTGTTGACCAGCGTCAGGGTATGCGTCCCAATGCCAACAGGTTCATGGAGACGGTATTCAGCGGCTGCAGTGTGCTCATTGAAGGCGTCGATATTGGCTATTATCCGATTATCGAGGTAAAGAGTAAATTTACCTCCCGCCGGTGACTTCCAATAATAGAGGATTACCCCCGCACCGGAAAAACGGTATTTCAAGACACTATTTTGCTGGGCTTCGGGATAACCATCTATTTCCGACCAATGACCGGTAAATTCGGCACTTTCCTTGCCGGCATTTCCCGGCCGGTACTGGCCCGTTTCCCTGGTTTCAGAATGTAAAAAGGAAACGTATCGCCCCGAAAGAGCTTCGCTATCTGCCATTTGCTGGAAGTTATTTTTTTGACGGATTTTCCATTTTAAGGCCTGCCTCCCCCTGTTGGTAATCTCGATCTTTTTAACCATTTTCTGCCCTTGTCCCAGGGCGCCAAAATCAAGGCGACAGGGTGAGACAGCTAACACCGGCGCCAGGGGATATTCCATCACATAGAAAGAAAGTTCTACGACCTTTCTTTCTCCCCCGACATTCAGGATGATCATTTCTCTGTGGTTTCCACCCGCTAATTTCTTATGATAGATGACATGTCTGTTATCAAGGTCAAGATTAAGGACAACTGTGTAAAGACCGTGGTGATTGTTGTCTTCTCCCGCCGGGACCAGGGAGGATTTCATGGAAATCTTGATCTGCAACGGCCGCGTGTTTTCGAGCATCCCCGTCAAGGGCTGACCCGCTTTGCACAGCCAGCCATCTTCAAGATCCACGGACCATGCCTTCCGAACAGAATCGTCATGGGAAAGGACAATCGTTCCCTGCTTCAGCTTACCCGCTCCGATATCACCCATCACTATGGATTCCGGCTGAAGGAGCACCGCCGCACCCCAGCTCTTTACCGGGTCCAGCGGCTCAAACGTCGCTGCCATCAATAGAACAAAGAACATCCACAAATATTTCGGCCGCATTTTTCCGATCATTTACCTTTCCATTATGAATGGCGAGTATGTAGCCGAAATCAACTTCCCTGACAATGTATATTTGTCCCTCTGAGGATAAAGAGCCATCAATCATGCCGTCATTGTTAAATTCCTTGACAGCCCTCGGGATGAGATATACCCTTCACCACTTTTTTGAAAACGGCTGAAATGATGACAAAGACAAGTACTAATCTCAAATACTGGCTGGCCCTGAAGCTCGTCGACGGACTGGGAAACATGGGCATCAAGAATCTGCTCCAGAGCTTCGGAACTAAGGATTTCAGACAATGGGCGGCGATAAATGAGGAACTTGAAAAGGCCCGGGAGTTGAATGTTGCCATCATCACCTGTGAGGACCACCGCTTTCCGCAGCGTCTACTCCACATTTACGATTGTCCCGTTCTTCTCTATGTGAAAGGCGACCTACGGGACCTCGATATGTCCGTAGCCGTTGTCGGCTCGCGACAGGCCAGCGCAAATATACAACGGAAAGACTCTGTCGGGACCTGTCCCTGAGCGGCGTCACCATTGTAAGCGGTATGGCCAGAGGTATCGACACATCGGCACACCGGGGCGCATTGTCCGTCAAGGGAAGAACCGTGGCGGTGCTCGGATCAGGGCTTGATGTTATCTATCCTCCGGGAAACGAGTCCCTCTTTAATGAAATCAGCCGCAGCGGCGCTGTCGTTTCGGAATATTCATTTACCACGCGGCCGAACGCTCCCAATTTTCCAGCCCGGAACCGGATCATCAGCGGGATGTCGCTTGGGGTAGTGGTTGTTGAGGCAACCGAAAAAAGCGGTTCTCTCATTACGGCAAGAATAGCCCTGGAACATGGTGACGCCGCTCAAGGAAGAGGGGTATTTGCCGTACCCGGAAGTATCGATGAGGCAGGCGCCCGGGGAACGAATCGTCTCATCAAGGAAGGGGCAAAACTCGTCGAAAATATCGATGACATTCTTTCGGAAATCGTCTCCCATAATTTTCCCGATGAGTCGCTAGCCCTAATGAAGGCCTTTCCTGCCCCTCCAGCTGACCTGTCAGCTGTTCCCGGCGCCGCCCTTCCCGATGAACCTGAGCGGCGTCGCGATGTCCGTTCTGCAGTCCTCACCGAGCAAGAGGAACTGGTAATTAATAACCTGTCTTCCCAACCTCGTCCCGTTGATGACATCATCGCCGCTACCGGCCTGTCAGCCTCGGATATCCTTTCCCTGCTTTTGCATCTCGAACTCAGGGGCCTGATCCGGCAAACGCCGGGGAAAACCTATATTCTTCAGGAGTGAATTAATGTCCCATTCTTTAATAATCGTAGAGTCGCCAACCAAAGTCAAAACGATCAAAAAATTTCTCGGCGCCGATTTTGATGTCCGGGCCACTATGGGTCACGTCAAGGACCTGCCAAAGAGTACTCTCGGCATCGATGTGGAGCAGGGCTTCGAACCGAGTTACAATCTCATGGACAGCAAGAAGAAAGTCATGGCCGAAATAAAAAAAGCGGCTCAAAAAGCCGAGCATATTTATCTGGCCCCCGACCCGGACCGGGAAGGAGAAGCGATTGCCTGGCATGTTGCCCAGGAGATCAACGGCAAGAACAAGCTAGTTCATCGCGCCCTTTTCAACGACCTTACCAAAAATACCGTCCTCGAGGCGATCAGGAATCCTCTCGCACTCAACCTCCCGAAATACGAGGCCCAGCAGACGCGCCGGATCCTGGACCGCCTGGTCGGCTATAAGATCAGCCCCCTCCTCTGGGATAAGGTCAGGCGTGGACTCAGCGCCGGACGCGTTCAATCCGTCGCCGTACGGATCGTCTGCGATCGGGAAAAAGAGATCAACAGTTTCATCTCCGAGGAATTCTGGACGATGACCGCCTCTTTGGAGGGCAACAAGCCACCGGCCTTCGAGGCCAAACTGACAAAAATAGACAATAAAAAAGCAAAGATCATCAATGGCGAACAATCGGCCCAAGTGCTTGAAGAGCTGGGGCAGCAGCCATTTGTCGTCGCCAAGGTGGACAAGAAGGAAGTCAAGCGTTCCCCCCTGCCGCCCTTTACCACAAGCAAGCTCCAGCAGGAGGCCTCCCGATGGTTGCGCTTTTCCGCCAAGAAAACGATGAGCGTGGCGCAACAGCTATATGAAGGCATCGACTTAGGGGCCGAAGGATCCGTGGGCCTTATCACCTACATGCGAACGGACTCCATGCGCATTTCTGAGGAGGCCCTGCAGGAAGTAAGGAAATATATCCAGGATGCGTATGATCCTTCATATCTCCCTCCCAAACCGCGTTTGTTCAAGAACAGCGCCTCCGCCCAGGACGCCCATGAGGCCATCAGGCCTTCTTCGATGCTCCACCGTCCCGGGGAGATCAAGCAATATCTAAGCCCGGATCAATTCAAGCTGTATCTACTGATATGGAACCGCTTTATTGCCAGTCAGATGTCCCCGGCTGTCTTTGATCAGACGATTATTGAAATCACGGCCGGTTCATATCTTTTCCGCGCCCAAGGTTCCATCATGAAATTTTCCGGCTATACGGAGGTCTATCGGGAAGGAAAAGAGGACAACGGCGCCGATGCGGACGATGAATTGGGGAAAATCATGCCCGACCTGTCGGTGGGTGAAATTTTAAACCTTATGTCCTTGATCCCGGAACAGAAGTTCACCCAGCCGCCCCCAAGATTTTCCGAGGCCTCTCTCGTCCGGGAACTAGAAGAAAAAGGCATCGGCCGGCCAAGCACCTACGCAACTATTCTCAGCACTATACAGGATCGGGAATACGTTCTCATGGAAAAAGGGAAGTTCCGCCCCACCGATCTGGGAATGTTAGTCACGGACTTACTGGTGGAAAACTTTCCCAAGATTCTCGATGTAACCTTCACTGCCTCTCTGGAAAGCCGTCTCGATCTTATCGAAGAAGGAAAAAACAACCGCATTGATATCCTTAACGACTTCTACGCTGATTTTTCCAGGGAACTCAAAGCGGCGGCAGGAAACATGAAGAGCCTCAAAGGCATGGGTATTCCTACGGACATCATCTGTGAGAAATGCGGTAACCCCATGGCCATTAAATGGGGAAAGAATGGCCGTTTTATCGCCTGCACCAATTATCCGGCCTGTAAAAACACGATGAATCTCCCCGAAGAAGGCAATGGTCAGGGTACGGCGGAGGAAAAGGCTGCCCCTGACCTCACCTGTGAAAAATGCGGCAAGACCATGGTCCTAAAGCAGGGAAGATTCGGCAAGTTCATGGCCTGCTCCGGTTATCCGGAGTGTAAGAACACGTTAAAAATTACTGCGGGCGATGGGAGCGATCGTCCAAAAGCGGAGGTGATTGTCACCGACACCCTCTGCGAAAAATGCGGGAAACCCATGGCCTACAAAGAGGGACGTTTCGGCAAGTTTCTCGGTTGCACCGGTTATCCGGAATGTAAGGCCATCCTTAATGTTCACCTTGGCATCCCCTGTCCCGAAGCGTGCTGTGACGGATTTCTCTCCGAAAGGCGTGCAAAAACAGGCAAAACATTCTTCGGGTGTACTAAATACCCGTCCTGCAAATTTGCCATGTGGTACCGTCCTCTGCCTGAGCCCTGCCCCCAGTGCGGTGCTCCCTTGCTCGTAGAAAAACGAACAAAAGCCGGGGATGTAAAACAGTGCCTCCGCAAGGACTGCCGTTATCAGGCCGACTTGACAAACAATGACGGTTGACGAAGAGGTAATCATCATCGGCGGCGGGCTTGCCGGTTGCGAAGCCGCCTGGCAGTTGCTGAACCGGGGTTGCCGGCTGACCATGCTGGAAATGAAACCGGGACGTTTTTCCCCGGCCCACACCTCGCCCCTCCTTTCCGAACTGGTCTGCAGCAATTCCCTGCGCTCAAACGCGGTGGAAAGCGCCGTCGGTCTCCTGAAAGCAGAGCTGCGCCTGCTTGGATCCCTCTTTATGGAAGGGGCGGACAAAACCGCCGTGCCGGCGGGAAAATCCCTCGCTGTGGACCGCCACCGGTTTTCGGAATACATCCAAGGAAAGCTATTGAACTTTGGCCCTTCCTTCCGGCTTGTCCATCAGGAAGGTGTGGAAATCCCCCGGTCCGGCCTCACAGTAATCGCCACAGGCCCCCTCACCTCCGACGCCTTGGCAAGAGAGATCCAGGGTCTTACCGGTACGGACTACCTCTACTTTTACGACGCCATCTCGCCGATAGTAACCGCCGATTCCCTAGACGGCACCAAAATTTTCTGGGCCTCGCGTTATCAGGACGGAGATGGGGATTACCTCAATTGTCCCCTTGACGAGCCAACCTATAGCTCCTTCCGGGAGGCCGTGCTGAACGCCGAGAAGGTTCCCCTCTGGGACTTCGAAAAACCTCGCTATTTCGAAGGATGTCTTCCCATCGAAATCCTGGCTGAGCGCGGCGAGCTAACCCTGCTTTTCGGCCCGATGAAACCTGTCGGCCTGACTGACCCCCATACGGGCCGGCAGCCCCATGCCGTAGTCCAGTTGCGTAAGGAGAACCAGGCCGGAACTCTCCTCAATATGGTCGGTTTCCAGACAAAATTAGCCTGGCCGGAACAGCGCCGCGTCTTCAGAATGATACCCGGTTTGGAAAAGGCGGAATTTGCCCGCTATGGAAGTATTCACCGCAACACGTTCATCCATTCCCCTACCCTGCTCAATGAACGCCTGCAACTCCGTTCTCGCCCAACGATATTTTTCGCAGGTCAGCTAACGGGAGTGGAAGGTTATGTTGAATCAGCCGCAATGGGGCTTTATTCCGGACTAGCCAGCTCGCACCTGCTTGAGAATAAGGAACTGTCGCCGCCGCCGGACACAACGGCCCTGGGGGCCCTGATCCGCCTCATCACTACGCCCGGGAGAAAGGACTTCCAGCCTATGAACATCAATCACGGCATTTTTCAACCCTTAGAGATAAAAATCAGAAAAAAAGAGCGGGGAAAAGCGTATGCACAACGGTCACTCGCCGATCTTGCTGACTGGGCAGCGAAGAACGGGGTCGGGTAGACATCTCCCTGATAGCGGTCGCGCAATCCTTTCCGATAGAGCGTTCCCCCCATATGAGATATATCTGTCTTTGATCTGCGCCGACGATACTGAGAATCAGGGATATATCATGAGGAGCAAAGAACCAGAGGATGTTTTCTTCCCGGCGTATCTTGCCGAGGCTCAGGCGGCGGAAATATATATATTGAAGGCAGCCGATCTTTCCGTCTGCAATCACCTCCGCAAGTTTGACAACCCCCCGGTGGTAAGGAAAGATATGACCGACAAAAATTGTTTATCTTAAATCACGGGCAGCGGCGACTAATTGGCGACCCTCGTCAAAGGTCAGGGCCAATGTCTTTTCAAGGATGGGAATAGGTTATTATGCAGTTATTGGGTAACTGCTTATCTTCCCTTGAAGATCGCCTGGCGGCGCTCGATGAGGGACATCACCCCTTCGGCGGCGTCTTCCGATTGCATCACTTTCAGAAGTTTCGGCATGATCTCCCGAACCCCGGCTGCGAAGCCATCATATGTTGCCGTTTTAGCCAGGGACAGCGTCGCCTGGACAGCGAGGGGCGCCTGGGCGGCGATCTTTTCCGCGATTTTCAATGCCTCCTCGAGCTGTTTGCCCGGTTCCGTGATTTCCTGCACCAGACCAAAGCGGTAGGCGTCTTCGACGGGGAACTCATCTCCGGTGAGAAGATAACGCATGGCGTTTCCCCAACCGGCCGTCTTGGCCATGCGGATCGTTGCTCCGCCGAAGGGGAAAATGCCCCGCTTCACTTCCAACTGGGCAAAGCGCGTATCCGCTGCGGCAACCACGATATCGGCAGCGAGGGAAAGTTCCGTTCCGAGGGTATAGCAGCGGCCTTGAACGGCCATGATCAGCGGCTTGGCAAGCATGCGGCCGTGAACGGCAAAAGGATCGATTTCCCCTTCCTTAATGAAAGGTTCCCCTTTGGCTACATGAGGGGCCACATCCCCCAGATCCAGGCCGGCGGTAAAATGATTGCCCGCAGCAAAAACAACGGCACAGCGCAAATTCGCATTCCCATCGTACTCGCCAAAGGCCTTGGAAAGATCGATAAGCATGTCCCAGGTAAAGGCGTTCATCTTGGAAGATCGGTGCACGCCGATCAAAAATACATGGCCCCGAATTTCACGGCTGATGGTTCCTTCTTTAATTTCGGTCATAATTTGTACTCCTTTTTTGCTTAGCTATACCATATGTATGGTCGGGGCGGCAGGATTTGAACCTGCGACATCCTGCTCCCAAAGCAGGCGCGCTACCAGGCTGCGCTACGCCCCGTTATCCGTTAGTTTTTCAGTAAAAACTTGCCTTGCAAGTACTTTTTCAATTCTTGAACCGCCTGCGAACGATGGCTAAGTTTATTTTTTTCCACCGCCGTTATCTCCGCCACGGTCTTTCCCTCATCCGGCAAATAGAAAAGGGGGTCATAGCCAAACCCGTAACCACCGCGAAACTCATCCCCGATCCGCCCGCGCCAACGCCCCTCAAAAGCCTGGTACTCGCCGTGCGGCAAATACAGGACCAGGGCACAACGAAAGGTGGCCCCTCGCTGCGGGTCGGGAACATCCTTCAGGGCCATGAGGAGCTTTTGGTTGTTTTCCTCATCGGTCGCGTCCGCGCCGGCATAGCGCGCGGAAAGGATCCCCGGCTCCCCCCCGAGATAGTCCACTTCCAATCCCGAATCGTCGGCCAGCACGGGCATACCGGTAAAGTCGGAAATGGCTTGCCCTTTCAGCAGGGCGTTCTCAAGAAAGGTCCCGCCGTTTTCCTCTACGTCGGGAGCGCTTGGATAATGATTCAAGGAGAGAATCTCAAGCGGAAGATCGGTCAGTATATCCTTGATCTCTTCGATCTTCCCTTTATTCTTTGATGCAATTACTATGGTTGTCAGCATCCTCGGCCTACAGACTTTCTTTGACACCGCGGCTGATGGCCTTGGCAATCTCCTGCTGAACCTTACCGTCGGTAACTTTCTTTCTGTTTTCCTTATTGGTCAGGAAACCGATTTCAATAACCACCGCCGGCACATTGATTCCTTCCATCAAGGGAATCGGCGCCTCCCTGAGACCTCTGTTTTCTTTGGAGAAAACGCCATCCAGATGCTTCTGTATATACTGGGCCAATCGTACAGAATCATTGAGGTGCTTGTTTTTCGTCATATCCTTGATGATGGCAGATGTCTCGCTATGCGCTTCTTTTGCCGTTCCGAAGCCGGGGAAATAGATTTCGTAGCCTTTTGATTTGTTTCCAAAACCCCCATTGATATGAATGCTGATCACCAGGAGCGGATCATTGTTTTTGATCAGTTGGATGCGTTCCTTCAGGGACATTTCTTTGTCGGCGGAACGGGTGAGCATGACCTGCTGATAACCGGCACGGGTCAATTCTTTTTGCAGGGCCAAGGCGATACGCAAATTTAGATCCTTTTCATATGCCGTATCTGCTACCTTTACCCCAAGGTCTGGTCCGCCATGTCCGGCATCGATAATGATTGCCTTATTGACGCGCCCCTGTTGAGCCGACGCTTGTCCGGTGAAGCACCAGCCTCCCAGAATAACAAGTATCGCACAAATACTGATTATCTTAATTCTTTTCATTTTCCCTACCTTTAATGTGGGCGCTACATACTGCATAATACCCCTGCCTGTCAATATGGAACACACCATCACGTTTTCTTCGGGCGCTCGATGGAAACGACGCATTTCAGCTTTTTTACGGCGGCAACTACCTGGTTGAATTGTTTCAGGTCATGGACATCGATCCGGAAGTTGCAAATCGCCTGCAATTCGGGAGTAGTTTCCACTTCTGCACGGCTGATGTTGATATCCATTAAGGAGATTACGGAACTCACTTCCGCGATGACCCCTTTCCTATCTTGACAGACGACGCGCATATCGACGGCATAGGTCTGCTTGTCCTTTATATTCCATGATACCTCAATGACCCTTTCCGGGTCCAGGTCCCGAATATTCGCACACCGGGCGGTATGGATCGTTATCCCGCGACCCCGGGAGATATACCCGACGATCTCATCTCCGGGGATGGGATCGCAGCAACGGGCAAATTTGACGAGGACATCCTCAATCCCCGTAAGGGAGATTCCGAGGTTCGCCGTGCCTTTTGTTTTTTTCCTTGCCTTCTCGACGGGTGCTTCTTCCACCTTGGCGGCCGTCTCGGGAAGGAAACGGTTGACGATATGCTTTGCCGAAAGCCTGCCGTAGCCTACGAGAGCCATCACATCGTCGGGAGTATTGACATTATGCTCCTCATAGAGCTTCTTTAGATCTTCCGACTTCAGCAATTGTGAAAGCTTGAGGCTATGCTTTTTAAATTCCCTATCCAGGATCTCCCGTCCGATCTCGATGCTCCGTTTTCTTTCCTCCGTCTTGATCCAGCTTTTGATCTTGGAGCGGGCCCGGGAGGTCACCGCCCATTTCAGCCAGTCCTTCCCGGGGTGATGTCCGGCCTGAGTGATGATCTCAACGGTATCCCCATTCTGGAGTTCATATTTCAAGGGCACGATATTGCGGTTGACTTTGGCCCCGATACATTGATGTCCCACATCCGTATGGATGCTGTAGGCAAAATCGAGGGGCGTTGCCCCTTTCGGAAAGGCCTGGACATCGCCATTCGGCGTAAAAACGTAAGCTTCGTCAGGGAAAAGGGCCAGTTTCAGATTGGCCATAAACTCCCGCGGATTCTCGGCTTCCTGCTGAACATCGAGAAGCTCCCGGAGTTTCATGATCTGCTGATCTTCCGTACCCAGGTCCGCCCGCTTTTCCTTATAACGCCAATGGGCGGCAATCCCCTCTTCCGCCCATTCATGCATTTCCCGCGTCCGGATCTGAATCTCGACCCGCTCGCCATAAGGGCCGATAACGGTGGTATGGAGCGACCGGTAGCCATTTGCCTTGGGCATGGCGATACGGTCCTTGAAACGACCCGGAACGGGTTTCCAGAGGGCATGGACGATGCTCAGGGCCTCGTAGCAATCCCGATCCTTGTCCGTGTCCAGGATAATCCTGAAAGCGATGAGATCGTAAACCTCATCAAAATCGATACGCTGGTTCTGCATTTTCATGTAAATGCTGTAAAAATGCTTCGCCCTTCCTTCCACTTCGCCTTTGAGCCCGTATTTCGCAATCTCTCGGGCAATAACCCCTTTGACCTCTTCCGTATACTGATCCCGTTGTTCCTGCCTTTTTTCAATCCGTCGGGAGAGTTCGCTATAGGCGTCACTTTCGAGATAGCGGAAAGAAAGATCCTCGAGGGCAACTTTCATCCAGTTGATACCGAGACGGTTGGCCAGGGGGGCGTAAAGATCAAGGGTCTCCGTGGCAATATACTTCTGTTTGTCGGGAGGCTGATAATTAAGGGTCCGCATGTTGTGGATACGATCGGCAAGGCGGACAACAAGGATCCTGAGATCGGCAGACATGGCAAGAATCATCTTCCGGAAGTTCTCCGCCTGGCGCTCCTCCTGTGATCCCAAGGTAATCTTGCTGATCTTCGTAAGACCATCGACCAGAAACGCCACGTCTTTACCGAATGCCGCTTCGATCTGGGCGGTGGTGGTAAGGGTGTCTTCCACCGTATCGTGGAGGAGGCCGGTAATTATGGTCGCGGCATCCAGTTTCATGTCCGCAAGCATACCGGCGACTTCCATGGGATGGGTCAGGTAGGGTTCCCCGGATAGCCGCAGTTGCCCCTGATGGACGGAGGCGGAAAAGATATAGGCCTTCTCGATCATCTCCTGGTCTTCCGGGGGGAGATAGGTTTGGACTTTATCAAGTATGTCGGTAATACGAAGCATGTAATCTTTCAGGATATCATTTTTAACGGATCGCGCTTAATATGAAATTTTTTACCGCTGCGACGGATACCATACTTACCTCCCCCGTCCTTTTGTCTTTGATCTCGACTTTTCCAGCAGCGAGGTTTTTGGGGCCGATGGTCACCCGCAGGGGGATGCCGATCAAATCGGCGTCCTTGAACTTCACCCCCGCCCTTTCATCGCGATCGTCGATAATTACCTCGACGCCCTGGGTCAAAAGATCTGTATAGAGCTTTTCGGCGGCGGCGGCCAGATCCCGGTCATTCATGTTGACGGGGGTAATGATCACCTCATAGGGGGCAATTGTCAGGGGCCAGATGATGCCGTTTTCATCGTGATACTGCTCGATACAGGCCGCTACGGTCCGGCCGACGCCGATCCCGTAACATCCCATGACTAGGTACTGCTCTTTCCCGTTCTTGTCGAGATAAACGGCTTTCATCGCCTTACTGTACTTGGTCCCCAATTTGAAGACATGGCCAACTTCGATCCCCCGGGCAAAACGGATATCCCCGGCACACCGCGGGCAGGGATCGGTTTCCCGGACTACGCGCAAGTCGGCAAACGCCTCTACCTCGAAATCCCGCCCATACTTGGCGTTCTTCCAATGATAATTCTCCTTGTTGGCCCCGACGACCACGTAGGTGAGTTTCTGCAGGGAATAGTCCGCCATGACCCGGCACTTGATACCGACGGGGCCGACAAAGCCACGGGGCGAGCCGGCGGTGGCCTGGATCATGTCATCCATGGCCATTTCCAGAACGTCACAGCCAAGGTAGTTTTTCACCTTGATCTCATTTACCTCCTCATCCCCCCGGACGAGGACGGCAACGGGGATCCCGTCGGCGCTGAAGACGAGGGTCTTGATGACATCTTCCGGCCGGACCTTAAGAAAGGCACATACCTCCTCGATGGTCCGTACTTCCGGAGTACACACTTCCTCCAACTTTGGTGCTTCTATTGCGAAAGGTTCTCTTGGAATAACATCATTTTCGGGCTTGGCAATTTCCGCCTTTTCCAGATTGGCGGCGTAGCCGCAACTTGCGCAATAGGCCATTCCATCCTCGCCGGAATCGGCGATAACGAGAAATTCGTGGGAATAGCTGCCGCCGATGCTGCCCGTATCGGCTTCCACGGGACGGAACTTCAGACCGCAACGTTCGAAAATCCGGTTATAGGCCGTAAACATCTTCTGGTAGCTGATATCTGCGCTCTCCGCATCGGCATCAAAACTGTAGGCGTCTTTCATAGAGAATTCGCGGCATCGCATCAGTCCGAAGCGGGGACGCATTTCATCGCGGAACTTCGTCTGGATTTGATATAGGTTCTGGGGTAGCTGCCGGTAAGACTTAACACCGTTCCTGACGATATCAGTCACCACCTCTTCATGGGTGGGTCCGAGGCAACATTCAGAGTCCCGGCGGTCGCGAAAGCGTAGCAACTCTTTCCCGTAAAAGGTCCAGCGTCCCGACTCCTTCCACAATTCCGCCGGTTGCACCGTTGGCATGAATATCTCCTGGGCTCCGGCGCGGTTCATTTCCTCTCTGATGATCTGCTCCACCTTCCGGATGACGCGATATCCCAGGGGGAGATAGGAATAGACCCCGCTTGTCAATTTCCTGATCATTCCCGCCCGCAGCATGAGCTGATGACTGATCACCTCGGCATCGGAAGGGATCTCTTTGATTGTGGGCAGGAACATTTGTGAGTAACGCATCAGGCCTCCTTTTTGTCCTTTGTTATATCCTGGATCTCCGCCAACAACGCCTCGACGAAGTCCTCTTCTTTCACTTTCCTGACAATCCTCCCCTTCCGGAACAACATCCCCGCTCCCCGGCCCCCGGCAATGCCGACGTCCGCCTCGGCCGCCTCCCCCGGGCCATTCACGACGCAGCCCATCAGGGCGATCTTCAGATAGTCTTTCCGCCCGGCCAGACGTTTTTCCACGGCCCGGGACAACTTCAGGAGGTCGATCTCGCACCTGCCGCAAGTGGGACAGGAGATGATTTCCGGTCCGGTCATGCGTATCTTCAAGGCCCGGAGGATACCGTAAGCGACAGGAATTTCCCGGACCGGATCACCAGTGACGGAAACCCTGATCGTATCCCCGATCCCCTGATAAAGGAGCGTCCCGATACCGAGGGACGATTTTATCGTCGCCCTCATCAGACTACCCGCCTCGGTTACGCCGAGATGGAGGGGATAGTCAACTTTTTCGGAAAGGAGTTGATAAGCACGGATCATTACCGTCACATCCGATGACTTCAGGGATACCTTGATTTGATCAAAATCAAGGTCCTCAAGGAGACGAATATGGCTCAGAGCGCTCTCCACCAGGGCGCCGGCATCCGGACCGTCATGCTTTTCCAGGAGATCTTTCTCCAAAGATCCCGCATTGACGCCGATGCGAATCACCGTCCCGTGCTCCCGGGCCGCTTTGACAACCTCGGGGATGAACTTTTTATCCATGTTCCCCGGATTGATGCGAATGCCTTCCACCCCGGCTTCCATAGCCATAATCGCCAGACGATGGTGAAAATGAATGTCGGCGATCAAGGGGATATGGATCTTTGCCCTGATTTGCGGAATGGCCGCCGCCGCCGCCTCGTCCGGGACGGCGATGCGGACTAGCTCACATCCCGCCTTCTCCAGTCTGCGGATCTGGGCTAGGGTCTTACCGACGTCCCGGGTGTCCGTCGAGGTCATGGACTGGACCGACACCGGGGCCTCGCCGCCTATCCTTACGTTGCCAAGCAAGACCGGGCGCGTCTTCCTTCTATAATGACCCGTCATCAACCCATCCCCACCCCCGCCCCGCCCCTTGCCGGGGAGGGAGGAAAATGTGCTTTTGCAAGTTCATCCTCTCCTATGGCCAGATTTCTAAACAAGCCGGGAGCAAGCCGCACCGATTCGCCTGATTCCTTCTTCAATCAACTTTAAAGACGTCGCATAGGACAGGCGGATGTAATTGTCGTTGCCGAAATCCGCTCCGGGAACGACGGCGACATTGGCCTCATTAAGAAAGTATGCCGCCAGGTCCGATGAATTGGCGATCTGCTTGCCTTGCCAGGAGCGGCCGTAGAGGGCAGATACATTCGGGAAAACATAGAACGCCCCTTGGGGAAGGGGGCAGGATATCGCGGGAATCGCATTCAGGGCGGCGACGATTGAATCGCGTCGTTCCCGGAAGGCCTTGACCATCATGGCGACGGCCGACTGATCGCCATTAAGGGCTTCCACGGCGGCCTTCTGGGCGATGGATGTCGGATTAGAGGTATTTTGGCTCTGCAATTTGGTAATGGCCGCAATTATTTCTTCCGGTCCGGCGGCATAGCCGATCCGCCAGCCCGTCATGGCATAGGCCTTGGAAACACCGTTGACAACCACGGTCCTGTTCCTTAGCCCCTCGCTGACCGAGGCGATACTGAAGAATTCAAAGCCGTCGTAGAGGATCTTTTCATAGATGTCGTCGGAAATGACGGTCATCTCCGTTGTTTCGATCACCGCGGCTAGGGCTTCCAGTTCCAGGCGGTGGTAGGCGGATCCCGTCGGATTGGCGGGAGAGTTGAGGATAATGGCCTGCGTTCGCTCCGTAACCGCCTTCTTTAGGAGCTCCGGGGTCAGCTTGAAGCCCCCTGCTTCGGGCGTATCGATAATTACGGGCGTCGCGCCGGCGAGGACGACGATATCGACATAGGATACCCAGTACGGGGCGGGAATGATGACTTCATCCCCTTCCTCGCAGAGGATCTGGATGAGGTTGTACAATGTGTGTTTTGCCCCGCAGGAGACAACCACTTGTGACCGTTTGTAGGGAAGTCCATGATCTCTGGACATTTTGGCGATAATGGCATCCTTCAGTTCATCGATGCCGCCGACGGGTGTGTATTTGGTAAACCCTTCCTGGATCGCCCGGACGGCGGCAGCCTTGATATTTTCCGGGGTATCGAAATCCGGTTCGCCGGCCCCGAAGCCGATAATATCACGTCCTTCCGCCCGCAGGGCGTTGGCCTTCGCCGTGATGGCTAGGGTCGGCGAAGGTTTGATCCTCCCTATTCTTTGCGCTAATTTCATATGACCTCTTTATGTTATTATGATTATTTTTTATTATGGTTAAATTTACCCTGAAGCTGTTCGAAGACGATGTCGGGAACAAGTCCCTTGACCGACCCTCCCAGCGCCGCCGCCTCCTTAATAAGATTGGAACTGGTGTAAAACCACTGGTATCCCGTCATGAGAAAAACAGTCTCGATATCCCGGTTAAGGCGCCGGTTGATGAGGGCCATCTGAAATTCATACTCAAAATCGGATACGGCCCTAAGTCCACGGAGAATTACATTCGCTCGCTGACTCTGGACATAGTCGACGAGCAGCCCCGCAGAGCAATCCACCTGGAGAATTTTCTGATCTTTTATGACCACTTCTTTGATAAAAGCCATTCTTTCCTCAACCGTAAAGAGGGAAGATTTGTTGGGATTATACGCAACGAGAATGATCAATTCATCGAACATTCTTAGTCCTCTCGTGATAATATCGATATGACCGTTGGTGATGGGATCGAAAGATCCCGGATAGACAGCAATTTTTTTCACGTTAACACTTCTCCTTCGATTTATGGGCCAAGAAAGTCAGCACCGTGTCTCCATAACGCCGTTCATCGACGCCGGCAAGTTCCAGGCTGCCGTCCATTCTTGCGATTTCTTCCCTTACCGACCGTTGCAAAACCAGCAACCCGCCCGGCGCCAGGAGGTCATGCTTCCGGCAGTAATCAAGGGTTTTCATGATCCATCCCCGCTCATAGGGGGGATCGGCAAAAATGACATCGTACCGCTCCGCCCGGCCGCTCAAGGCGGCAACGCCCTTCTCGACACTCACCGTCAGGACCAGGGAGGCGTTTTCCAACCCGAAGGCAGCGATCTGCTCCTTTATCTTTCTCGAAACGGCGGCCTGCTTCTCCACAAAAGCAACGTATTTGGCGCCTCGACTCAGGGCTTCGAAACCAACGATCCCACTGCCGGCGTAAAGATCGAGAAAGTTTTGACCAGCGACGGGGGGGAGAATATTGAAAAGGGATTCCCGGACGGCATCCGGCGTCGGTCTAACATCCCTTGTCGTCAGGGGCGAGATCCGTCTTCCCCGCATCTCGCCTCCGGTGATTCTCATGGGCCGACTTCTCCGCTCACAGGTAGTCTTTTCCGAGGATTTCCGCAATCTGAACGGCGTTCAAGGCTGCGCCCTTGCGCAGGTTATCCGAGACTACCCACATGTTGATGCCGTTGGGGATAGATTCGTCTTCCCTGATTCTGCCGACAAAAGTTTCGTCCCTCCCCGCGGCATGAATGGCCAGGGGATACTGGCGGTCCGCCGGATCATCGACGACGGTTACCCCCGGCGCCTTCGCCAGCAGTTCTCTAACCTCCTGGGGGGTGATTTTCTTTTCCGTCTCGATATTCACCGACTCGGAATGGGCATAGAAGACGGGTACGCGCACCGTCGTTGCCGTCACGGCGATGGTAGGGTCGTTCATGATCTTTTTGGTTTCATTGATCATTTTCATCTCTTCCTTCGTATAGCCGTTGTCCACGAACACGTCAATCTGGGGCAGGCAGTTGAAGGCGATCTGGTGGGGGTAGACCTTGATGACGGGATCCTGAAAAGTCAACAGGGCGCGGGTCTGATCCATCAATTCGTCAATGGCCTTCTTACCCGTACCGGATACGGCTTGATAGGTGGAAACAACTATTCTCTTGATCCGGACGGTGTCGTGAATGGGCTTCAGGGCGACGACCATCTGAATCGTGGAGCAATTCGGATTGGCGATTATTCCCCGGTTCTTATAGAGGGCGATGGCCTCCGGATTCACCTCGGGTACGACGAGGGGAATGTCGGGCACCATGCGGAAGGCGCTGGTATTATCGATAACCACGCATCCCGCCTGAGCGGCAAGAGGGGCAAACTTCTCGGAAATGCTTCCCCCAGCGGAAAAAAGACCGATCTGCACCCCTGTAAAGGAATCCTCTTCAAGAACCTCCACCGGAAGGCTTTCCCCTTTATATTCAAGAGACTTTCCAAGGGACCGCTCGGAAGCGAGCAACTTCAGTTTCCCCACGGGAAATTTGCGTTCTTCGAGGATCTTGAGCATTTCATTGCCTACGGCGCCGGTGGCGCCCACTACCGCTACATAAAATGTTTTCATATAATATTAACCCCTTAGATAAATTATGGCTGGTTCACCGTCATTAATTGATCCTTTTGCGTAGCCCTGAACACTTGCAACCATACTCAGGACACCGGGCCTTGTTTTGCCGCGGTAGAACTATGATGCTTCATTCCGGGAAGCTTTTTTGCCAATTTGTAGATGAGCCATACCGGGCCGGAGAGGCTGTAACCCGCGGTAAAGGTAAAAATCATGATCTGCGGCTCCGCGACCACGATAATCAAGATGCAGACGATAAGGACAAAAGACATGAAAGGCTTCCGGGCAAAGAAGTTAAGGTCTTTGAAACTGTAATATTTGACGTTACTCACCATGAAAAGGGCCAACACTAGGACCGATATGAGGACAAGGAAATGATTGAAATGCCCGACTCCTCCGAGCTTGTAATAGATAAGCACCCCCGTGGCCACGGCCGCCGCGGCGCCGGGAATGGGCAAACCATTGAATACCCTGCTGTCGATAATTCCGATCTGGATATTGAAGCGCGCCAGTCTAAGGGCCCCACAGATTACAAACAGAAAAGATACCAGCCAGCCCCATCTGCCGAAGGCAAACAATGACCATGTATAGGCCATAATCGCCGGCGCAACGCCAAAAGAAATCAGATCGGAGAGGGAGTCGTATTCGGCGCCGAATTTACTCGTCGTATTTGTCATTCTCGCAATACGACCGTCTAGGGCATCAAGGACGGCGCCAATCAATATGGAGATAGCCGCAATCTCATAAAGCCCCTTCATGGAAGCGATAAGAGAGTAAAACCCGGAGAACAGACTCGCCGTGGTAAAAAGGTTGGGAAGGACATAAATGCCCTTCTTCATCTTGCCTTTCGAAAACCTTGGTTTTTCTTTCATGGCATCTCTCCTATCGGCGTCTCTCCGGCCCGAACCTTGTCACCAACGCGGACGCGGACATGCGCTTGGGGGGGCAAAAAGACATCCAACCTTGAACCGAAGCGGATCAAACCGAATCTCTCCCCCTTGTTCACCCTCATCCCCTCGGCAACCCAGCAGACGATTCTCCTGGCCACCAGACCGGCGATCTGGATAACGACCATCTTCTCCCCCCTTCCCAGACCGATGACCAGGGCATTACGTTCATTTTCCGCGGAGGCCTTGTCAAGATTGGCCGTAAGAAATTTGCCTGGATAGTAACGGATGACCTCGACAACACCGGCATAGGGAATGCGGTTTACATGCACATTGAAGATATTCATGAAAATACTGATCTTCTGCAACGGACCGGCCAGGAGTTCGTGGTTTGCTACCGTCTCGATGCGAATAACCTTTCCGTCGCAGGGGGAAATGATGGCCTTGGGATCAGCGGGGGGGGTGCGGTGGGGATTACGAAAAAACCAGGTGACAAAGAGGGTGGTCAATCCGAAAATCACGGCCCCCCCTGTCCATCCGCAATACAGACACACGGATGTGATAAGGATAGCGGAAATGATGAAGGGAACTCCTTCCGGGGCGATGGGGCTGTCATGTGACATTTATTTGTCCTTAAAAATATGTTTTTTAGATCTCACGGCTGGTCGCGATTTTATGAGAATTTGCCGGTTATGTCAATACTGGGGATCTATTTTTTCCTCCGCTTCCGAACGGCGCAGATATAAGGGGTTGAGGTTTACGGCATCCGTCATCCCGCCGGTATTTACCTTTTTGCCGGCGAGGGCTCCTACCGCCGCGGCATGAACTTGATGCAAGTGGTCGGCGACGAAGAATCCCCTTCCCCCCAACCTCCGACGAATAACGTCTTCATATTTAAGCGCCCCCGATCCAATGAACAAGACATCTTCCGCTATCAACTTCAGGAAGTCATCCGCTCCAACGAGGTGTTCAGGAATAATGTTCGTCAATGAATACGGACCATTATCTGCATACAAACCGGTATAGACCTGTTCCCTTCTCGCATCGATCATTGGACATATTTTCCGCTGCGAACCCGTCGCGCTCACAGCTAGAACCTCAAGAGCGGACAAGGCGACGACGGGGCGATCGACAGCGAGAGCCAGTCCCTTTACCGTACTGACACCGATGCGAATCCCCGTGAAGGAGCCGGGGCCGATGGTGCAGGCAAAGACATCGATTGCTCCGAGGTCAAGGCCTGCCACCATCAATAGCTGCTCAATGGAGGGCAGCAGGATTTCAGAGTGGTTACGTCCCAGATTTAAAAATATCTCCGCCAGCACCGTTTCATCCCGCAAAATGGCGACACTGGCCGTCACTCCGGAAGTATCGATAGCCAATATATTCATATTATTTAGTAAATATACTCGTTATATCGTTGATCATCTTGATGTTCAGTCGATCAATATCCATCATGATGACGAAGATCATTAGCATAACAAGGAGAATAAAGCCAAGCTGCTGGGCCCGTTCCCTTGTCTTCAGGCTCACCGCCTTGCCCCGAACCGCTTCGATCAGATAAAACATCAGATGACCGCCGTCCAAAACCGGTACGGGCAAGAGGTTCAGAACGGCCAGATTAATACTGAGGAGGGCCATGAACAAGACAAAGGGCACTATCCCTTCCTTGACCTGGGCGCCGGCCAGCTGGGCAATGAGAATGGGGCCTCCCAAGGTCCGGGGGGAAATGACCCCCTCCATGATCTTGACGATACCGATCAGGGTCAACTTGGTAATGAAACAAGTCTGCTTGAT
>DYRD01000060.1 GCA_020718905.1 Syntrophus aciditrophicus | reverse complement strand
TATCGGAGAACTCGGGCGCCTGCTGAAGCGATCGCTGTAAAAACATATTTGACAACAGATTAAAGTCCCAGGGTGCAAGGTACTGCAAAGCGTAACAAAAACTGAGTGCGATGTCCGCTGCATTCTGATATCCTATCCACATTATCATGCAGATTTGTCTTGTAGATTTGTCTTGACAAGGCGTAAAAGTTGTGATTTTAAGGCGGCGCGTTAAAGGTGCAGTAATTTTTTGAAAGGGTGCGGACGACATGGGCAGGTTCGAAGGCTTTTCCGATAATCGTTACCGGTTTTATTGCTTTATCGGGTCGGTCTGCCTGCCGCTTAGGGAAAAGTAAGGACGTACAACGAACTTAACCAAGCCATGGACAGACAGAAGGTCGCTGCCCATGGCTTTTTTGTTTTCAAGGCTGTGGGAAGAGCGCCGGGCTCGCCACGGCCTTTTTTATTGCAGAGGTGAAAGATGATTATTTTGATGAAGCGAAATTCAACAAAGGAAGAGATCGGCAAGGTGACGGCATGGATTGAGACGGCCGGTTACAAACCCCATGTGTCGGAGGGGGTCGAAAGGACGATCATCGGCGCAGTCGGCACCGACGAGGGACGTTCCATGCTCAAGTCGGTCGCTTTTCTGCCCGGCGTCGAGCGGATTGTTCCGATTTTGAAGCCCTACAAGCTCGCGGGCAGGGAGTTTCATGAGCAGGATACAGTCGTCCGTGTCGGGGATGTCGAAATCGGCGGGCCTGGATTTGCCGTTATAGCCGGTCCCTGCTCGATCGAGAGCGAGGAGCAGATGATGGAATGCGGGTACATCGCGAAAAAGGCGGGGGCCCGGCTTCTGAGAGGAGGCGCCTTCAAGCCCCGCACATCGCCTTACAGTTTTCAGGGGATGGGCGAAGAAGGGCTGAAGATACTGAAAAATGTCGGAGAGAAGATGGGGATGCCGGTCGTGACGGAGGTCATGGACACGAAGGATATCGACCTGATCGAGGATTACAGCGACATGTTTCAGATCGGCGCCCGCAATGTCCAGAATTTCGCGCTGCTCAAGAGAATCGGCATGTCCCGCAAACCGGTTTTGCTCAAAAGGGGTCTGATGACAACGATCGAAGAGCTGCTGATGTCCGCCGAATACATTCTTTCGGGTGGGAATACCGGTGTTATTCTCTGCGAACGCGGCATCCGCACCTTTGAAACGGCGACCAGAAACACCCTCGACATCAGCGCGGTACCCGTCATCAAGGAGCTGACCCATCTGCCGGTCATCATCGATCCGAGCCATGCCGCAGGCCATGCGAAGTACATCATTCCACTTACCCGCGCGGCGGTTGCGGCAGGCGCGCATGGGGCGATCATCGAAATACACCCTCAGCCGGAAAAGGCGCTTTCCGATGGGCCGCAGTCGCTCCGTCCCGAGGTGTTCTACAGGCTTATGGACGAGGTGCGGATTCTGGACGAGGCGATGCAAAACGGGATTGGAAAGCTGTGATGAACGAGCTGAAGGTAACGCTTAAAGGCCGGCGTGACGACTCATACCGGATTCATGTCGGGGAGGGAATCCTCGAGAAAGCAGCAATGGAAATTGCCAGAAGCGGAATTGATAGACGCTGCGTGGTGGTGACGGACAATACCGTTGACGCGCTCCATGGCCAGAGGGTGCAGGCGGCGCTGGAGAAGGCGGGGCTCCGGATAGACAGGTTCATCCTTCCGCCGGGAGAAGAGAACAAGACGATTGAATCGGTGGTCGCGATTGCCGCCTGCCTGACCTCTCTGGGCGCGGACAGACAGACGCTGCTTGTCGCCCTCGGGGGAGGGGTGATAGGCGACATGACCGGCTTTGCCGCCTCGATCTACATGCGGGGGATTCCCTTTGTTCAGATGCCGACAACCCTGCTTGCCCAGGTTGACAGCAGCATTGGCGGCAAAACGGGGGTTGACGCCGTTTCCGGAAAAAACATGCTGGGGACGTTCCATCAGCCCAGGGCTGTTTTCATCGATATCGATTTTCTAAAAACGCTGCCGGAGGAGATTTTCCGGAGCGGGTTGGCAGAGGCGATCAAATACGGCGCCATCGAAAACCCCGCTCTTCTGTATGATATCGAAAAGGCCGCGAGTGAGAACGCACTCCGAAACGTCTCCTTTCTGTTACGGATAATTCATGAATCCTGCCGAATAAAGAAGGGAATCGTGGAACTTGACGAACGGGAGGGAGGGCTGCGGCGCATCCTTAACTTCGGGCACACGATCGGTCATGCTGTTGAAGCGGCGTCCGGTTTCGTCCTTTCCCACGGCGAGGCGGTGGCAATAGGAATGACGGCGGCGACGCGACTTTCCGAAAAACTCCACGGTCTTCCATTCGAAGAAGGAGAAAGGATCATCTCCGCGATTCGTGCGGTGGGCCTTCCCTGCATGATTCCCGCAGACATTGGAATCGATGCTGTTATTGCAAAGCTTTCGCTCGACAAGAAGTCGCGGGACGATGTGCATAAAAAAGACAGGAAAATAATCAATTACATCATGATCAGCAGGCTTGGCAAGCCATTTGCGCATGCCGCCATCGACGATGATATCCTCAGGGAAACGCTAACGGGGATGATGCAATGAATGCGGAAACAATGAACACACTGAGGGAAAAGATACTGGCAACGGATAAGAGCATCGCCGGATTGCTTGACGAGCGGGCGACCGTGTCGCTCCAGATCGGGGCAATCAAGAAAGAGGCAGGCCAGGAAATCTACGACCCCTGTCAGGAAGAAAATATCTACCGCAATATCAATGAAGACAGGACGGGGGTCCTTCCGGGACATTTTCTCCGGAATATCTACCGGGAGATCATCTCCGCATCGAGGGCGCTTCAGGCGCCGGTTAGCGTCGCCTGTCTCGGGCCGGAGGCGTCGTTCAGCCACCAGGCTGCCCTGGCCCATTTCGGCAGCAGCATTCCCGCCTGTCCGAAGGGGACAATTGCCGATGTCTTCAACGCCGTGGAAAAGAGGGAAAACGACTGGGGAATCGTCCCTATCGAGAATTCCGCGGAAGGGTCGGTCAAGGCAACCCTGGATCGCCTGATTGCAACGCCCCTTGTCATCAGGGCGGAACTCTTTCTGCGGATAAGACTCTCACTGCTTTCCAATTGCAGCGATATGGCCGATATAAAACGTGTTTACTCCCATCCCCAGGCGCTGGCGCAATCCCAGCAGTGGCTGCGCAGGCAACTCCCCGGCGTCTTGCTGATCGAGGTGGAAAGCACTGCCGGAGCGGCCCGGAGGGCTCATGACGAACCAGGCGGGGCGGCAGTCGGAAGCAGTCTTGCCGCCGACTGCTACGGACTTGCGATACTGGCCGGGGGGATCGAAGACAGCCCCCTTAACACGACCCGTTTTTTCGTTATCGGGCAGAGGCCGGAGCGCCATGAGGAGGCAAATATCGAAAAAAGCAAGACATCCGTTCTTTTCGGGACGGCCCATGCCCCAGGCGCCCTGCAGCACGCACTTGCCCCCTTTGCCGAAGCGGGGATCAGCCTGACCAGAATCGAATCATGGCCGATGAAGGAGCGGTTGTGGGAATATCTCTTTTTTGCCGATTTTGTCGGTCATGTCGAGGATCAAAAAACGGGGCGCTGTCTGCGGGAACTTAAGGAACGCGCTGCCTTCCTCAAGATTCTCGGTTCCTATCCCATGGGCGTCGAGGGGGGGATGCCGCAATGATAGCCGTCAGACCGCTGGAAAAACTGGATGCGACGGTCCGCCTGCCGGGATCGAAGAGCCTCACGCAGCGGGCGATTGCGGTTGCCGCCCTGGCGAAGGGGGATTCGCTTCTCAGGAATGTTCTTGTCGCCGATGATACGACTGTTTTTGCCGATGCACTCCGGATGGCGGGAGTGGAAATCGTGCAGAGCGGCAGGGACATGGCGATACGGGGAACGTCGGGTGTGCTGTGCAGCCCTCTCAAAGAAATACATCTCGGCAACAACGGGACGGCGCTGCGTCTGCTGACGGGTATCTTCTCGCTGGGCGCCGGTCCGTTTGTCCTGACTGGCGACGGGCGGCTCCGGGAGAGACCGCTGAAACCGCTGCTCGATGCCCTGGCCTCCCTCGGCGCGGTCATTCATACGCAGGACGCAAAAGGCTGCCCGCCGGCAAGGATCGAGGGGGGTGGTCTGCAGGGCGGGACGGTCGTTCTGCATGATATCGGCAGCAGCCAGTATGTCTCCTCGCTTCTGATTGCCGCCCCTTACGCCGAAGGCGATGTGACCGTTGTCCTGGAAGGAAGGATTCCTTCCCTCCCCTATATCGGCCTGACCATCGACACGATGGGCGCGTTTGGGGTAAAGGCAGAGAGAGACGGCGATGGCCGTTATTTCGTCAAAAGCGGACAGTTCTACCAGGGACGCGAATTCATGATTGAAGGGGATGCCTCGAGCGCCTCCTACTTTTTTCTTGCGGCGGCTCTCTTGAAAGGACGTATCAGCGTAGAGAACATCGATCCGCGGACGCGCCAGGGCGATATCGGTTTTCTCGGGCTTTTGGCCGATCTCGGCTGCACTGTCAGACGCGGGAATAACCGCATCGACGTTGCCGGGGGAGAGATGCCGGGGGGCGAAATGGAATTCGATATGGACGGCATGCCCGATGCTGTCCCATCGCTCGCGGTTCTCTGCGCGGTGCGGTCGGGCAGGAGCATCATCCGCAATATCGGTCATCTGCGCCTGAAAGAAAGCGACAGAATCGCGGCGCTGGCCGCGGAGCTTCGCAAAACCGGCATCGGCGCCGAAGAGCTTTCCGATGGTCTGATCATTGAGGGGGGGGCTCCCCGCGGCGCCCGGATAGAGACCTGGAACGACCACCGGATAGCGATGAGTTTTGCGATCCTGGGGCTCCTCGCGCCGGGGATGGAGATCGAAAACGAGGCGTGCACAGGAAAATCCTTCCCGGGTTTCTGGAAAACGCTGGCAGGGCTGTACCGATGAACATCGTTCTTACCGGATACCGCTGCACGGGGAAGACCTCTGTCGGCAGGCTGCTTGCAAGAATGAGCGGACGTTCCTTTTTGGATACGGATGAGCTGGTCTGCCTGCAAGCAGGAAAGACGGTTGCGGACATTGTTGCCGACGGGGGGTGGGCGGCCTTTCGCGACCGGGAGCGCTCCGTGATCGAGGGGATCGTCTCTCAAGATTGCATGGTTATCGCGACCGGTGGAGGCTCTGTGCTTGATCCGGCAAATGTGGCATGCCTGAAGAAAAACGGCATGCTGGTCTGGCTTTGCGCCTCCGCGGCAACCATCGAGTCAAGAATGGGAAAAGACTCGTCGAGTTCGGATAATCGCCCCTCCCTGTCCGGCCTGGATAGCGGTGAGGAGGTGCGAAGGATGCTGCACCAGCGGGAGCCCCTCTACCGGGCGTGCGCCGACATGGTTGTCAATACGGACGATCTATCCGAAGATGCCGCCGCCGCCCTCATTTACAGGGCTGTTTTGCGGAAATGACTTCATGGAGTTGTGTTTACCGGGTTAATAGCGCGTATGCGGCGAGGAATCAGGGGAGTTCTGCAGGCGCTGGCGCAGATTGGCTGCGAGCGTGTCGATAAACTGATTCGTCGTTTCCCATGCCTGATTACCGCCGATAAGCAGCGCCAGGTCTTTTGTCATGTGGCCTGATTCGACCGCATCGACGCAGACGCTCTCCAGCGTTTTTGCGAATCTGATCACATCGGGGGCGCCGTCGAGCTCGCCTCGGCGGATGAGGGCGCGCGTCCAGGCAAATATCGAGGCGATCGGGTTGGTGGAGGTAGCCCTGCCTGCCTGATGTTCCCGGTAGTGGCGGGTAACGGTGCCGTGCGCCGCCTCCGCCTCGAAAGTTTTCCCATCCGGGCTCATCAGCACGGAGGTCATCAGCCCCAGCGATCCATACCCCTGGGCGACGAGATCGGACATGACGTCGCCGTCGTAGTTCTTACAGGCCCAGAGATAACCGCCGCTCCACTTCATGCTGGAGGCGACCATGTCGTCGATCAGGCGGTGTTCGTAGGTGAGGCCGGCGCGCTTGAATTTGCCGGCAAATTCGGCGTTGTATATCTCCCGGAAGATGCTCTTGAAGCGACCGTCGTATATCTTGAGGATAGTGTTTTTTGTGGACAGATAAACAGGGTATTTGCGATTCAATCCGTAGTTGAAGCAGGCGCGGGCAAATCCGGCGATTGACTCGTCGGTGTTGTAGGTGGCCATCGCAATGCCGTCGCCCGTTGTTTTGAAAACCTCTTTGGCTATGGCCGGGCTTCCATCTTCCGGGACAAAGATCAGGCGGAGCGCCCCTCTCCCCTTGAACTGGATTTCGCTCGCCTTGTACTGATCGCCGAAGGCGTGGCGGGCGATGATGATCGGTTTGTCCCAGTGCGGCACCAGCCGGGGGACGTTCCTGCAGATGATCGGCTCGCGGAAAATGGTTCCATCGAGAATGTTGCGGATCGTGCCGTTCGGGGAGCGCAGCATGGAAGGCGAACCAAACTCTTTCATCCGCGCCTCGTCGTGGGTAATCGTGGCGCATTTGACGGCAACGCCGTACCGCAGGGTCGCCTCGGCGGCGGCGATTGTGACCTGATCGCCGGCGGCATCACGGTTCTGTATGCCAAGATCGTAATATTTCAAGTCAATGTCGAGCCACGGATAAATAAGATATTCCTTGATCAAAGACCAGATGACCCTGGTCATCTCATCCCCGTCCATCTCCACCACCGGATTTACCACCTTTATTTTTTCCATATCGTCCTCGTTGCGAAATAGTCTTCTTTGCCTGTTTGCATCTTGCGGCGCAGGGGTTCCATGCTCATGTTTTTATCCTGATTTATGCCTGTCGCAGGATGGCGCTTATAACCGATTGGCCGTCCATTTTCCACAATTATTGCTGTGATGACCACCGCTTTTTAGTGACTTAGTCCTCAACTCCTGCATAAAAAACAAGAAAATTATCGGATATGGTAGAAAATGTTAACAAGATGGATGGCTTGGAAGGGAGTTTTTGGATGGCGGACGGTCATTTGAGAAAATGGGTTGAGGGCGTCAGTCCGCTTTAGTTTATTGCGCGTATCGGGGGAAATAACTCGACTCCGCAGTTATCCTGGATTATACTTCCACCGGTGCGCGTTGTCGGGGCGCCCTGAACGTGACAATACTCAGTTTGGCGTATTTATTGGGAAAATTTTGTGATAAGGGGGAATTGCTCATGGAACTCGGATTGGAAGGCAGAAGGGCGATTGTCGGCGGCGCAAGCTCCGGACTGGGGCGTGCGTGCGCGATGTCGCTTGCGAAAGAGGGTGTCGATGTGACGATTGTTGCCCGCACGCGTGACAGGCTCACGGCAGCGGCCGCAGAGATAGCCGCCGCGACGGGAGTGGATGTGAAGGCGGTCGCCGTTGACATCAATACCGATGAGGGAAGGAGGGCTGTTCTTGCCGCCTGTCCTGAGCCGGACATCGTTGTCAACAATTCCGGCGGACCGCCCCCCGGCGATTTCCGCGACTGGGATCGGGAGGCGTGGATTGCCGCTTTGAACAGCAACATGCTTGGCGCAATATTCATGATCCGGGACACGATTGACGGGATGATCTCCCGTCGCTTCGGGAGGATCGTGAACATAACGTCAAGCGCGGTCAAGGCGCCGATCAGCATCCTTGGACTTTCCAACGGCGCCCGTTCCGGCCTCACCGGTTTTGTCGCGGGGTTAGCCCGGCAAACCGTTCCCTACAACGTGACGATCAACAACCTGCTTCCCGGGGATTTTGAAACCGACCGACAGAGATCTTACACGGAGGCGCTGGCGAAGACGCAGGATCTGGCATACGAGGAAATGCGAAAAGTCAGAATGGCCGACAATCCGGCGGGGCGATTCGGCAGACCCGAGGAATTCGGCGATTGCTGCGCCTTTTTATGCAGCGTGCACGCCGGCTTTATCACCGGACAGAATCTGTTGATTGATGGAGGCAAGTATCCGGGGACGTTTTGACGTTTTAATAAACGGTTTACCCGCCCAATGAACGGGCGTATTCGGCAAGTTATATTTTTCTGGAGGATTGGGAATGAAAATCAGCAGTGTTGCTCAGATGCGGACGATGGATAAAAACGCCATTGACATATTCGGGATTCCCGACCAGATATTGATGGAAAATGCCGGACTTGCATCGTTTAAGGTTCTGGCGCGGGAATGGGGGGCAAGAGGGAAAAGGTATGCCGTTTTATGCGGTTCGGGAAACAATGCGGGAGACGGTCTGGTTGTTGCCCGCCATATCCATTCCAACGGCGGAATTCCCCATGTTTTCTTTGTCGGAGATCCCGAACGGCTTGGGGGAGCGGCAAAGGGCAACCTCGAGATCATCTCCCGCATGCCGATTGCAATGGAACGGGTGACGGACGCGGCGGCAATCGAGGCGGCCGCATCCGGTATGGACGGGATCGTCGATGCCATTTTCGGCACCGGTCTTGCCCGTGAGCCGGCCGGAATTTACAGGGATGTGATTGCGCTCGTCAACCGGAGCAATAAGCCGGTGCTCAGCCTGGACATCCCTTCCGGCGTAAACGGCGACACCGGATCGGTTTTGGGGACGGCCGTCCGTGCCGCCCATACGGTGACATTCGGCCTGCCGAAGATCGGCAACATGCTCTATCCCGGCTTCGAGCTTTGCGGAAAACTTGCCGTGACGCATATCTCATTTCCCCCCTCCCTCTACGAAGACGATGAAATCATGATTGAAACGAACGGGTGGCTGCCGCTTCCGGCGAGGGAGAGTACCGCCCATAAGGGATCGGTTGGCGACGTGCTGTTTGTGGCCGGCGCCCCCGGATATTACGGCGCACCGTATTTCAGCGCAATGTCGTTTCTCAAGGCCGGCGGAGGATATGCCCGCCTTGCCGCTCCGGCCTCGATCGTCCCGTTTATTGCTGCAAATGGCTGCGAGATCGTGTTCGTCCCGCAGAAAGAGACAGATGCGGGATCCATCTCCCGAAAAAACGGTGCGTCGCTGCTCGCGCTTGCCGAAAAAGTCGATATGGTCGTGATCGGCCCCGGCCTTTCCGTTGACGAGGAAACCGGGCAGCTTGTCCAGGAATTGACGTCCGCGGTGAAAAAACCGCTCCTCCTTGACGGCGACGGGATAACGGCCGTGGCCGGCCATCCGGAGCTGATTCGCAATCGGCCGGCGCCGACAGTCCTGACCCCCCATCCGGGGGAGATGTCGCGTCTGACCGGGCGATCCGTCCGGGAGATAGAAGCAGACCGAGTCGCCGTTCTTCAGGAGGCATGCCGAAATCTGCGTGCATTTATTGTGTTGAAAGGCGCCCATTCCCTGATCGGCACGCCGGAAGGCCGTGTTTTTGTCAACATGAGCGGCAACCCTGGAATGGCGACAGCCGGTGTGGGCGATGTGCTGACCGGAACCATTGCCGCGATGGTCGGGCAGGGGATGCCGCTTGCCGAGGCGGTGCGCAAGGGGGTCTTTCTCCACGGAATTGCCGCTGACCTGGCCGCTGCCGAAAAAGGGGAAGACGGGATAACGGCCCGGGATGTCCTTGAGCATCTTCCGTTCGCGGTAAAACAGGAGCGCGCCCTCGGCGGTGAAGCCTCCTGCGCCTCTTTGCTGGAGACCGTGTAATTGAAACCGCGGACAGGGCGGAACTGGTTTAAAACGCGGGGAAATGGCGCTGTGCTTCCGGCAATTTTCGTCTTATTCGTTTTTCTGACGGCGAATGCGGCGGCGCAAGACGGGATGCCCGCGTCTGAAGAACGCCCATGGCAAGTTGCGGCCATTCTGGAGCGCACTATCGGCAACAGCCATACCAGTTATGAATTCGGCAACCCCTTTTTAATGTCCTATTCGCCGCTCAGCCGCCTCGAGTTTCCCATCAACACATGGTGGGGAGGGGTGGAATTGAGGCGGGAATTTTCGCGTTGCTCCCTGGGCGGCCGCCTGCTGACCAATGTGACGCAGAACACGGACGGGGACATGCGGGATTCGGACTGGGAAGACGAATCCCGGCCTGACCGTTTGACCACATACTCCGTCTCCCGCTCGAGCATGGAGCCCAGCATCCAGGCGCGATGCGACATCGATCTCAAAATCGCAGACTGGCTGGGGCTTCCTTCCTCCATGGACATCAGGCCGGTGATCGGCTTTCAGTGGCAGCGCTTCAACATGATGGTGCATGATGGAACCCAATGGGAGTACCTTCCTTCGAACGATCCCGTCCCTCTACCCGGAAACTCCCTTCATTTCCGTCAGGAGTACCAGCTCTATTTTCTGGGTTTCCGGGCGAAATATGAATGGGGAAAAACCGCCTCCGGGATGCGTCCGTATCTCTTTCTTTTCGGTTACCGCGCCCATGTCCGTGCCAATAACGAAGACCACCACATGTTGCGCGCAGGCTATCGCCTGACTTACGATAAGACAACGGGTGGCGCGTGGTTCATTGCCGGCGGCGCAAGAGCGCCTGTCGGGAAAAATCTCGCTGCGGTGCTGGAGATGAGCTATCTGAACATTCGGACGACCGGCGCCCATCGTCTCTACAACGAACTGCTGGAGCAGGATTTCAGCTTTGACTACGGGGTGGAGGTCTGGTCGCAGCAGACCGCGCTTGGTTTGCGGCTGGAATATGTCTTTTAATCTCTTGTTGTAACCCTTACTGAAATCAGCCGGCGGCCATCGACAGCCAGATGCCTCACGGTGAACGCCGCCTGTCTGGAATTCATTACAAATTAACCAACCATACATCAATATGCAATATATGCCGACTATAAGGTGTTCGTCGGAGCGCGGGAATGGTGTTTATTGCCTCTGATGAGAATACAAACTGAGGAGGGAATGCATGAACGGGATTTCTGCTGAAAATGTCAAGCTCGGTTACGGGGATCGGGTTGTTCTGGAAGATGTCAATCTGACAGTCGCCAAGGGTGAGTTTATCAGCATCATTGGCCCGTCCGGCGTCGGCAAATCAACGTTGCTGATGGCGATCAACGGCAACGTCAAAATATTCGGCGGGGAGATGCGGGTTTTTGATAAGAATCTGCACAATATCCGGAATTCCGCTTTGAAGGATCTCCGCTCCCGTATCGGGGTGATTTTTCAGGGGTATAATCTCGTCAAGCGTTCGAGCGTACTCGATAACATCGCCGGCGGGATGCTCCGGAAGATGAACCCGCTACAGGCCGCCGTCAAGTACTATCGTCATGATCAGTACGTGCAGATCTACGAGTACATGCGGGCAGTCAACCTTGAGGGAGAGGCGCTTCAGCGGTGCGACCGGCTTTCGGGGGGGCAGATGCAGCGCGTTGCGATTGCCCGGGCTTTGGCCCAGGATCCGGAGGTTATCCTTGCCGACGAGCCGATCTCGTCGCTCGATCCGGTCAGCGCCAAGGGGGTTATGGATACGCTCCAGCGCATCAACCGACAGTACGGTCTTACCGTGATTGCCAATCTGCACCAGCTTGACTACGCCCGGAGGTACTGCAACCGGGTGATCGGGATGAACGGAGGCCGGATCGTCTATGACGGGAAACCGGAGGGGCTTGACAACGATACCATCGCCGACATCTACCACGGCTCCCGGGAGAATGAGTCTGTTTTCGGCGCTCATGGGTCGGTATTTCCTGTTGCCGCCGAAGTTGTTTACGATGCATGAGATAAGCGGCGATTCAGAAAACCCGCTCCGGTGTCGCGATCGTACGGAGTGAAACAAACACGATAAGTCAGCAGAGGTAAGCGCAGGCAATTTTACACAACCAAACGAAACAATGAGGAGGAGTTTATGTTGAAAAAGGCGTGCATGGCGGTAGTACTTTTGGCGACACTTGTAACGGGAACGGCGTTTTCCGCCCAGCCCCCGGCCGATTGGCCGAAAAAGCTGATCTTCGGGATCATTCCGACCGATTCAACGTCCAACGTGACCGAACGGGCGAAAAACCTCGTGCAGTACCTCGAAAAAACTCTCGGCGTACCGATTGACGTCAAGGTGGCGACCGACTATGCAGGGGTAATCACCGGGATGCAGTTCAAACATATCGATTTCGCCTATTTTGGTCCCAAATCCTATGTCGAGGCGGCGAAACGGGCGAATGCCGAGGCGCTTGTCATCGAGGTGGGGGATGAAGGCGCCGGGTATTACGGTCTGATCATCACCAAAAAGGGGTCAGGGCTGAAAAGCATGGCTGCACTTAAAGGCCGGACCTGGGCCTTTACCGACCCCAACTCGACCAGCGGAACCCTCGTGCCGTCGGTTTATTTTTACAAAGACATGCAGATAAACCCGGAAAACTATTTTTCACGGGTGATCTACTCCGGGAGTCACGCGGCGTCGATCATAGCGGTAAAATCAGGCAAGGTGGACGGCGCCTCGACCAACGATCTGGACCTGGCGCGTGGCGAGGGCAAGGAGTGGAATTCGGATAAGGATTTTGAAATCATCTGGAAATCAAATATGATCCCCGGCTCTCCGATGGCCGCCCGCAAGGATTTGCCCGCATCGCTGAAAAAGGCGCTCAAGGACGCCTTCCTTGCCTACAAAGATCCGGCAGGCCTCGAGATGTTGAAGATCAAGGGGTATGCCGATACGAACGATGCCGTCTATGACGCCATCCGGGAGCTCATCGATGTGAAGGAAAAACTGAAGGCAAAAAAATAGGCGGTTGTTACCCCTGTCGCCGGGGATGCGGTAAGACATCCCCGGCCATTTATTGGAAATCAAATGAATATTGCTGAGATAAAACAGAAAACCAACCCGTTTCGGGCGTACAACCTGGCGCTCCTTTTCGTTTTCGTGCTGCTTATCGTCTGGAGCTGGCGCTCAACGGAGATGGGAATAAAGCTGCTGCTCGACGGATGGCGCAACATGATCGTCTATATCGGCGGCAATCCGGAGATTAAAAACAGCGGCTTCTTTCCTCCGTCAGGCAGTGTCCCGAACATTGTCAAATACCTGGTATTGATGGTTGAGACGGTGCAGATGGCGTTTCTGGCACTGATCATGTCCGTTATCATCGCGTTTCCCATCTCATTTTTCGCCTCGCGCAACACACTGGAGATCATCTTTCCCGGACACCGCCCGCTCGATACGGTAATCCGGAAAACGATCTACATGGCTACCCGCTTTCTTGCCAATCTGTCCCGGTCGATCAACGAACTCGTCTGGGCGCTGATCTTCGTTGCCGCCGTGGGACTCGGCCCGATGCCGGGGATACTCGCCCTTGCCGTTCACACCTCGGGGGTGCTGACCAAGCTCTTTTCCGAAGGAATAGAGAACATTCAGGGTGAGCCAGTCACCGCCCTGGCCGCAACCGGCGCCGGGCCGTTCAAGGTGATACGCTACGCAGTTATCCCGCAAATCTCGCCGTTTTTTGTCTCCATGATTCTCTATCGCTTCGAATCCGATGTCCGTGCGGCGACCATTCTCGGTTTTACCGGCGCGGGCGGAATTGGCGTCTATCTGTTCGACAAGCTCCGATCCTACGAAAACAAGGACGTAACAACGATCATGATCATCATCATCATCACCGTCGCGCTCGTTGACCGCCTGAGCGCCGCCATCAGAAAAAAATACACCTGAAAAAAGTCCTTCCGCCTTCTTTTGTCTCTTTTTCGGGAAAACCCCTCCGCCCGGAGTGGAGACGAAGAAGGCGGCGGGTACGCAGACTGCGCCAGAACCATCATGCCGGAAGCCGCCTGCTCAAGGTTTTAGCCGGTATCTCTCCGCTCAGGCATGAAAAAACGGTGGCAATTATTACGAATATTTTGCCCCGCTTTGCGGTATTTTCCAAAAAATGACCTGCCTTTAAAAAAGAAAAACGGGAACAACTTTCGTGTATTAATTAATTAGTGTCGGACTTTACGGGATCAAGAAGCATCCCGTTCAACTTGCGGGGAAAAACATTACCCACCGAGCTGTGATCAAGCGGAATCCCAAGATCATCGTACATATTGCTTTTCTACCCTGTAGCCCATGCCCTCGGAAATCACCCGGGTCACTTCCACAACCCTTTTCGCAAACGTGCCAAGGAGTTCCTCTTGTGTTACCCTGCTTGCGGGAACGGCGATGTTGACGGCCGCGATCACCATTCCGGTGTCATCCCTGACCGGTGCGGCCACTGACCTCAACCCGACCTCGAGTTCCTGGTTGTTCATCGAAAAGCCCCTTTCCCTGACAGTTTGCAGTTCTTTGCGCAGCCTGCCCTTGTCGGTAATCGTTCTGGGGGTAACCGGATTCATCTCAATTCTGTCAAGCAGCTTCTCAAGCACCTCTTCCGGAAGATAGGCAAGCATGCATTTGCCCATGGATGTGCAGTGAACCGGCAGCCTTGAGCCGATGCTCAGATTGATATTGATAATCTGCTCCGTCTTGATCCTGTCCACATAGACGATTCCCGTTCCGTCGAAGATCGCCAGATTGACGGTTTCACCTATTTCCCTGGACAGCGCTTCAAGATAGGGGTGCGCTATTCTTTTTAAATTGAAGTCCTTTACGATGGCAAGCCCCAATCCCCATGCCTTGTGTCCCAGTGTGTAGCCATGGGTTGCCTTGTCTTTTCGGAGATAGCCCGTTTTCTGCAAGGTGTTTGTCACCCTCTGCACCGAACCGATGCTAAGGGTGAGCGCCCGCGCAATTTGGGTGATCCCCGCAGCCTGCTGGGAGTGAACAACAAAAGAAAGAACCTCCATTCCCTTTGCTATCGACTCAACGAAACTTCTGTCCAGATCCCGCTTCATTTTCCTCCTTTATCACAATGCGATAGTTAATATCGGTTTTTTACGAACTATAAAACACCTTCCCTTTTGTCAAGCGAAAAGTTGTGCTGGTTGCTCCGGACGGCTGGTGTTTCGGGTAATAACTTGACAACAGATGGTTCCCTCGTATAGGGGTTACTCAGAAAGTCAAGCCCCTGGGGAGCGCTGCCACGATAGCTCCATTCGTTCAGAAAATTACAGAAAGGCCTCGATATGCAAGTCTATGATCAACACGAAAGTCTTCTGGAGACGGCCATCCGGTGGGCCGATGAGGGGCGCAGGGTGGCCATTGCCACAGTTATTTCGACATGGGGTTCGTCGTCCCGGCCGACTGGCAGTCAGCTTGTCGTTGACAGCGATGGTCTCTTTGAAGGTTCCGTATCGGGCG
>DYRD01000059.1 GCA_020718905.1 Syntrophus aciditrophicus | reverse complement strand
CGCATCGGTCACCTCCATCGGTCACCTTAACAAACCGGACATGTCACGAACTCGCAACACAACAGACATTCTTTCTTGACATTCCTCATTGATCTCGCTAGCATAAACAGTCATATTCGATGGAAATTTTAAATGACATTGCGAAAAAGAGGAGATAGACCATGTACACGAAAATTATGAATTTATTGGGTAAAGATGCCGAGGCGCTCCTCGGCCACCAGGCTATTTTTCCTAAGGGCAATCTGCATCTTCCCGGTCCGGATTTCATCGAGAGGGTGTTTGTTCCCACGGACAGGCCGATCAATGTGCTTAGGAACTTGCAGTTTCTCTTCGATCACGGACGTCTTGCCGGCACGGGCTACCTGTCCATCCTGCCCGTGGATCAGGGGATCGAGCACAGCGCCGCCGCATCCTTTGCCCCTAATCCCATTTACTTCGATCCGGAGAATATCGTGAAGCTCGCTATCGAAGGAGGATGCAGCGCCGTCGCTTCGACCCTCGGCGTCCTGGGGGCGGTGTCGAGAAAGTACGCCCACCGGATTCCCTTCATTGTAAAGATAAATCACAACGATTTGCTTGTTTATCCAGCCAGGTACGATGAATTTCTCTTTGCCGGCGTGAAGCAGTGCTTCGACATGGGGGCCGCCGCCATCGGGCCGACGATCTATTTCGGGTCGGAGGAGAGCAGCCGACAGATTCGTGAGGTCTCCCAGGCCTTTGCCCTGGCCCATGAACTGGGGATGGCGACGGTCCTCTGGGCCTATCTCCGCAATCCCGCCTTTATCAAGGATGTGAAGGACTACCATATGGCGGCGGACCTGACCGGACAGGCCAACCACCTGGCGGCAACGATCCAGGCGGATATCGTCAAGCATAAACAGCCCGATGTCAACGGCGGCTATGGGGCGGTCAAATTCGGGAAAACCGATCCCCGGGCCTATTCCGAACTGGCGACGGCCCATCCCATTGATCTGACCCGTTACCAGGTCATCAACTGTTATGCAGGCCGGGCGTGACTGATCAATTCCGGCGGGGCCTCGGAAGGGGAAAACGACCTGGCCGCAGCGGTGCGCACCGCGGTCATAAACAAGCGGGCCGGCGGCATGGGCCTAATCTCCGGCCGCAAGGCCTTCCAGCGCCCGATGCCAGAAGGGGCGGCCATCCTCCGGGCCATCCAGGACGTCTATCTCTGCCCGGAGGTGACCATCGCCTGATTGCAAAGGATAATGGTGCTGACAATAAAAATCGCGACAAAGGCGCCTCAAGAATGCTCATGACTCAATCTCCCGTTCCCCTCTGGCCACCCACTTTTTCCCGGGGATAACATTGCTAATAAGTATAATCACCGGAAGAGAGATACCGGCTCGCGGATATAATGACTCATAAGGATCCACTTCTTTTTTAATGCTCGGGAGGGTACGATAACATGGACCATGCAAAGAGGATACCGGCCCTGCAAAGGCAACTTGCCGCGCAGGGATTGGGGGGCGCCCTGATCGGGTATTCCCGGAACATCTTCTACTACACGGGGACGGCCCAGCCGTCTTATCTTGCCGTCCTGCCTGAGGAATACACCCTTTTCGTCCGGAGCGGCATCGATTTTGCCCGCCGTGACATTTTCATTCCGGAAGAAAGGGTGGAAGAAGAAAGGCGACTAGAGAAGATTTCCGAGTTTCTCTTAACGAGGATGGAACCGCCCGGCGGCCGGATCGGCGTGGAGTTGGACATTCTGACGGCGGAGCAATTCCTGGGTATCAAGAAACTCTTTCCCGCCTGCGATTTGCTCAACATCTCTTCCCTTGTCCTGGAACAACGAAAGACGAAGAGTGACGGGGAAATTGAACGGATCCGGGAGGCTTGCCAAGCACTCAACGCCGGCCACGAGGCGGTCCTCGCGTCCTTGCGGGATGGAATAACGGAGCTGGAGCTGGCCGCTGCCGTGGAAAACACCCATCGTTTAGCCGGGCATGAGGGCACCTTCTTCATCCGCCAGCCCGATTTTTTCATGAGCCGCGGCCCCATCGCCTCAGGTCCCAACCTTTTCCGGATCAGCGGCGTCGTTTACACCATTACCGGCGTGGGGTTGAGTCCCGCCGTTCCGGCGGGTCCGTCGCAAAGAATAATAAATGCCGGGGACATCGTCATTGTCGACATTCCCACCCTTGTCAACGGCTATCATGCCGACCAGACAAGGACCTATTGCGTGGGAAAGGCCGGGAAAGGAATCCATTCCCTCTACGACGACCTGCAGGAAATTGCCGATCAGCTCATAGAAAACATCCGGCCGGGAATGGCCTGCCAAGATATTTACCGGATGGCTATTAAAAAAGCCGCCGGCCTGGGGCGACAAGACCAGTTCCAGTATTTCGGCGGCGGCAAGAGATCCCGTTTGATCGGTCACGGCATCGGCCTGGAGCTGAACGAATCCCCAATTCCCTCCGCGTACGACCCGTCCCCGGTGGAGGAAGGCTTTGTCATCGCCTTGGATCTGCATATGCTCGATGAGGTGTTGGGGGTCGTCAAGCTGGAGGATATGATCCTGATCAAGGGCACGGGAAATGAAATTCTCACGACCAGTCCCAGAAAACTATTTGAAGTATAAAAGAAGGAGGAGGGGGTTATGGAGTTTCTCAGGGTAGAAAAAGCGGACGGCATTGCCAAGGTTATCCTCGCGCGGGGAAAAGTGAATGCGATCAATGAATTCGTCATCGACGAATTGACGGCCTGCTTCCGAGAACTTGCCGCCGATGATGCAACAAAGGCTGTCATCCTCACGGGGCAGGGGAAATTCTTCACCTACGGTTTCGATATCCCGGAGTTTCTAAACTACAAGCAGGAGGATTTCCTCCGCTACCTCACCAAATTCACCAGTTTTTATGGCGACATTTTCCTGTATCCCAAACCGGTTATTGCCGCTCTCAGCGGTCATACGATGGCCGGCGGCTGCATGATCGCCATCGCCTGCGATTGACCGGATCATGGTATCGGGAAAGGCAAAGATATCCCTCAATGAGATCAACTTCGGGTCTTCGCTCTTCGCCGGCAGCGTCGAGATCATTAAGCTCTGGCTGGGTCAGAAAAATGCGGAAACCGCCGTTTACACCGGCGCCATGTATGCTGCCGAGGAGGCCTTGCAGCTCGGCCTGATTCATCAGGTCAGCACAGATGCCGAACTGGCCGCGAATGCGAGAAGCATGGCCGAACAATATGCCGCCAAAGACGGCGTGGCTTTCAGAAGTATCAAGCATCTTTTGAGAAAGCCCCTGGCGGACGAGATCAGGAGGCGGGAAAAAGATTCGCTCCTCGAATTCGTCGATATCTGGTACTCCGAGGCCACCTGGGAAAAGCTGCAAGGGAAAACGATCCAGGCGTAGCAGCAGCGCCCCCGGCCCGCGGCTGCTACGTACGAGCCAGCCGCGGGGAGCACGATGTTACGACGGTCACTTTTGGGGCAAAGCCCTTTAGGGCCCCTCCCGGGCCTCGATACTTATAAAAGCATCCCGATGGCTCAAATAGTTACGGTAGCTGCATGCACTGTCATAGCAACGGTTCAGCGTCTGCTCCCGGCGGGGCAACCGGCCAGACAATGGAAGCAGTCGTACTGGAAACCGATAAACGAGGCCTGGTAGAGCTTCAGGAACTGGGGGTCCCTGAGCATCTCCTGCTGCTTTTCCGGGGGGGCCTTGGTAAATTTCAAGACAAAACCGATGGTGCTGCCGATGCCCCAGGGCTGGGAGTGGCGCAGACACTTCAGGGCGTCGGTCTGACCTTCCACCTCCAGGGCCTTGGCGGGGCAATTCTCGACGCAGAGGCCGCAGTTGTTGCAGAGCTCCTCCGTCACCGGAGGATCGGAGGGAAGAGCCAAGTCCGTCAGGAGGGCGGTGAAGAGGATCCGGCTGCCGAAGCGGGGATGGAGGACGAGGTTGTTCCGGCCGAAGACTCCCAGGCCGGCGGCGACGGCGGCATGGCGGAGCGATATGTCTCCGATCAGTCCCATGAACCCCGGTCCCATGTCGAGGGGATAGGACAGGAGGACCGGCGCCGTTTTGGCATGATACTTGTCCTCCACATAGCGGCCCGTAAGATAGACGTTTTTCTGGGAGAGCTCCATAATGGCCATCCGCCCGGACATGCAGGTCCGGCTGTTGGCGCTTTCCACGGAACCGTCGAGTTCCCGGTAGGCGATCACAACCAGGGATTTACCCGCCGGCAGGATGGTTTTGGGGTCGGGCGACTTTTTTGACCGGTAGTCCTCGATGGCCGCAAATCCCACCGCATCGGCCCCTAAACTCATGGCGTAACTCCTGATGTCTTCCTTGCTCATAAACCCTCCTATATTTCGCATACTAACCATTAAAATAAAAAAATTTACCGTTGAAGATCTGCAAGCATCCGTTTCAGGAGCAGCCTTTCTTCGATCCGGAGGCCGCCCATGATTTCCTCATTGGCTTCATCCCGCGCCCTGACAACGGCGCTGGTCATCTCGTTCCCTTTCCGGGTGAGATAAATACGCAGGCAGCGTTTGTCTGTTGCCGCCGTTTCCTTGCTGATCCATCCCGCCTCCGCCATGCGGTCCAAAATACCGGATATTGTTGCCTGGTCCAGAACCAGCAACTTTCCGATCTCTCCCGCCGACAATCCTTCTGCTTCGGAAACGACGGTGAGGACAAGTCCCTGCACCGGTGTCAGTCCGTACGCCTGAAAGCGCTTCTTGAATTTCCCGTGGGCCTTTTGAAAGGCCTTGGAGAGGAGAAAGAGGATACAGTCTTCGTATGCTTTTTTGGCCATTGGTCACTCCTGTATAGTTCGTATGCTAAATATAATGATCGTTCCTGGGAGTCAAGAAAAATCTGCAATAAGTAATTCTCCGGTGCCTCGATATTTTCATTTTCCCATGGCTTTCCTGTTGACAGCCGGCAATGGTTGGGGCATAAGCCAAGCCAACCATGACAACTACCGAACGAGCGATCATGAACCAGCAGACATCTCTTCAAATTAGCAACAAGGACTCGCTATCCGTTCCTTTTCCCAGCCGCGGAAATCATCCACGCCAGTCTGGCCGCCGGAATTATTCGCTTGCTGAAGATGCGCTATGTTGTGCTACGTTACAGAGATGATCAAAGCAACCGCCCTCATTCCCCACGAACACAAACGGATCAGACACCGCTGCCTGTCTTGTGGAACTACGGAAGACATGGGAAGACGCCGCTATTGTTCAGTGGAATGCCGCCAGAAGCTCCGCTTGCGACTCGATGCCCGGATGGGCCTCGTCGAGGTGCTGAATACCCGGTGCGGGACCTTTTCCTTCTCCGAGACCCTGATTATGATGGATATTCTGCCCTATGGCGCCTCGGAGATCTTCAGTTTTCTTTATCCCCGCTCGCCGGGTAAAAAACCGGCCGACGATTTCAGCCGCATGGCCGACATCCTGGGGGAACAGTGGTGGGCGGAAAAGAGGAGAACCAACAAGCGATTTCTCGCTTCACAACACGTCCTGGAGCAGGCGGTGCGGAATTACAAGCCCCTCACTTCGGTCAAGCCGATTATTACCACCTTTTCTTCCGTTAAGAAGACATCTCTCTTGATCCTGAACCTCGACCGGTCCGATCTCTTTTCCCCGGCGCTGAAGCAGCTCATCAAAAACTCCTTCCGCCAGCAGGCCAAGAGCCACCATCCCGATGTGGGGGGAAACTCGGAAATCTTCAGAAAACTTCATCGGGCCTATGAGGATATGATCTCCTGGTCCAGGAACCCCACCTTTATCAGGCGCCGCGGCTTCCCGGACAAGTGGTTCTATGACGGGGACAAGAAAAAGTTGGTTCAGCCCCTGCCGGAGGCCACTATTTGAAAAGGGAGGCCAGCTTTGCTTTATAATCTTCAAGACCCCGTCAGGCTGCGAATATTTAAGGCGATGGCATCGATCTCGATCTTTGCTCCCCGCGGCAAAGCGGCGACCTGGACGGTGGCCCGGGCCGGAGAATCGGCCTTGAAATAGCGGCCATAGACCTCATTCACGGCAGGGAAATCGGCCATGTCGGCAAGATAACTTGTTGTTTTAACTACGTGCTCCATTGTCAGACCCGCCGATGCCAAGACGGTTTCCAGGTTCTTCATGGCCTGTTCCGTTGCTGCCCCTATATCGCCGTCAACAAGCTCCCCCGTCTCCGCCCGGAGGGGAATCTGTCCGGATACAAAGACAAAAAGCCCCGCTTCCACGGCGGCGGAATAGGGGCCGATGGCCGGAACACCGGCGGTGGTAATCGCTCGTTTCTTCATCAATCTCTCCTCCCGGGAAATACTTCCCTGTTCTCATTAAGGATTAGTGCTCATCTTTCTTCAATATCCCCCCAAGGGTGGGACCTGCCGAGGCTACGGCGGCAAAGCACAGGATGAGCATCAGGGTAATGCATAAACTGACCAACGATCTCTGCGTAACCGTTCTCCTTCAATCATATTGTGAGATGCAGAAATTTCCCCGATCCTAACTAACGAAAGACGGGGTGTCAATGTGAATTTGCAACGCCCTGGGCGGCCGGATCCATGATTCCGGTTCTTAAGCAAAGATAATGTCAAGACGGCGAGGAAGAGGCAACGCCGGCCCATTGTTCATACGTCGAGGAGCCGCTGACGATGCCAGCGAAGACAGGGCTTTGATTAAGGATGGGAATAACTTGTCAGGGGGCGCTAATCATTGTATATGAACGGCCATTTTAACGGGAGCAACAGCACTTGATCTATCTGAAAAATATCTCTCTGGCCTTCGGCGCACGAACCCTCTTTGAGGACTGGACCTGGCCCATTACAGAACGGAGCCGGATCGGTCTGGTGGGAGACAACGGCGCCGGGAAGACCACCCTCTTGAAGGCCATCCTCGGCATAGTGGAACTGGACGGGGGAACAATCGATATCCCGGACCGGAGAAACAGAACCATCGCCTATCTTCCCCAGGATCTCGTGGAAATCGAACCCGTTCCCCTTAGGGAATATCTGAAAAATCGTTGCGGCCTGAATGACTTGGAGAACGGCATGAGCCATTGCGAAAAGCAGCTAGCAGCCCTGCCGGCCAATGCTCCGCAAGAGGATGAATTGCCGGAGAGTGAAGGGAGGCGCGAGCCAAGCAGGTCTTGAAGGGGTTCGGATTTGGGGAACAGGATTTTCTGAAGTCCTGCGACGAGTTTTCCGGAGGGTGGAAGATGCGCATTCTCCTGGCCGTCATCCTCCTGTCTCAACCGGATATCATGCTCCTCGATGAACCTACGAACCACCTCGACACGGAAAGTATGGAGTGGCTGGAAGGCTATTTGAAAGACTATCCGGGGACCATGATCACCGTTGCCCACGATCGCTTCTTCCTCGACAAGATGGCGACCACCATTGCGGAGATATCTCAGGGGCGCTTGGCCCTCTACAAAGGCAACTACTCCTATTATCTCCGGGAGAAGGAAAAGCGCCTGGCCGCCCTGGAAAAGGAACGGCTCCTCCAGCAGGGGGAGATCAAAAAGACCGAGGAATTTATTGAACGGTTCCGTTTCAAGGCCACCAAAGCCAAACAGGTGGAAAGCCGGGTCCGGATGCTCGAAAAATTCGCCCCCCTCCAGGCCGAAGGACATGGTAAAACGGTCAAGATCCGGTTCCCCGCCGGGCCGAAAAGCGGAAAAGAGGTCCTCTCGGTCAGTAAGCTTGCCAAGTCCTACTGAGCCCAGGAGGTCTTCCGGGAGGTCAGCTTTTCCCTCCAGCGGGGAGAGCGGGTAGCCCTGGTCGGGGTCAACGGCTCGGGCAAATCGACGCTGTCCCGGATTATCGGACAAGTGGAGGCGCCTTCGGCCGGGGAGATCCGTGCCGGTATAAATGTGCACATGGCCTTCTTTTCCCAGGAAAGCGCAGAGAATCTTCGTTATGACCGGACAATCTGGGAAGAAGACGATGGAGGTCGCCTCCAGCAGCAATGACCGGGAAAGACGCAACCTCCTCGGGGCATTTCTCTTTTCCGGGGATGACATCCACAAGCCCGTCTCCGTCCTCTCGGGGGGAGAGAAGTCGCAGCTGGCCCTGTTGAAGATCCTCCTCCGGGAGACAAACCTTCTGATCCTCGACGAACCTACCAATCACCTGGGTTTCAAAACCAAGGATATCTTCCAGAACGCCTTGCTGTCCTATCAGGGAACGGTCGTCCTCGTCTCCCATGACCGTTATTTCCTTGACCATCTCGTGAATCGCGTCTTTGAACTCAAGGACGGCGAATGTATCGAATATCCGGGCAATTATTCCTATTTTATCGAGAAGCGGCAATCTCTTGCCGCGGAGCGAAAGACCGCCGCAGGGACGAACGGAAAGCTTGCGGATATCCAGGTGACGGAGGGAAGAAACGCCTATAAGACCAGGGAAGACAAGCGCCGGGAGGCCGAAGAGCGCCAGCGCCTGGCCAGGATCAACCAGGGACTGAAAAAAGAGCTGCACGCCATAGAAAAGAGCATCGCCGCCCTGGAAGGAAGGCGGCGGGCTAATCCTTTCTCTGCGATCCCCAGAGCCATCGGGAACCGGAAAGAATCAAACAGGTCCACCGGGAACTTAAAGATCTGGAAAAGGAAATCGCGCAGGGATACGACCGGTGGCACGAGCTGACCATGGCCATAGAAGATAATATATTATCTTGACATCAATCGGATTTTCAGTACCATTTAGTCCCTGCCCTTCACAGGAAGGGTCAGAACCTGCCTCGTACTTGATACGGGGCGGGAATGGGGCAAGGGGAGAGCCATGCCGGATTATGACCAGAATCTCGAAAATCTGAGTATTGCCATCTCTCCGCCGCTTGCGGAAGATCTTCTGCACGTTGCCCGGCAATCGGGCCGCTCCGTTTCCCATCTTACGGAAAAAGCTTTGGTTCCGTACCTGAAAGATGAACGGGGCACAGATTACAGGTGCCAAAAAAGATGCGTCGCACCAAGATAATTGCCACCATCGGCCCGGCGAGCGCCGCCCCGGGCATACTGGGAGCCCTGATTGCCGCCGGCATGGATGTAGCCCGCCTGAACTTTTCCCACGGGCACGCACCAGGACCACAAAACGCTTACCCGCCGGATCCGTGACGCCGCCCGCCGTCAGGGACGGACGGTGGCCATCCTCCAGGATCTGGCCGGACCAAAGATCCGTATCGGCCCGGTTCCCGAACCGGGCATCATTCTTGAGCCGGGCCGCTCCTTGATCCTGACCACCCGCTCCGGGGCGCACAAGGAAGGATCCGTCTCCGTAACCTATGCGGAGCTGGCCCGGGAGGTCCAAAAAGGGGATCGCCTCATGCTCGCGGACGGACTTATGGCGTTGATTGTAGAAGAAACGGATGACGCCGATATTACCTGCCCCGTCATTACCGGCGGCATCCTCACTTCTCACAAGGGGGTCAATCTCCCCTCGGGGACGATCCGGGCGCCCGCCTTTACGGAAAAGGATCCAGCAGATCTCCTTTTCGGCCTGGAAGCCGGGATGGATTATGTGGCCCTGTCCTTCGTGAAAAGCGCCGACGAGATAAGAGGGGTCCGGGAATTGATTGAGGAACGGGGCAGACGGACGCCGATTATCGCCAAGATCGAGCGGCACGAGGCGCTGAAAGTGATCGGCTCTATCGTTGCCGAATCGGACGCCATCATGGTGGCCCGGGGGGATTTGGGCGTGGAAATCCCTCTCGAAGAGGTCCCCATGGTTCAGAAACGACTCATTCACCTGGCCAACACCGCGGGGAAGCCGGTCATTACGGCCACGCAGATGCTGCGGTCCATGGTTGACTCTCCCCGGCCTACCCGTGCCGAGGCGACGGATGTGGTCAACGCCATTCTCGATGGCGCCGACGCCGTCATGCTCTCCGAAGAGACAGCCGCGGGGCGATACCCCGTAGCGGCGGTCCGGTTCATGAACCGCCTGGCCCTGATGGCGGAGGGGAACTTTCCCCACGATTCCTTCCTCCGGAAGACCCCGCGGCAGGATATTCCCGATTCGGTGGCCCATGCCTCCTGCATCCTCGCCGAGCACCTGGATGCCAGGGCCATTGTCGCCCACACGCAATCGGGGCGGACGGCCCTGAACATCTCCCGCTTCCGTCCCCGACAACCTATCGTGGCCCTTACTCCCAACAAGGAGACCCTCCACCGTCTGGCCCTGGTCTGGGGCTGTCTCCCCCTACGGATCAGGGCGGCCCGGGGAACAGACGACCTGATCGAACTCGCCGCCCGGGCGGCCTTGGACAGCGGCGCCGTCGCTCCCGGCGACTTGGTGGTCATGACGGTGGGACACCCCGTCACCGGCGCGGGAACGACCAATATGCTCCGGGTGAAAAGGTTGTAAAAGCTTCAACCCCTCCCCCACCTTTATCCTCCCCTTGCCGGGGAGGGAGCTACCGGGTGGGGAGGGGGTTATGGTCTTTTTTACGCCCCGTCGAGTCCCGACCTTTCCGCCTTCCGGAACCAGGAGGACGGATCTAAAAAATATTCCTGCGTGTCCTTGAGGGAAACGAAATGTTCATGTTCAATATTGGCCAGTAGCTCAAAAAATGCCTTCTCCTTGGGATCGGTGACGTCGTCCCGGAGCCGGGCGTAGTAGGTCGCTCCCTGCCCTTCGAAATCAATGGCCTCCTCGAGGGCCTTCAGGTCATCGGCGTCGCCGGGCGGGGCGCTGGCCGCCTTTTTGACGACATCCTTCAGAATATCTTTAACGATGGCATCCTTGACCTTCAGGGGTACCGTGTCGGGCCACTTCTTGTCTTTGGCCCAGTTTTCGTGAAGCTGCTTGAGCCGTTCGTAATGCTCCAGTTCCTCGGCGGCGATCTGCCGGAACATGGTCTTGCCGACGGGATTTTTTGTCCGCTCCGCGTTCTTCAGGTAAAACTCATGTTCTCTCATCTCGTTATTAAGGGCAACATCGAGGGCGTTCAAACGATCTTTCATATCCATCTCCTTTCGTTGGGTGTTCAAGGGTGCTTAATTAAAATTCGTTGCAAAGAATAACATCTTTCCTTTAGGCAGGTCAAGGCGCTTCATCGCACCGGCAGGTCTTCGACATGTTCGGCGATATTTTGGCAATGATCGGAGATCCGCTACAGATGGATGAGCATCTCGATGAAAACCGGTCCGGCCTCGGCCGGACAGAGGCGTTTATGAAACCGGACCAGATGTTTTTCCCGGGCCTCTTTGACGGCATTGTCAATGTCATTTTCCCGGCGGTACACCTCCGCCGCCCTGTCCCCATCATGTCTACGGATCAGGAAGCTCGCAGCGGCGATATTGGCGGCAACCTGCTTTTCGATATCCCTGAGCTCTTCCTCGGCAGCGCGGGTGAACTCGATATCCCGATAATGTTTTTCCCGGGCAAGATCGACGAAACTGACAATATGGTTACCTATCCGTTCGATATCGTCTGCCATGGCCGTGTAGGCAAAGAGCTTTTCGGAAAGGGTTGCCGACATCTCATGGCAGGATATTTTCCTGAGATATTCGACAATTTCGTGGCGAAGATGATTGGCGACCATCTCTATATAGAGGATATCCCTCCTCCGGCCTTCATGGTAGCCGCGCAAGAGGGGGGTGGTCAGGGTGAACATCTTTTCCGCCAGCAGTATCTCCCGGGACAATTCCTTTTCGACGGTTGCGAGGGCCGCTCCAGGCTGCGAGATGGCGTCTGCTCTTAGAAACTCCGACCAGAGGGGCAAAACTTCTTCCTTCCCGGGAATGATTTTTTCCATAAGACGGGAAAAATTGCGGATAAAGGGAAAAAACAGGACCACAATGACAAGATTAAAGATAAAATGTCCTATAGCAATCTGCTGCGCCACATTAGGCGAGACATACCTAAGCCCATCCAGCAGGACCGGCAGGGCGGCCATGCAGATGGCAGCCCCCGCCGCCTTAAAGAAAAAATGGGAGAGGGCGGCCCGCTTCCCGCCGATACCGGATACCATCCCGGCCATGAGGGCTGTGATCGTTGTTCCGACGTTAGCCCCGATTACCATGGGCAGAGCGTTGTCGAGGCGGATGAGATCCTGTTGGGCGAAGATGGCAAGAATGCTGATCGGTATGGCCGAGGCGTGGACGAGCGCGGTAAAGAGGGCGGACAGGGCAAATCCCGTCAGGGGATGCTGGGTGTTGCGGAAAAACCCCACGATTTCGGGATGATTCTTCAAGGGCAAGGTCGCCGTGCCCACCAGGCTCAAACCGAAAAAGAGGAGACCGAAATAAAAGATCACTTCCCCTATCCCCTGCCACCTTTCCTTTCCCGTAAACCAGAGTATCCCGCCCGCGACAATAAACAGGGGGGAGGCGTCGGTAATCTTCCAGACGACAAGTTGGACGATGACCGTGGTGCCGAGATCGGCGCCGAGGATAATGGCCAAAGAGTGGTACAAGCTGATCTGTCCGGCGCTGACCATCCCTACGGCGATGACGGTCGTCGCGGAACTGCTATGAAAAAGGACCGTCGCCGCCACCCCCGTAAGCAGTCCAAAGATGGGGCGTTGGACGGCATATTTGATATAATCCCGGATCCGGGCGGTAAAAAGGACCTGTATCCCGGCACTGAGCTTCATCATGCTGAAGAGAAACAGGGTTATCCCGGCGCTGAGGAGGAGAAAAGACTTAATCATGGCCCTATGTACTCATCGCGCGGAGGCCGTATGCGGCGCCAATTTCGGTGTAAACCGCCTTGCAGCGAATCCAGGTACGTATATATAATCGGGGTAATGTAGAGCGTCACGATCTGGGAAAAAATGAGCCCTCCCACCACGGCCAGGCCCATAGGCTGGCGGGATTCTCCGCCGGCGCCCAAGCCGAGGGAAATGGGCAGCGTGGCCATCAGGGCCGACATGGTGGTCATCATGATGGGGCGAAAGCGGGTCAGAGCGCCCTGATAAATTGCCTCTTCCGGCTTCTTCCCTTCCTTTATTTCCGCATCCAGGGCAAAATCGATCATCATGATGGCGTTTTTTTTGACAATGCCCACGAGCATGATGATGCCCACCAAGGCGTAGAGGTTGAGGTCGATTCGGAAGATGAGGAGTGTCAGGAGGGCGCCGAGGCCGGCGGAGGGCAAGCCCGACAGAATGGTCAAGGGATGGATGAAGCTCTCATAAAGGATGCCCAAAACGATATATATCACGATGATTGCCGCGAGGATCAGCAGTTCCAGTCCTACCATGGAGGAGGCGAAGGCCTGAGCCGTTCCCTGGAGGGTACAGGTTATGGTTGCGGGGAGGATGGTCTGGGCCGTTTTTTCCACCGTAGCCACGGCGTCGCCCAGAAATGCCCCGGGGGCCAGATCGAAGGAGATAGTCACCGCGGGAAGCTGGCCCAGATGATTGACCGTGAGGGGTCCGACGGTCCAGTCCATAGTCGCCACCGTGTTCAGGGGGACCAGGTTGCCGGAAGTGGAGCGGACATAGAGAAGTAAAAGGGCAGCGGGATCGGTCTGATACTGGGGTGCGAGGTCGATGATGACGCGGTACTGGTTGTTGGGGGCATAAATCGTTGATATCTGGCCGGAGGAATAGGCGCTCTCCAGGGCGGCCTCGATCTGGCCGACGGTGAGCCCGAGGGCCGAGGCCTTGTCTCTGTTGATGTTTATGGAAATCTGGGGGTTTTTGATCTGAAGGTCGCTGGCTACATCATGTAATCCCGGCATATCTTTCAGCTTTGCTTCGAGCAGGGGGGCGTATTGGTAAAGTTCGTTCATGTCCGGACTTTGCAGGGCATACTGGTACTGGCTTTTCGTCTGGTAGCCGCCGATCCGGATCGGCGGCGGGTTCTGCAGATAGAACTGGATTCCCGGAATCGTTGCCAACTGCGGCCGGAGCGTCTGGATTATCTCATCGGCGCTCTGGCGTCTTTCCTGGCGGGGTTTCAGGCGGATGGTCAAACGTCCCGTGTTCATGGACGAACCGCTCCCCGACCCGACGCGGGACATCACCTTCTCGATATTCGGATCCTTCGCGATGATGCGGACAACTTGCTTCTGGTGCTCCACCATGGATTCATAGGATATGCCCTGGGCCGCTTCGGTGAAGCCGGTGATCTGGCCCGTGTCCTCGCTGGGCAGGAATCCCTTGGAGATGACGGCGTAGAGTCCGGTGGCTGGTACCAAAAAAATAAAGGAGAAGACAAGCGTGGTGAGCCGGTGCCGCAAGGCCCATTTCAAGGTAACGTCGTAAAGGCGGAGCATGCCCTCAAAAAACCGTTCCGATATCTGGTAGATGCGGCTGTGCCGCTGTTCCACGGCGGGCTTGAGGAACATCATGCAGAGCATCGGCGTCAGGCTGAGGGATACGAATCCGGAAATGAGGACGGCAACGGAGATGGTGACGGCGAATTCGTGGAGCAAGCGGCCGACGATTCCGCCCATGAATAGCACGGGAATGAAAACGGCAACCAGGGAGATGGTCATGGAGAGGATCGTGAAACTGATCTCCGCTGAGCCCTGAAGGGAGGCTTCCAGGGGACTTTCACCCTTTTCCAGGTGGCGCACGATATTCTCCAGCATGACAATGGCGTCGACGACGACGAACCCCACGCTCAGGGTCAGGGCCATGAGGGAAAGGTTATCGAGGGTATATCCGGCCACATACATCACCGCAAAGGTGCCGACGATGGAGATGGGCAGGGCGAGGCTGGGGATGACCGTTGCCGAGAGGTTGCGGAGGAAGAGAAAGATGACGAGGACGACGAGGATCAGGGCGATGAGGAACGTAATCTGGACGTCCCGGACGGATTCCTTGATGGATATGGACCGGTCGTAAAGGATATCCAGGGTCACGGATGCCGGAATCTCGCCCGGTATTGAGGGAGTAGATCCTTGATGGCCTGGACGACCTCGACGGTGTTCGTGCCGGGTTGGCGTTGAACGGCCAGGATGATGGCCCGTTCGTCGTTGAGCCAGGAAGCCACCTTGTCGTCTTCAACACCGTCCAGGACGGTCGCCACCTCACCGAGTCGTACGGGGGGCGTTGCTCCGGTAAGCGACGATGAGGGGCCGGTAGGCCGCCGCATCCGTAAGCTGCCCCGAGGCTTGGATGGTAAAGGCGCGTTGGGCCCCCGAGAGGTTGCCCGTAGGGAGGTTGACGTTTCCCGACTGGATGGCGGCGACGACCTCCTGCGCCGCGTCCTTGCTGGTGTTGTAGTGGAC
>DYRD01000017.1 GCA_020718905.1 Syntrophus aciditrophicus | reverse complement strand
ATGATCATGAACCAAGGGCAATTTCCCACTTATAAAAACCTGTATCCTGTCCAAATAACCCCCACCACCTCTATTCGCCTCCACGGCTTTGAGCCAGACAGAGATATACCAATCGAGTTCATTGGGTTGCGCCCCGGTGAGAAGCTTTACGAGGAACTGATTACTGTTGGCGAAGGCATCATGCCGACTTCTCACCAAAAGATCAAGGTCATCCAAGGGAACCATGGTGATTTTCAGATCCTCAGTGCCGCGATCGAAGAATTGATCAGCGTTGCCGATACTTTTGATGGTGATGCTATCAAAAACAGGCTGCACGCCATCGTTCCTGAATACATGCCGCAATGATCATCGGCGAGCATTTTAAACTGCTGCCCAGTGTTCAGAATATTCTTATTATTCAGCTCGGCGACATTGGTGACGTCATCTGGTCCATCCCCACCTTCCGGGCGGTCAAAAAGGCCTATCCCGATGCGCATCTTTCCCTCCTCGTCCGGGAAGGGATCGGCAGCCTCTTCGATGCCGATACCGCCGTTAAGCAGGTGTTCGAAGTAAAGCGGTATCAGGGAACCCTTGGGACAAGACTGACGGCGCAGTTGGCTTTCCTGAAAAAGGTCCGGAAGTCCGGATTTGATCTTGTCTTTGACCTGCGTTCCGACGACCGGGGTGCTTTTATGGCGAGGTTGACGGGGGCGCGGTTCCGCGCCTCCCTGTTATACAGTGACGTGCCTTTTTACCGGAATCGCCTCTTTACCCACCTTGTTTATCCGGCTGCAGAAAATATCCGTGTCCGTCTCGGGGCGGCGGAACAATCCCTGCGGATTGTCAGGGGATTCGGGATTTCCACGGAGGATGTGGTTCCAAGGTTATGTGTCGAACCGGAAACCCTGGCAAGAATGAGCAGCCTCGTAAGCAACCATGGTATTCCTTCCGAGGGGCAGGGCGGTGCCCCAAAGAACTTTGTTACCTTAAACCCCTTTTCCCGCTGGTCATACAAGGAATGGCCGCTGGAAAACTGGATTGCCATCAGTGCTTGGTTATGGACGGAATGTCGCCTGCCCGCGGTAATTGTCGGGTCGGCGCCGGAGAGAGAACGGGCGGAAGCACTCGTGAAAAGCGGGAGCGGCGTCGTGAAAATACACAATCTGGCCGGTGAAACGAACCTGAAGGAGTTGGCGGCCTTATTGAGCTTGAGCCATCTGCATGTGGGGGTGGACAGCGCCGCCCCTCACATTGCCGCCGCCGTGGGAACGCCTACCATCACCATTTACGGCCCCTCCGACTGGCGGGACTGGGCGCCCGTGGGGGAAGCACATCAGGTGGTAACTACGGATATGGATTGCTCACCTTGTTATCAAAAGGGTTGTGAGGGGCGAGGTCACAGCCGGTGCCTGGAAAACATGAGCATCGACGAGGTACAAACAGCGATCAGGCGAGCGGTTTCGCCTCATCAATGAGCATGATCGGAATGTCTTCCCTGATTTCATAGCGCAGTTTGCAGGCATGGCAGATCAAGCCATCCTGGCCTTCGTTGAGGATAAGCTCACCCTTGCATCTGGGACACGCCAGAATTTCAAGCAGTTCTTTACTGATGGTCATGAGTTTTCCTCTTTCTTCTCCGCCTTAGCAGTTTCAGCATTTTTCCCCTGCCTAAGTTTTTCTTTAACCCCTTCCCATACCTCTGCCACGGTAATTCCCTTCATGCATTCCCTCGTCGGACACTCCTTCCGGAAGCAGGGGCTGCACGGCAGCGCCTTACGGATCACCGTGTGACCGGGGCCGTAGGGACCGGTCCGCCGGGGGTCCGTGGGCCCGAAAAGGGCGGCGACGGGAGTGCCTACCGCGGCGGCGATATGCATCGGTCCGGAGTCGGTGGTCACGACCAGGGCGGCTTGCCGGTATAGACATGCCAGATCCTTCAAGGTCGTCTGTCCCGTCAGCTCAACTACCTTTGCCGTCTTAACTTCCTTAAGAATTGATTCGGCATAGGGTTTTTCCCGGGCGCTGCCCGTTATGACGACGGGTATATTCAGTTCCCCGGCAATCCTGTCTGTGAGCATGGCGAAGCTGTCTTTCCGCCAGAGCTTGGTATCCCATAAGGCCACGGGGTTTATGGCCACAAAGGGCGCCGCGATGTCAAGATGACTTTTACTTAACAGGGCCGATACCTTCTGGACGTTGTAATCGTCGTAAGGAATAAGAAACTCCGGAGCGTGCGCGTCCTCAAACTCCCCCCCTGTGGCTTCCAGGTAGGCCGGAAAATCAAGATAGCGGTCTACGGCATGTTTGCCCATATCTTCAGGGATCTTTTCAGTGTAAAAAAAACCGCTTCCCTCCTGCAGGCTGTCAAAACCCAGTTTCCTGGCGCCGCCGCTCAGCCAGACGAGGACGGCACTTTTGAAAAGACCGTGAAAATCGATGACCAGATCATAATTGCGATCCCGCAGGGTGGCTACGAATAACCTTATTTCCTTGATGTTTTTCCTGAAACTCCCCTTCGCCATATCCTCCTGCCAGTACTTTCTCCGGGAGACCAGCACGCGATCCATATAGGGATGACCCTCGATAAGACCGGCGGCCGCCGCTTCGACAACCCACGTGATATGAGCCTGCGGGTAAAGCCGGCGTAAGGCGGCAAGGGAGGGGAGGGTATGAACAGCGTCCCCGATGGCGCTGAGCTTGACAATAAGAATGTTCACCACGGATACCTGAATTTCTCGACCGCGGTGCAGGCCGGTGTTGAGATATGGATGTTTTGTTGCCGAGGAATTATAACCAAATTTTTCTCCTGTCCGCCATGAGCCACTTGACCGCGCCCAGGATATCTGGACCGATATAATCCGGGCGGGTAAGTTCCATGTCCACGGCCTTTCCGTAGCCCGTCCGGACGAGGATCCCCTTCGCCCCCGCCCTTTGTCCCGCCTCCACGTCCTTGGGCATATCGCCGATCATGTACGACCTGCCAAGATCGATACCCAGGTCTGCCGCCGCCTTTAAAAGGAGCCCCGGTTCCGGTTTCCGGCAGGAGCAGGTTTGGCGGTATGGGCCGACACCCTCCGTTGGGTGGTGGGGGCAATAATAAAAGCCGTCAATCAGAACCCCTTCCGCAAGAAAACGACGGCCCATTTCTTCATGGACCCTGTCGACGAAGGCTTCGTCAAAAAAACCCCGCCCAATGCCTGACTGGTTGGTGATCACAATGGTTTTCATCCCGGCGTGATTAATCAGTCGCACGGCCTCAAAGGCCCCGGGGAACACCCGGAGTTTCTCGAGGCTGTCCAGATACCCCACCTCTTCATTGATCGTTCCATCCCTGTCGAGAAACACTGCCGCGAACTTTTTCATTACGCCTTTATCGCCGCTGCTGGTTCATGTTTTGATTGCTTGCCGAACGGCGGCTAAAACCTCTGCAACCCCGATGAGGTTCATGCAGCGGAAATCCGTCGGGCAGACCTGCTTCAGGCAGGGACTACAATCCACGGGTTTCCGGATGATAATGTTCCTCTCCCCGGGAGGAGATGTGGTCACCGGATTCGTCGAGCCGAAAATCGCCACCGTCGGCACATTCAGGGCGCCGGCAACGTGCATCAATCCCGAATCATTGGTAATGAAGGCATGACAGCGGGCAATGAGGGACATGACCTCCCGGAGCGAGGTCCTGCCGGCGAGATTCAGGCAGGGGCCTTGCATGGTCGTCGCGATGGCGTTGGTGACATCCTGGTCCTGCCTGCTGCCAAAGAGGACGAAAGTTGCCCCGTATTCCCTGATGATCTCCGCCGCGACGGCGGCGAAACGATCCGTCGGCCATCTTTTGGCGGGACCATAGGTGGCGCCCGGGGCCATACCGATGATCATCTGATTCCGGCGCTCCGGCAATTTTAACCAGCCATCCGCCAGGGAACGGGTATCCGGCCGCAGGTCCAAGCGGAGATTGCGTTCCGCCGCATCGCCGCCCAGGGCCTTGACCATTTCCAGGTAATAATCGATTTGATGAATCTGCAGGATGGCCGGGGTGCGACGAACGGCATGGGTCAGCAGCCATCCCCGGGCGTCGGAGTTGTAACCGGCCCGGATGGGAATTCCCGCCAAGCGGGCAATGATGGCGGCTTTAATGGCGTTTTGGAGGAGGATCGCCATGTCGAAAGGGCACTGCCGAAGTTCACCGGTGAGGCGGATTATCCCGGAGGGACCTTGATGGCGTCCCGGGTCTTCAAAGTGCAGAATCCGGTCAATATTGTTAGATTCTCTATATATGTCGGCCACCCATGGCTTCGCGAGGACGGAGATCCGCGCCTGCGGCCAGGTTTTACGGATGGCGGCGACGGCAGGCAGGGTCATTACGGTGTCGCCGATCCAGTTTGTCCCCCGCACGAGGATCTCCCGCATACCTTCCCGGGGAAGGCGTTTGTTGCCCCGGACGGTCAGCGGTTTTGAAATCTGCAAGTCCTCCACGATTAAGCCCATCTCCACCCCGACCGAGAGCTTTGCATAACTGCAGAAAAATGGCTCGCAGGCGGTGAATCAAATGTTTTTCGCCGGTTCGAGATTGAATTTAACATCCCGTAATTAATCATAATTATATGTCAGCTTAGGAGAAGCGAAAAAGATTTTTGAGCCGTGCCGAAGCCATTTTTCAAAGGTTTCGATAGGTTCACTCCTGCTGGCATAGCTTTGTCTTCCAGCGCTGGTGGAGCCAGAACCACTGATCGGGATAGCGCCGCACCATGGCTTCGACGACTTTCGTGAAGCGCTGGGTATTGGTAAAGAGGTCTTTTTCATAATCCCCCGTGTTATCGATCGGGACGGCCTCCTGGATGATGAACCGGTATCTCCCGTCGGGCATCCGGGGCATGAAGGCCGGGATCACCGGCGCCCCGGTGCGCATGGCCAGGACGGCCAGTCCCACGGCGGTACAGGCCGGTCTTCCGAAAAAGTCCACAAAAACACCTTCCCGGGCCGAAACATTCTGATCGCTGAGGATGCCAAGGGCCCTGTTTTCCCCTAAAAGACGGGTTATGGCCTTGCCGGAGCCGCCCTTGGGAATGACCGTGTTGCCGTTAAGCGTCCGTACCCAGGCGGTCAGGTTTTCGAGGACCGGGCTGTCCAGGGGCCGGTAAACGATATTCATGGGTTTTCTGACCATGGGGAAGGCCACCGTCATCATCTCCCAGTTGCCGAAATGGGCGACGATGGAGAGCAACCCCTTGCCCTTGGCAAAGGTCTGGTCAATGTGCTCCAGGCCTTCGAATTCGACCCATTCATGAACATTATCCCTGGTTATATAGGGGATTTCGAAAAAATCCGCCGCCACCAGGCCCAGATGGCGATAAACACCCTTGGCGATGCCGATGAGCTCCGCCATGTCCTTTTCCGGATAGGCCCGGTGGAGGTTGTGGAGGGTGATCAGGCGCTGCTTTGCCGAGACATGGTAAAAAATCCGCAGCAGACCACGGAAAAGAAGCCGGCGCCAGGATAAAGGGACGCATTTGAACAGAAAGATAATAATGCTTGTGGATTTCTCTTTTTTCATCTTCTCAGCATCGTCTCTATGGTTTCAAAAAAGGTTTTTTCCTCAGGATCCATATGCAGTCCGACCCTCAGGATGGAGATGGTCCGATAGAAATCTTGATATTTTAAAAGTTTTACCCCGTCTTTTTCGGTTGTTAGCACCATTTCCGCATTCAGGGCTTTTGCTTCCCCGGCGATGGCCTGCACGTCGCCTTGCTTGTAGAAATAATGATCGGGAAAGGTAAGGAATTTTATGATCGTTGCCCCCAGTTCCTCCAGGGTGGCGCGGAATTTGTCGGGTCCGGCGATACCGGTAAAGGCAACTATCCCCTTACCATGAAGCGCGCCGGGAGGGAGGAGCTGATGGTCCTTTCCCTGCATGATAGCCAGGGCCTGGTATCGGGCCCGGAAAACAGGGATTCTGTCCGGCCCGGCTGGATTTTCCCGCTCCGGCTCCCCCCGCGCAATTCCCGTTTTCACGATGATATCAGCCCGGTTGAGGGCGGTTCGCGGTTCACGTAGGGGCCCTGCGGGCAACAGCTGCCCGTTGCCGAAAGGCCTATCCTTATCGAGGAGAAGAATGTTGACGTCCCGAAAGAGCCGCCGGTGCTGGAAGGCGTCATCAAGGATCAGGATATCGGCGCCGAATTTCTCAATGGCCAACCGGCCCGAAAAGCAGCGATCAGGCCCGGTAAGGACGGGGATGCCGGGGGCTGCTGCCGCAATCAGGACCGGTTCATCCCCCGCCGCTTCGGGACGGAGGAGAATACTGGCCCCGGCAGAGACGACATTGCCGCTCGTTGTCAGGCGGCCGCAATAGCCCCGGCTCAGAACGGCGGGGCGGAAGCCGCGCGCTTTCAGTCCGTTCGCGATGAGGACCGTCATGGGCGTCTTGCCCGTGCCTCCGGCGGTAATATTCCCGATGCTGATCACCGGGCGGGAGAGCCTGACCTGTTTGAGAATGCCCCGATCGTAGAGGCGATTTCTGAACGCCACAACCATTCCGTAAAGAAGGGATAGGGGACCCATAGTGAGCAGGAAAGAGTGGGTTCGTGTCAGCGTCCTTGCGGGATACCAGTATGAACCAAGTTTAGTATGAAAACGATTCATTGCTGATCAGGTAAGGGCCGAGAGCTTGTTAGAAAAGTGGACAGATGGTTCGCAAGTGGCGAATAGAACGCTACCTTGCGGAGATACTCCGCCGCCTGCGGTGGGGTGGTTCATTGGTCGCGAGTCAACGAGAATTAGCTGCTGAATCGTCATCTTCGCTGAATTGCATCTGGTAGAGCTTGAAATATTCGCCCTTTTTGTCCAGGAGATATTCGTGGGTTCCCTCCTCGACGATCCTGCCGTTGACCAGGACGATGATCCGGTCGGCGTTTCTGATGGTCGAGAGGCGATGGGCAATCATCAGGGTGGTCCGGCCGGCCATAAGGTTATCCAGGGCCTTTTGTACTTCGATCTCCGCTTCCGTGTCGAGGGAGGAGGTGGCCTCGTCGAGGATTAGAATCGGGGCGTCCTTGAGGATGGCCCGGGCGATGGAAATCCGCTGCCGCTCGCCGCCGGAAAGTTTTGTTCCCTGTTCCCCGATGATCGTATCATATCCCCGGGGAAGCTGTCTGATGAAGTCGTGGGCGTAGGCGGCCTGGGCGGCCTGGATGATTTTTTCCTCGCTTCTCTGGATATCCCCGTAAGCGATGTTATTTTTTACCGTGTCGTTAAAGAGAATGGTCTGTTGCGTAACCATGGCAATCTGGCCGCGGAGGGATTCGACGGTCACGTTCCGGATATCGTGGCCGTCGATGAGCAGCCGCCCGGCCGAGACATCATAAAAACGGGGGATGAGGTTGACCAGGGTGGTTTTCCCGCCGCCGCTCATCCCGACAAAGGCCACCACCTCGCCGGATTTGATGGACAGGTTGATGTCTTTCAGGACGGGCGTCTCCTCGTAACGGAAGGTGACGTTTTCGATATCGATGCCCCGAGAGATTCTCGGCAGGGGAAGGGCCTCCTCGCTGTTCCTGATCTCCGGTTCCATATCGATGATGCTGAATACCCGTTCGGCCCCGGCAATACCCTGTTGAATCGTATTATTCACGTTTGTCAGGCGTTTGACGGGCTCATAAAGGAGGATCAACGCCGCCAGAAAGGAGAAGAAGGTGCCCGGGGTGGCGCCGTCCTTGATAACCTGAAGGCCGCCATAAAGGACAATCACGGCGATGCCGATGCCGCCCAGGAACTCCATGAAAGGGCTTGAGGCGGCATTGATGGATACGGCCTTGATATTCAATCTGAAAAACCGTTCATTTTCTTCGAAAAAGCGTTCATTTTCATATTCTTCCATCCCGAAGGCCTTGACGATCCTCGTGCCGGAAATCGTTTCATGGAGGAGCGTGGTCAGGGTGCCCATGGTAATCTGGGAGCGGGTGGCGATACTGCGCATCTTTTTGCCAAACTTGGCGATGGGATAGATGATCAGGGGGAAAATAAACATGGCGATGACGGCCAGCTTCCAGTCCCGGTAAAAAATGACAAAAACAAGGCCGAGCAGGGAAAAGATATCCTTGAACATGCTGGTGACGGCGTCGGAAACGGCGCCCTGGAGGGCGCCGACATCATTTGTGATCCGGGACATCAGTATCCCCGTGGGATGTTTGGTGAAGAAGGAAAGAGACTGTTTCTGGATCTGCTGATAAAGCCTGTCGCGCAGATCGGCCACCACCCGCAGTCCGATCTGGTTCATCAAGACCGTTTGTCCGTAACTGCACAGACCCTTGGCCGCGTAGATCAGGACGACGGCAATGGGAATCCAGATGAGGGTCCGGGTGTCTTTCCTGAGGAAGATATCATCCAGGGCGGGTTGTACGAGAAAGGCGAGGCCCGAAGTGGATGCCCCCACGACGAGCATGCAGCCAAGGGCCATCATGAATCGTCCCGCATGGGATTTTGCCAGGCTTAAGAGGCGCTTGAAAATATTCATTATTTACATTATCTCCAGTGCTGATAGGGCCGCCCGCCGGGCCGCCCCGGGACTTCCGAGCTTTGCTCTGATCCCGGACAGGTCCTTCCGGATCTGCCTTTTTCTTTCTTCATCGGTCAGGATCGCCAGGAGTTCTTTGGCCATTCCCTCCGGATTGACATCCTCCTGGATAAACTCCGGGACGATGGTCCTGCCGGCAATGATATTTGCCAGGCCGATATGGCTCACATTCACGAACAACCGTCCCATCAAAAAGGAGAAAGGGGACATCTTATAGACAATGATCATGGGTGTCCCGATCAGGGCGGTTTCCAGCGTGGCCGTGCCCGAGGCAACTATGGCCGCGTCGCAGACGGCCAGGACATCGTAGATCTCATTGTGGATGATTCTTATGTCCAACTCATCCCGGTACGGCTGGAGCATTTCCGTGATGTACCCTTGATCCAGGGTATCGGCCAGGGGAAGAACAAACTGCACTGCCGGAAGGGTATTCTTTAAAATCACAGCGGTTTTGAGCATTTCCGGCAGCAGGTTTGTGACTTCGTTCAACCTGCTTCCCGGCAGGATGCCCACGGTGATCGTTCCGTCTTTAAGATGGAATTTATTCAATGCTTCCAGCCTCGTATAGCCGGTTTTTACAACATCGAGAAGGGGATGTCCCACAAATACGGCATCTACCCCCGCCTGATCATACATCTCGGCTTCAAAGGGGAGAATGACGGCCATTTTTGCGACATATTTCTTGATTTTCCCGATTCTTCCCCGGCGCCATGCCCATACCTGGGGGCTTATATAGTAAAATACCTTGATGCCTTTCTTTGCCGCCGCCTTTGCCAGGGGCATGTTGAAATCCGGATAATCGATGAGGATAACCAGGGCCGGTCGCTCCTCAAGGAGGGATTTCTTCAGGTGTCTCATCACCCCCAGGATCATGCTTAATTTGGAGAATACCTCGGTCAGGCCGACGACGGCCATGTCTGCGGCGTTGGCGAGCTGCCGGACTCCCGCCGCTTTCATCTTCGGGCCCCCGACGCCATAGAATTCCAGCGTGGAATCAAGATCCCCCATGGCCCGGACGAGATTGGCCCCATGAAGGTCACCCGAGGCTTCCCCGGCCACGATCATGATTTTTCTGTGGTCAGTCTTGGTTATTGACATTGACGTTGAATGTCAATAACCAAGACTGACCCGATCCTGGCCTTTGCCTTTTCCATCTCTCCGGAAATGTTCAAGGCCAGTTCCAGGGCATCCCGTCCGTCCTTGCCAGTTACCAAAGGCGTCGTGTTGTTCCGGATGGAATCCACAAACGAGCGTATCTCCTCTTCCAGGGGATCATGCTGGATCACTTCCACGGCATTGCTGATAATATCCAACTTGCCTTTTTCGCCTATCTTTTTGCTGAGGGAAACAAGGTCCCGTTTGCTGTAATCGACGGCATGATAACCTTCGATGCCGAAAAAGCGGATCTTCTGCATAGTCTTGCCCGTGACCCGACTGGCCGTGATATTGGCGACACAACCGGTCTTGAATTTCAGCCGCACATTGGCAATATCCGCCTGTTCGGAGAGCACGGAGACACCCACGGCGTCGATCGCCTCGATGGGTGAATTGACAAAATGAAGAATAATATCGAGATCATGGATCATGAGATCGAGAATGACATCAACATCGGTTCCTCTCTCGAAGAAGGGATGGAGGCGATGGGCTTCGATGAAGAGGGGTTTTTTTATTACTTTGGCTAAGGCGATTATTGCCGGATTGAATCTTTCGACGAATCCGACCTGGAGGAGGGCCCGGTTTTTTGCAGCGATGGCGATCAGTTCCTCGGCCTCATGAAGGGCGACGGTAATCGGTTTTTCCAGAAGGACATGCCCGCCGGCCTCGAGGAAGGTCTTGGCCGTTTCATAATGAAAGGGCGTCGGGACGGCAATGCTGACGGCATCGACATGGCCGAGCAATTCACGATGGTCGCAGCAGGGCCGGCAACCATACTGTTCGGCAGCCCGGCATGCCCTGTCCTCAATAACATCCGCCACTCCCGTAATTACGCAGCCTTCCAGGTTGCGGTATTTCTGCAGATGGTAACTGCCCAGGTGGCCGATGCCAATGACGCCGATACGGAGCTCTTTCATTACCTGCAGATGCCTCGCTGTGAATTTTCGATGAAGTCGACGAACTGGCGAACTTCCGGAATATCGGCAACTTCCGCTTTTACCTTTGCGATTGCCGTATTCAGCAACAGGGATGATCTGAAAACAAGGCGATAGGCCTGTTTCAAGGACTGGATTGTCTCGGGGGAGAAATTTCTCCTTTTGAGGCCGATCATATTGAGGCCGTAGAGTTTGGCCGTATTCCCCGAGGCCATGACAAAGGGAGGGACATCTTTAGCGACGGCCGAACAGCCCCCGATGATGCAATGGGCGCCAATGCGGGTGAACTGGTGGATACCCGTCAGTCCCCCGATGATGGCGTTGTCCTCGATATGGATGTGTCCGGCCAGATTGGCAGCGTTGGCCATGACAATGCGATTGCCAAGCTTGCAATTATGGGCGATATGGCAATAGGCCATGAGCAGGTTGTAATCTCCCATGATGGTTACCCCGATATCCGCCGAGGTTGCCCGGTGAATCGTTACGTACTCCCGGATCGTATTGTAATTCCCGATGATCGTCCGGGTTGCTTCTCCTTTGAATTTCAGGTCCTGGGGGACGGCGCCGATGGAGGAGAATTGAAAAATTCGGCAGCCCTCGCCGATATCCGTCTGCGAGTCAATGACGACATGGGGGCCGATAATCGTGTTTTTGCCAATATTTACATCAGCGCCGATAATAGAGTAGGGACCAATCTCTACGCCCTCCCCCAGATGGGATTCCGATGAGACGATAGCCGTAGGATGGATCTTCATGGGTTAGCTTTTTTTCCTTCCTTTTCCTTAATAATTTTTTCCAGAACTTCGATGCGCCGGCTAAGGGCGGTAATGTTATTTCTCATTCCCGGAAGTTTGGGAAGCGTTGCCACCGTCCGCCGCCACTCCCGGTAAGGCTGCTGGGGGAACCCGGCGCAAATCTGCCCCGGAGGAATATCCTTATGGATACCCGCTTTGGCGGCGATCATGGCATGGTCGCCGATATTGATGTGGCCGACTACCCCGGCCTGACCGGCGATCATGACGCTTTCCCCGATTTTTGTGCTGCCGGAAATGCCGACCTGGGCGACAATGATCGAGTTTGTCCCGATTACGACATTGTGGGCAATCTGAACCAGATTGTCGATTTTGACGCCCCTCTGGATCCATGTCCTGCCGAGGGTTGCCCGATCGATAGTCGTATTGGCCCCGATTTCGACATCATCATCTATCTGCGCTATCCCCACCTGGGGGATCTTCCGGTTTTCCTGTCCCGGCAGGGCGAAGCCGAAGCCATCGCCGCCGATAACCACGCCCGCATGGAGAGTAACCCGTTTGCCGATGATACATCCCCGGTAAACCGTCACATTGGGATAAAGGACCGTGCCCTCGCCGATAGTGACGTCGCAGTCGATAACGACGCCGGGATAGAGGATGACATCCTTGGCAATCTCCGACCGGGGGCCTACATAAACATGGGGATAGATCGAGGCCTCCGGGGATACAAGGGCGTTTTCTCCTATGAACGCCAGGGGGTGGATGCCTGCCTGGGGATGTGGTTGCCCATAAAAATGCTCAAGCAGGGTGCCGAAGGCAGCATAGGGATCCTGGACAACGAGCAGATTTTTGCCGGCCCCTGCGGTTCCCGGCTTTACCAAGATGGCGGAGGCTTTTGTGTTTGCAAGCTTTTCCCCGTATTTAGGGTTGGCAAAAAAGGAGATATCACCGCTCTGCGCCTCGTCGAGGCTATTAACCCCGGTGATGAGGGCGTTGGCGTCGCCAATAATTGTCCCGTTCAGCAGGACGGCCAGTTCGCTTAATGCCTTTTCCAAGATTATGCTACCTTGATTTCTTGAGTTTGTTGAATTCTTGCATGACCCTTTGGGTAAGGTTATTGTCCTTGGCGGAATAAGCAATGGTAGGGTTGCTCAGATCCAAGATGAGGGTGTAGCCTTCCTTCTCGCCGATACTGGTTACGATCTTCATTATCTCCGGGACATTCTTTCCCAGGAATTCCTGTCGACGGCCCTGCATGTCATCATTGGCGTCTTTAACCAGATCCTGATAGTCACGGAACTTTTTCTGGTAGGCCTGCTCCTTGTCTTTCATGGCTTTTTCGGTCAGGACGGGCCGCTGCTTCTCCAGTTCATCCTTCAGCCGCTGTAGTTCCTTCTCCTTGTCCTGGATGTTCTTTTTAGTTTTTTCATAGCTCTTTTTTAGCTCTTCTCCGGCGGTCTTGCCGATATCGGAATTCGTCAGGACCTCTTCCACATTAACAAAGCCGATTTTTTCGGCCCTTGCCGAGTGAGGATTCCCCAGGGACAGGGAAAAAACAAGACCAACCGCAATTGCCAATACTAGATATCTTTTCATGATTACCCTCCGTATTTATTGGTTATTACATATTCATACCGATGGTGAATTCCCATCTGCTCGAATCTTCACTGGACTTCCTGTCCAAAACATAGCCCCATTCAAGTCGCAACGGACCGATGGGAGAATACCAGCGGATACCCGCCCCGGCGGTTTGCCGCATATCACCGAGATTGTATCCCCCATCCCAGGCGTTGCCCGTATCATAGAACACGACGCCCTTCATACCTGCATTCTTGATAAGGGGAAACACGAGGTCGGCGCTGAAACAAACCATGGTCGTGCCGCCGATCAGGTCATTCGTTATGGGGTCCTTGGGGCCCACATCCCGCAGTCCTCTCAAGGTGCTTATGCCACCGAGGTAATACCGTTCATAAACGGGCAGGGGTTTGCCGTCATTTGCCTGGAGATAACCGATACGTCCCCGGATGTCAAAAACGGTCTCAAGGGGCAGCGGGAAGTACCAGGCCGTCATGCCCGTATATTTGGTGAAACTTGTCGATCCCCCCAATATTCCGCCGGCTTGAAGAATCGAGCCTGAGTTCTTCGATCCCGTAGTGGGGAAAAAGTTGTCGTCCGTGGTGTCTCGGGAGACGGTAAACCCCATACTGCTCGTCGTGGAGCTGCCCGCCTGCTGCTGAATATCAGTCGATGCCTTGGATAAGACATTATTCACATCCGTAAAGGCGAGGGTATAGGAGACATAGCCCATGAGCCGCTCCCATAGGGGGTACCCGAAAACGGTGCCGAAGCCCTTGGTATCGAGGTTGTACGTATCATAGTTGCGGGCGGAATTCCAGAGATCGAACTTGCTCCATAAAGGCATGTCGAATAGCCAGGGCTCCGTAAAGGAGAGGTCATAGTAGGTTGATACGGAGCCTATATTGGCCTTGAGACTCAGGATTTGGCCCCGACCGAAAAGATTCTCCTGGGATACCTGGGCCATGGCCATCGCCTTATCCAGGGCGCTGTATCCGGCGCCCATACTGACCATGCCCGTCGGTTTTTCCTTGATACGGATATTGACATCGGCAAGGGTGTCATCGGGACCATTTTCGGATTGAAAATCAACTTCCTCGAAATATCTCATCCGCATGAGATTCTTGTAGCTGTCCTTCAAGTTCGTACTGCTGTAAAGATCTCCTTCGGCGATCAAGAGATTTCTCCTGATGACCTTGTCTCTGGTCTTGGTGTTTCCCGATAGGGATATCCGGTTGAAATAAACCGTGTTGCCTTTCTTGATCTGATAGATCACATCTACGGTGAGATCCTTGTCGTTGATTTTGGTCATGGGAGCTACATCGGCGTATGCATAGCCTTCGTCATTACAGGTCTGAGTCAGAAGCTCCATGTCCTTGATGATGGCCCCGCGGTCAAAATTATCCTGTTTGCGGATATTCAATTTTCCCATCAGTTCCGAGCGCGGTGTTTTCAGCGCACCACCCGTAATGTCCACCCTGCCGATCTTAAACCTCCGGCCTTCGGTGACGAGGATCTTGATGTAGATGCCTTTTTTATCGAAGGTGATAGTCGGGTCCCCCACATGGGCGTTGACAAACCCGTTATTCAGGTAAAAGGCGTTGAGCTTGTTTACGTCCTGCTTGAGATCGTCTTTCTTGAGGAGGCCCGAATCGGTAAAATAATGAAAAAATCCCTGTTCTTCGGTCTTCATCAACCCTTTGAGTTCTTTTTCCCGGTAAGACTGGTTTCCTTCGAAAGAGATCTTTTTTATGTAGGTCTTGTCATTTTCCTTGATGTTGAAGACGACACGAATGTCTTTCTCTTTTTCCTTTTCGACGGCATAGGTGATTTCGGCGTTGTAATAGCCTTTGTTGTCGTAAAGGACTTTGATCTTCTCGATGGAGGACGTGATCTTTTCCCGGTTCAGGGCCTGGCGGGTCTTGAAAGTCAAGGCGGCTTCAATATCTTTGGTGTCCAGCTTCTTGTTCCCCTTGATTTGGATATCCGTGATGAGCCCCTTTTCTTGCACGATGAAGGTTATGACCCGACCGTCCGCTGTTTCCGTGACGTCGGCGACCACATCGTCAAAATATTCAAGTTTGTAAATGGCCCGGATATCATCGGCCAGACCGCTTTCCGAGTAGATGCTTCCCTGGGTGCTCTTGAGGACCTGATTAAGGGCGCTGCTTTCAATTTTGTTGTTTCCCTGAAAATTGATGCGGGCAATCCGTTGGGTCGCGGCGATCTTGACCAGGATGTCTCCGCGCAGTTGGGCGGCGATGGAGGAGATGCTCTCCGGTCCTTTCCCCTGGGCGGAGTAGGGCAGGAGAAACTTGCCGGCCGTAACGTCATAGATCTTGACATCCACATTCAGTTGCTCCCCTAATTCGGTGAGGGTTCCGGAGACGACGTATGACGCCTCCGTGAGCTTGCCCATGGCGACGATGGTGGCGTCATCCCCTTTGCGATCCGCCATGAGTTGCCTGATCTTTTCCTTGGGGGTGAGCTGAACGTTTTTAGCCTTAGTCAACTCTCGTTCCAGGTTGTCATAAAGCGCCCCCTGCAGAAAGGCCGTCGAACTTTTACTGTACACCGTGAAGGGCAGCAGGGTTACCTTAACGGGGGCGGCTGCGGAAATTGCGGGCGGGTGAATAAAGATCGCCCCCCCAAGAATCAACCCCCCCAAGATCATCCCGATGATAAGGTTGATACAGACCACAGACGTCGCTGCTGTTCTATGTCGATGAGATGTCATATGTCCTTCCATCGCGGAGCCCGACTCTTTTTTGCATGCGGTCGGCCAGGCTTTTGTTATGGGTGACCACCACCAACGTAATTTTTTTTGAGGTATTGAGTCCCAACAGGATGTCTTCTATCTTTTTTCCTGTTCCCGTGTCAAGGTTTCCCGTCGGTTCATCGGCAAGAAGAATGTCCGGCTCCATGACCAAAGCCCTGGCGACGGCTACCCGTTGTTGCTCGCCGCCGGAGAGTTCGCCCGATTTATGGGTGAAGCGGTGAGCGAGACCGACGCTCTCCAGTAGCGATTCGGCCCGCTGTCTCGCTTCTCGGCGGGAAAGGCCGTGAATCAGGGCCGGCATCATGGTGTTTTCCAGGGCGCTGAATTCGGGTAGCAGATTATGAAGCTGAAAGACAAAGCCGATCTTTTTATTCCGGAACTTGGCAATTTTATTGTCATCCCAGGAGAAGATATTGATATCGTCAAAGAGGACTGTCCCGGAAGTGGGATGATCCAGCGCCCCAAGAATATGGATCAAGGTACTCTTCCCGGCTCCGGAAACTCCGAGCATGGCCAGGGATTCTCCCTTCCTGATTTCGAGATTCAATCCTTTTAATACTTCGATATTGTTGCCGTCTTTGACAAATATTTTTTTCAGATCGTTAATCCGGATCACTAATCGTACCTCAAAGCCTCTGCCGGATCCAGTTTCGAGGCGCGCCGGGAGGGATAGATCGTCGAGAGGAAGCAGATCGTCATGGCGCCGATAATAATCAGGGCAACGTCGCCGTAATTGACCTTCGAAGGCAGTTCCGTCAGATAATACACGTCTCCCGGGAGAATTTTTATCCCTAAGAGACGCTCCACATACACCGAGAGGCTTGCCAGATTCAGGGCGACCAGCAATCCCGCAATGGTTCCGAAGAAGGTTCCGATCGCCCCGATGATGATTCCCTGAAAAACGAAAATCTTCATGATGTGATGGGAAGTCGCCCCCATTGATTTGAGAATGGCAATATCCTTCGATTTCTCCATCACGACCATGATCAGGGTCGTGATGATGTTAAATGCCGCCACGAGGACAATGAGGCTCAGAATGATGAACATGACCCGCTTTTCCAGCTTCAGGGCTGCGAAGAGATTCTTGTTCATCTCCATCCAGTTGCGTGCCCAGTACGGATAGCCCAGGGTTTTCTCCAGCCCCTTGGCAATAGCATCGGCCTGATAAATGTCATTAGCCTTGATTTCCAGACCCGTGACCATCCCTTTCATGTTGAGGAATTCTTGGGCGTCGGGTAGGGAAATGTATGCCAAAGTCGAATCATATTCGTAAAATCCCGAATCGAAGACGCCGGCGACGACAAAGCGCTTCATTTTCGGGACCATTCCCATAGGCGTCGAGATCCCCATGGGCGATACGATGGTAACCGTCTCAAAGAGATAAACGCCCAAATGTTTGGCCAGTTCCTTGCCGATAAGGATGCCGGGTAGCTCGGCAATATCCTCGGGAAGTTTCAACTTGGCCCGTTCGGCAACCTTGAGATAGCTAATTTTACCGTCCCTGATTTTACCGAGGCTGATGACGCGAAAGGCACTCTCCGGTTCCAGGCCCCTTAAGACGACGCCCGTAACCCCCTGGCTGCTTTTCAACATCGCCTGACTGTATATAAACGGCGTCGAGGCAACAACGCCGCTTTGTCCTTCTACATTCTTTGCCAGCTTGTCGTAATCCTTCATCGGGCCCGTATATTCCATCAGCAGGACATGGGAGTTCATCCCGAGGATCTTGTTGCGGAGGTCCGTTTCAAAGCCGTTCATCACGGCGAGGACAATGATCAGCGCGGCAACGCCCAAGGCGATGCCTCCGATTGACAAGAACGTGATAATAGAGACAAATACCTGCTTCCGCTTGGCCTTGAGATACCGGAGGCTTATAAAAAATTCAAAGGACATGGATGTCTATAGCTCTCTCTCCGTCAAGGGGAGGGGGCTAGTGGTTCTCAATAGGGGAAAGAGGATCACATCCCGAATGGAGGCCGAGTCGGTAAAGAGCATTACCAGCCGGTCGATGCCGATGCCTTCCCCTGCCGTCGGCGGCATGGCGTATTCAAGGGCTCTGAGATAATCTTCATCCATCTGGTGGGCTTCTTCATCTCCCGCCTCCCGTTCACGGAGTTGCATGCGGAAGCGCCCTCGCTGATCCTCCGGATCGTTAAGTTCGGAAAAGGCATTGGCGATTTCCTTACCGCAGATGTAAAGCTCAAAGCGGTCGGTAAAGTTCGGATTCAAGGCATTTCGCCGGGAAAGGGGAGACACCTCTACGGGGTACTGGGTGACAAAGGTGGGCTGGATAAGGTTTTTTTCCACCTTTTCTTCAAAAATGATCATGAGGATTTTTCCCAGGGCTTCCTTTGCATCCACTTCCAGCCCCAATTGCCTGGAAAATGCGACCGCCTGCCCTTGATCGTCCAAAACCTCCGGCGCGCCGTCCAGGTATTGTATAATAGCCTCTTTAACGGTAATCCGCTGCCACGGGGATGTTAGATCGATCGTCGCTTCCTGGTAGTTAAACTGGAGGGCGCCGAAGAGATTGCGGGCGATAAAAATAAATAGCTCTTCGGTGAGATCCATCAGGTCCTCGTAGGTTGCATAGGCCATGTAGAATTCCATCATCGTAAATTCGGGATTATGGAAAGCGGAAATCCCCTCGTTGCGGAAATTTCTGTTTATCTCATAAACCCTTTCCAACCCTCCGGTTACCAGTCGCTTCAAGTACAGTTCCGGGGCGATGCGCATATACAGGTCCATGCCGAGGGTGTTATGATATGTCTTGAAGGGTTTGGCGGCTGCCCCCCCGGCCTGTGCCTGCATCATGGGAGTTTCCACTTCCAGAAAGTCCCTTGCCTCCATGAAATCCCTTATCAACTTGACAATCCGGCTCCGCCGGTAGAACACTTCCTTCACGTCAGGATTCATGATCAGGTCGAGGTGACGCTGGCGATATCTCGTTTCGACGTCCGTCAGCCCGTGCCACTTTTCGGGAAGGGGGTGGAGGGATTTGGCAAGGAGGCGTATCTCCTTAGCTTCAATCGACAATTCCCCTGTTTTGGTTTTGAAGATGCTGCCGCTCACATAAACGATATCTCCCACATCAAGGCGTTTGAAGAGGGCGTAATCCTCCTCGCCAATAAGGCCTTTATGGATGAAGGCCTGCAGCCTTCCTTTGCGGTCCTGAATACTTACGAAAGATGCCTTCCCGAAATTTCTGATCGCCATCAAGCGTCCGGCGAGAGAAAATGTTTCCTCGATTTGGGCCAGGGAGTCCTGGTCCAGGTCTCCAAAACGGGCCCTAAGTTCTGTCGAGGTATTTTTAACCTTTGCATCATTGGGATAGAGATCAATTCCCGCTGCTCTGATGGCGACGATCTTCTCTTTGCGATTTCTTATCAGTTCGCTTTCTTCCATTTGACAAATGCTCCACACTATATAAAGTGCGTTCCGCTATATTTTTTTCTCCCATTAGTCAAGGGGGATTTCTGGATCGGAGTTTACGAATCATATTGCCATAAGGGAAGAACTTATGTATGGTCGATTCAAATCGCGATTCTATGAAAAGGAGGACTGAGGACTTATGGTCAACAAGGTCATATTGATAGGCAGGTTAGGCGGAGATCCGGAGGTGAAGTACACCCCTGATGGTCTCATGATTACCAATTTTACGCTCGCAACGGATGAGCAGCGGAAGGACAAAAACGGTGAGCGAACACAGAAAACCGAATGGCACCGGATCGTTACCTTCGGAAAACTGGCGGAAATATGCGGCAACTATCTGTCCAAAGGCAGGCTGGTTTTTATCGAGGGAAGGATTCAAACCCGGGCCTGGGAAGACAAAGAAGGAATAAAAAAATATACCACCGAAATCATTGCCGCCAACATGCAGATGCTGGAAGCCAAGGGCCAGCAAAAGGGGCAAGCTCCGGCAACGACGGAGGGGTCAGCCCCTCCCTACTTCAGCGCCGAATCCCTTCCCGATGATGATGTGCCTTTCTGAAGAGGGAATTAGGATTATTTAGGGTCGATCTTCTTGTTTTCCGGTGTGACATCGATATCTTCCGGTTCCCGGGTTGCCTTTTTGAAGTTTTTAATCCCCTTCCCGATCGCGCCGCCGATTTCGGGAAGCTTCCCGGCGCCAAAAATTATCAATATAATTACAAGGATAACAAGAAGTTCCGGCATGCCGATACCAAACATAAAGAGTCTCCTTTCTGGAGAGGACTTGATTTTTTATCATGTTCTTAAAACATTCTTCCCCGGTTGTCAATTCTTTGCGGATTAATTTAAGGGAACTTAGGTCAGCGGGGGCATTTAAGGATGTCTCCGCTGACCAGATAATCACGGGAACTTGAGATGAATAACCTCCCCCCTTTTTCCCAAGGCTGGAAGGGGTTTGTTCTGGAATGTCACAAGAATGCCGCCTTTATTGCCGATATCGACAATAAAGGCTTCCCCGGCCATACGTTCTATCCGGTCTCCCTTGGTCAGCATAATTTGTTCAGGTTCCTTCCCGTCCGCGGATATCCTGAGCCACGTCTTTTCCACCGCTGCGATTTTCAGGTTTAATGGCGGTTCTTGCTGCTGACCGCCGACACCCTGGTGCTCAGGGGTTTGCCACGGTTGGTTTACGGCGGAAGGCGCTGGTCCGGCAGGTGCAGCCGGTGGAACATTGGGGGCGTTCGTCGGGGCAAGGGCCGGGTTAGGCGTCGGAGCCGGAACCGTAGAAGAGGCACTTTTCGGTGAACCCAGCTGCGGGACGGAAGAGAGATCTGCAACATCTTTGACGTAGATAAGCAAGATTGAAACGATTAAGCCGCAGAGCATGATCGCAGCCACGATCCAGAGGAGAAAACGGACATTATGCGCCTTTTTTTCTTTTCTGGATAGCTCCTCATGCTCTTCCTGCTGGCCCTCCTGGATTTCATCACGGGATTTCAGGTAGTTTTCGTATTGTTGCAGAATGGGTTTACTAGCGGTTCCCAGAATCCCGGCATAGGTCTTGATGAAGGTTCGCGCGTAAACCGGTGCGGGAAGAAGGTCGTAATGCCCTGCTTCGATGGCTTCAAGGTTGGTTACGGTGATTCTCGTTACCGAAAGGATATCCCTCAAGCTTAATCCCTTGGCTTCGCGGAGCCCCTTAAGATCGATAACCTCCGGTTCCTTGTTGACGGCAGGAATTTCTCCTGATAGAGGTTCAGAGGATTTCATTTCTCTTTCCTTATTGTTTTTTTATCTAACATCAATTACGAAGCCATGCAAATAAAATGATTGAAGGAATCATTACTCATGATGGATATGGAAGCAACGGGGGCGATTATCGCCGCGAGTTCTGACTATAGGCAACTGGCCGTGTCGGCGGTGCGGAGGGCCGGAGATTATTTGAAAAAACATCTCCATCGCCGCCATGATGTCCGCTTTAAGGGGGAAATCGGTATTGTTACCGAAGCGGACCAGCAGGCCGAGAGCATGATCATCGCCGCCATTCATCAGCAATACCCTGGTCACGATATTCTGGCGGAAGAATCGCCGGCCACCCATATCGGTTCTCTTTACCGCTGGCTTATCGATCCTCTGGATGGGACAACCAACTACGCCCATGGCTATCCCGTCTTCTGTGTTTCCCTGGCCCTGGAATGGGAGGGGACCTGCGTCCTGGGGGTGGTATTCAATCCCATGCTGGAGGAGATGTTTGTGGCGGAAAAGGGTCGAGGCGCTTTCCTCAATGACAAACCCATCGCCGCCTCGGAGACAACGGACCTTTCCCGGAGTCTGCTTGCCACGGGATTCCCTTACGATATCCGTTTGACCAAAGAGAACAACATGGATCATTTTGAATCGATGGCCGTAAAGGTCCAGGCCGGTTCGGCGGCCCTAGATCTGGCCTATGTGGCTGCAGGCCGCTTTGACGGATTTTGGGAATTGAAGCTGAAACCTTGGGATACCGCTGCGGGGTGCCTATTGGTGGAAGAGGCCGGAGTGGTAGTTACGGATCTGAACGGGGAAACATTTACCCTGACCGCCCCCCATGTCGTCGCCTCAAACGGCAAGATCCACGGAGATATCCTGTCCGTATTACGGGGTGCAAACAGTTAAGCCATGGATTATTGATGAACCGTAAGCATGAAAATTTGGTCATAATCGCCGGCATCGTAAAAAGATCCGCAGGCGAGGCGCACAAGTCCTGAGGAATGCGGCGTACTTTTGTCGTACACCGCAATGACTAGGGATGCAGCGCAACGCAGCATCCGGACTTTTTACGATGCCGGCGGGATTTCAGAAACCGTATTCAAACTCCAGGATGAGCCGGTCGTTGCGCTGCCAGCGGCCATAGGTACTGTCGCTTTGCCCCCCGAAAAACTCTCCCGCGAGTTTTGTAATCAGGCCGTCCCGGAGTTTATATTTGGCCTCCAACCTTTGAAACCGTCCTTCTTCTCCCCGGGTGAGGAGAAAATTACAGACGAACTGGAAAGACAACTTGTTGCTGTACTCAAAATTGATGCGACTCAGGATGTCATTGCGGCCGAGGCGCGATTTCTTCGAACTGGAGACATAGGTTGCGGCGTTCTGAAACCTGGTGATGATCTCGTTGGCATATTCGGCGGTTACCTCGATCTTCTCCAGCCAGAGCTTTTTGGCGAAATCATCGAAGGTGTAGGTAAAACCGGCCACATAGTTGAAATAGTCGTCATCCTTACGGTCGTAAGCGTAATTATAGACCACTTCCCCATGAAATTCCCAGCTTTCATAGGTCGTGGAGAAGCCGGCGGCGTAGTCGTCCACTTTGACGACTTCCTTGATGCGCTGGGGTAGGCCGGTTCCTGGATCGGTTACTTCTCGAACGACATAGAAGGGATTGGGGCCGTGATAGAAGGAGGCAAAGAAATCACAGCCGTGAAACCCCTTCTTCTTGAAGCGGGCAAAATAGCCGAAGTTGTTATCCGTGACCTTGGCGACGTCTTCTTGCATATTGGCATTGCCCGCATCGTAGAGGTCGAATTCCGTAGAATCACCCTGCTTCCGTTCCCCCATCCAGCGTGAAGTCTCACTGGGTGTCTTCTGGGGTTGATACACGGGGAGAAAGGCGGCGGTCAGTGTCGTTGCTTCGGCTACGTCGTAATCCATTCGCGCCTGCCAGATGTTGAGATCCTTGACGTCCAGGGGATCGTTGAGATCCTGAGGCCGCATCCGGTCTGAGGGCAGGTACAGCGTGGACATGCCGTTGGTGAGGGTCTTTTCCCCGACCAGGAAATTAAAGGTGTCCCGTCTGTAGTTGACGTATAGATCGCTCATATCCAGGATACGCCGGCGCCGGTCCAGGTCCTGCCAGAACTCGCTGAAAGAGGTCCCGGAATAGGTATTTTCCTCGTTGCCGTACTCTACCCAGCCCCCGACATTAAAGGCGAAGTTCTGGTAACTGATCTTGTCGGAGAATTTAAAAAGGGCATTGCCGAAGTCGTTTCTTGTATCCGCCCCCTCCCGTTCCGGAGGATTCTGCCAGTAATGCATCCCCCGCAGGCGTAAACTGCCGTGAAAGTCGTCCACAAGCTTTGAGAGTACGGTCGATTCCTTTGCTGCCGCCTGGACGATCTTTCCCTGGCCCTTTTGTTCCGGTGTGGCTTCCCCTGCCTTATCCATCTCCTTGAGCAGATCGTCTTGCTGTAAACGGTAGTCCGTCTGCACCCAGGTGAAAGGGGGGCAGAGGAGATATATGACCAGCAGGAGGGCTAAACTTTTGAGAAGCGGGTTAATTCTCATCGGTAGCGGACTCCTTTACTCCAGATGCTTGCCTGACAGGATAAATGAATCGGTGAAGGTGGAATCAGCCATATTGGTATTTATTTTCCGCGCTCTCGTGGTTGTCGCCGTTTTGTGGCTCTTTTCCATGTTGTTCATAATCGTCTGCATGGGACGCATGACGGTGCCGCCTACGTTCACGTACTTGTAGTTGAGCTGGGTTTTCTGGTGCTTATCGCGCCGGTCGTAGAAATCAGTCTTCAGCGTGGTCAGGTTGACTTTTTCGATCCACATGATCCGCTTGGCATAGCCCGTTTCCTGCTTTTTCTTGTCATTGGCGGGAAGGGCCTCGATTACATAACAGTCATAAGCCTTTCCTTCATGACTGAACTGCTCCGACCGGAGGATGTTGTAGTTGAAATTGTCCAGGTCTTCCGGTTCCAGGTCTTCATAGGTAAAATCGGTGCCCATGAAGTAGTTTCTCTTCCCCGCCTTGGCAATGCGTTGATCCGTCTTCTTTGCCGGCAGGTAGAGCCACTGATCGTTGTCTCTGCCTTTTTTCTCCCAGGTCCGCAGCGCCGTCCCGCGGATGTCGCCGGGGCTCAGAAACACCACGAGGTAGCGGTGCAGGTCCTTACCGACTTCCTTTGCATAGCGTACCACCTGGCGGTTTTCCTTGGCCCCGCTCTTGTCTTGCAGGATCATGTCCTCATTGCCGATTTCCGTCTTGACCTTATGGCGTTCCTTCTGTTTTTCCATAACCTGCCTTCCCGTCATCTGCGCTGAGACAACGGAAGCGCTGAAAAGAAATAAAATGCCCATAATCCAGATAATAGTCCTTTTTGCCATATCTGCCTCCTTTGATAAACTGATAATGGTCAATCGCAATTATCCTGTCCCGGTTCCTGCTCCAGCCTTTCAATCCTTGCCTTGACGTCTTCCAGTTCCCGCCGTTCCGGAATATGGAGTTTTTTCAAGAGGAGGGTTACGACTTTCTCCACCTGATCCTCCATTTCGTCCATCCAGCTGGCATAGAACCAGAAAGCGGTAACATCCGTCATAACCTTCTCCGCTTCACCTTCGACGGCATTGCGGGTCTCTTGCGTTTTTTTCACAAGACCTTGGACGGCCTCCCGGGCCTCCTTGCCCGCATTTTCTCCTTTTTCCGCCAGATTGTCAACGACGCCTTGAATTTTGTCCGTCGCCGCCAAGGCCATCCCGGTGCCGATGAGCACGGCTTTTTTTGCCAGATCCAGCATCGTTTTCTCCCTTCCCATCGGATATGGAAATCCTTTATAATAATCAGCATTATATACTATGAAGCCCCTTTGTGTCAATGACCATTTGGGAGGTATTTCCCATTGACAGGAAAGGATGTTTTCAATACACTATCACGCATTTTAACCTCTTACCTTCCTTATTGGATTGGAGGTTTCCAAACGAATCATGAAGACTGAAAAAGCAAAAGAAGAAAGGTCCTCCGTTCCTTCCCCATCTTCATCTCCCCCCTTTGCGAGCCGTTTTGAGAGCATCGGCGTCAAGGTTCCTGAGCAGCGCCTCTTCACGAAGGATCTGATGAGCGGGGTAAAGATGTGGGGAAAATTCGATCTCGAGCGACTCACCGGCATCAAGGAGCGACGGGTATGTTCGGCTAAGGAAGATTCCTACGGCCTTACCCTCAACGCCGCCCGGGACTGTCTGAACCACTCGCGTTATCAGGGCGAGGACCTGGAGATGATCATCTGCTGCTCCATTACCAAATACAAGGATGGCACGACTTTTGTGTGGGAACCGCCCTTTTCCCTGTATGTCAAGGAGGCCATCGGGGCGTCTCGGGCCTTGAATTTCGACATTGCCAATGCCTGTGCCGGGATGCTGACCGGTGTTTTGATCATGGATGATTTTATCCGCCGGGGTGTCATCAAGCGTGGCATGGTCATCTCCGGTGAAAACCTCACTTCTGCGAGCCGTAACGCCGTTCCCCGGGTCAAAACCGTGCTAAGCGGCCAATTGGCCTCCCTGACCGTCGGCGATTGCGGCGCCGCGGTGATCATGGAAAGATCCGCGGAAGGTAAGGCAACGTTAGAAATATCGAATTTTGTCAGTCTCGCCAAGTATAGTGACCTCTGCATCGGCGGGCCCTGCCGCAACGCCCCGGGGGCGCAAATGACCACGGACGCCAGGAAGATTCATCATGTGGCCATCGACAATATGCCTTTTATTACCGAGAGGGCATTGCAAGGATCAGGTCTGGAATATGGCGATATCGATCATATCGTTCCCCACCAGACCTCCATACGGGCCATCCGTTCGGGAGACAAACGGCTGGGCCATTATTTTGGGGTGCGGGCAAAAAACATCATCGTGAATCTGCAGGAATACGGGAATACAGCGTCGACATCACATTTCTTGGCCCTATACCGTCATCTTCATGAAAAGCGTTTCCAGGCGGGAGACAGGATGATGCTTATGGCCCTGGCTTCGGGTTTGACGATGGGTTTCGTAATATTTACTATGGATGATTTGGTGGATCGATATGGGATCGATAATTGATGCTCTTGGTTTAAGTACCCCGGGATTTTTCCGTCGGGGGTCCGTCGACATGGAAATAAAGGCGGCAAATGACTGCTTGAAAAGCGCCCGGCTGGATCCGAATTTGCTGGGTATCCTGATTAATGCCGGAATTTATCGTGATCGCCATATGGGGGAACCCGCCATTGCCACTTTCATTCAACGGGCTATCGGCGCCAATGAGGTCATTACCGGCAATCGCAGCACCTTTTCCTTTGACTTGACCAATGGGGGCTGCGGGATGCTTACCGGCGTGATGGTCGTGGACGGCTTTCTCCAATCCGGGATGATTGAGCATGGCATGGTCGTTGCCGCCGATACCGATCCGGTCCCCGGTGAAAGTCTTGGTTACAGCTTCACCCCCGCCGCTGCCGCTTTCCTGCTGTCCCGCGGCGATGACGGCAGCGGTTTTCTCCATTTCAAGTCGGAAACGGCGGGCCGCTTTATCGATGATATGCAGGGTAGACTCGAATGGAGGCAGCATAAACGGAAGATGGGAAACATCCTGGTCATGAGCCAGGCGGAAGGATATGCAAAGGAATGCGCCAAGTATGCCCTGGAAAATCTGGACGCTTTCTTGAAAGAGGCTTCGCTCAAAATGGAGGACGTTGATCTGATCATTCCGTCTCAGAGTCCGCCCGGGTTTCTGGGCGAACTCAAAAAGAAGCAGGGTATGGAGGGAAAGCTCGTTGATGTGACCGACAAATTGGAGAATGTCCATACGGCGGGAATCGGATTTGCCCTGGAGCGGGCCATGAGTTCGGGGCGCTTTGGGGCGGCGGAAAACTGTCTTTTCCTGACCGTCGGCGCCGGGATAACCGTTTCCCTTGCGCTCTATCGGAATCTGTGACGGCTGCTTAATAAAGTCCGGATGCGGCGTTGCGCTGCATCCTTCGTCAAATATTATTCATCTTAGGATCATGAAATTCGCACCTGCCGATGCCGTTGCAGACAAGATCACGCCCCACTTTGATATCGCCCCGCACCGGCGTTTATACCCTTTCGCGAGCCATTGGCTGAAGGCCCCCGGTTATTATTATCACTACCTGGATGAAGGGCAGGGGGAGCCCGTCGTGGCCGTCCACGGCAATCCGACCTGGTCATTCTATTACCGTGACATTGTCAAGGCCCTGAGTCCCTCCTGCCGGGTGATTGTCCCGGACCATGTGGGCTGCGGGCTTTCCTCCCGGCCTACGGACGAGGCCTTTGACTACACCGTGGCGAGCCATGTCAACAACCTCGAGGCCCTCCTGGATCATTTAGGGCTGAAAAGCAACGTCACCCTCATCGTGCACGACTGGGGAGGGATGATCGGCATGGCCTGTGCCGCCCGTAGGCCGGAGCGGATCAGCCGCATTGTCGTGCTCAATACCGGGGCCTTTCTCATTCCGCAAGCGAAATCATTGCCCTGGCAACTATCGTTTATCCGCCATTTCCCGGCCATTCCGGCGCTGCTGGTGCGGGGTTTCAACGCCTTTTCCTATTTCGCCACCTATCTGGGTGTTGTCAAGACGATGTCCGGGGAAGTAAGAGCCGCCCTGACGGCCCCTTACAACTCCTGGAAAAACCGGATTGCCACCTTGCGCTTCGTCCAGGATATCCCCGTTTATCAGTCAGACAAAAGCTACGCCCTCGTTAAGTGGACGGACGAGCATCTGCACCTCCTGGGTCATATTCCCATGATGATCTGCTGGGGAAGGAAGGATTTTGTCTTTGACGCGATTATCTTCGCCGAATGGCGCCGGCGATTTCCCGCCGCGGCAGTGCACACCTTTCCCCAGGGAGGGCATTATCTCCTCGAAGATGAGGGAGATAAGATTGTCTTCCTCATGAAGGGGTTCTTGAAAAAACATCCCCTTCCCGGATAATGGAAATGGAAGATACAACCGTCGGCGCCTCAAAACCAAACGGCACCTCGAACCTCAGTGAGCATCTCTCCCGTGTTGCCCGCCTCCTCCCGGACAAGAAGGCCGTTATCTGTCCCGCCGCCCCCGGTTCGGGGACCTTTGTCCACTGGACCTTCCGGGAGTTGGAGGAGGAAACGGACCGCCTGGCCCACGGCTTGCGGCAGGTAGGGATTACCAAGGGGGTGAAAACGATCCTCATGGTCAGGCCGTCGCTGGAATTGTTTGCCCTCACCTTTGCCCTCTTCCGGGTGGGGGCGGTCCCGGTGATGATCGATCCGGGGATGGGCCGGCAGAAACTCGTGGCTAATCTTTCCTCCATTGGCGCCGAGGCCTTCATCGGCGTCCCCCTGGCCCATGTCCTCCGGGTCCTCTCGCCGGGCAAATTTTCGACTGTAAAGGTCAAGATAACCGTCGGCCGGCGCTTTTTCTGGGGAGGATATACCCTGAATGATTTTCGCAAGGTCCCCTGGCGGCCTTTCCCCCCCGTTCCCGCCCGTTCCGATGAACGGGCCGCCATTTTCTTTACTACGGGCAGCACCGGTCCTCCCAAGGGCGTTGTCTACGAACACGGGATGTTTGACGCCCAGGTACGTTACCTGAGCACCCACTTCGGTTATGGACAGGATGAGGTCGATCTGGCTACTTTCCCCCTCTTTTCCCTTTTTGACGTCGTTCTGGGGATGACCTCGGTCATTCCCGATATGGATCCCACCCACCCCGCTGCGGCGGATCCGAAGAAAATCGTTCAGGCCCTTGCGATGCATAATTGCAAAAGCATGTACGGGTCTCCGGCGCTCCTGGAGAATCTGGCCCGCTACGGGGCGGAGGCGGGGACGAAACTCCCCGCCGTCAAGCGGATCATCACCGCCGGAGCCCCGGTGCGGGCCGATCTCATAGAAGCCATGCACCTCATGCTTCCTGAAGATGCCCGGATCCATACCCCCTATGGGGCGACGGAAGTCCTGCCGGTGAGCGATATCGACAGCAAGGAGATATTGACCGAAACCAGGCGCATCTCCGAGGCGGGCGGCGGTACCTGCGTCGGCCGGCCCCTGGCGGGGATGGAGATCCGGATTATCGAAATAACCGAAAAGGCGCTTGCAAATGTAAGAGACGCCGTAAGGGTCCCCCGGGGACAGATCGGGGAAATTGCCGTCAAGGGGCCGGTGGCGACAAAGGAATATTTCCAGAACCCCGTGGCGACCCGGGCGGCGAAGATGCAAGACGCCGACGGCGGTATCTGGCATCGCATGGGTGATCTCGGCTATCTGGACGATACGGGCCGGCTGTGGTTCTGCGGCCGGAAGGCCCACCGGGTGGAAACGGCCCGGGGGACTCTCTTTACCATTCCTTGCGAGGCCCTCTTCAACGTTCATCCCCGGGTGAGGCGTTCAGCCCTTGTTGGTGTCGGGGAGACGGGAAGTAAGCGGCCCGTAATCATTATCGAACTAAAACAGGGAGACGCAGGGGGGGATAATGACCGGCTGACTGAGGAAATCCTGGCGATTGCCCGGGCCGGCGCAATAACCCGGGAGATCAAGACGGTGCTCTACCATCCCGGCTTCCCCGTGGACATCCGCCACAATGCCAAGATTTTTCGGGAGCAGCTTACGGTCTGGGCGGCGGAACGGCATAGTAAATAATGCCCCATAAGAACGAAGAATTAAATACCGGGTCCTCCCAAACGACGGGCACTCAGGCTCTCGTAACCGGGGGCGGCGGTTTTCTCGGACGGGCCATCGTCGATCACCTCCTGGCGGCCGGCTATGCCGTGCGGAGTTTCGCCCGGGGCGACTATCCGGAGCTGCGGCAGCGGGGCGTTACGGTGATCAGAGGGGACCTGACGGACCCCGAGGCGGTGAAACGGGCCTGCGCCGGCTGCGCCGTTGTCTTTCACAATGCGGCCAAGGCAGGCGTGTGGGGGGACTACGAATCCTTCTCACGGCCCAATGTTCTGGGGACGAAAAACATCCTTGCCGCCTGCGGAAGCGCCGGTGTGGGCCGTCTCGTTTTTACCAGTTCCGCCAGCGTCGTTTTCGGCGCTGCCGACATGGCGGGGGTCGATGAAGCCGTTCCCTATCCATCCCGTCCCCGCTCCCCCTACACGGCCACGAAGGCGGAAGGGGAACGCCTCGTCCTTGCTGCCGCCTCCCCGGACCTCCGGACCGTTTCCCTGCGCCCCCACCTCATCTGGGGACCGGGGGACACCCAGATCATCCCCCGCATCCTCGCCCAGGCTAGGGCCGGCAAGATCCTGCGGGTGGGGGCCGGGAAAAACATCATCGATACGACTTACATAGACAACGCCGCCGCGGCCCATCTTTTGGCCGCCACCGCCCTGAGGGACAACCCGCACGCCTCGGGCCGGGCCTACTTCATATCCAACGGCGAACCGGTCAATCTCTGGGATTTCGTCAACCGCATCCTGTCCATGGCGGATATCCCGCCGATCCGCCGCGGCGTCCCGAAATCCGGCGCCGTCCTTATGGGGACGGTAATCGAAAGCATCCACTCGGCCCTGAGACTGCCGGGGGAGCCCCGGATGACGCGATTTTTGGCGGAGGAGCTTGCAACATCCCACTGGTTCGACATTAGCGCCGCCCGGCGGGAACTGAAATACGAACCTCAGGTTTCCATGGAAGCGGGGTTGCGGCGATTACAATCCTGGTTGCGGGGTTGGTCGTCATTCTCACTGTAAACCTCTAGGCTGCTCCGGCTGCCGTCCAAATCGATAAAGCGTAATAATTCCGTCATCCCGCCAGGGCGATGTAGACCAACAGATAATGGAATACCCCTCCCAGGAGGACGAAGAGGTGAAAGATTTCGTGAAAACCAAACCCCGCCTTCCAAGCCGGTTTTTTGATCGCATAGAATATCGCCCCGACCGTATAAGATATGCCGCCGGCAAACAGGTAAAATAAGGCCATGGGGGGCATGGAGATAGAAAAATTTCAAAAATATCCCGCCAGCGACTAATGCCCACTGGATCATGATAATCGACCATTTCCAATATCCTGAAAGGTATATATAGCAGACAGGGGTATAAGTGCCGGCGATCATGAAAAATATGGCGGAATGGTCCAGTTTGCGCCAGATGGATATTTCATCCTCATTTTGTTTCAACCCATGATAGGAAGCGCTGGCTGAAAAAAGCAGGATTGCCGATAAACCGTAAACAATGGCAACTACCATATGAGCTGTCCATGCCCGTACCATATGGATTAAATATATCGTACCGCCACTCGCCGCAAATACCCCGGCCAGATGTGAATAGCACGATATCTTCTCCTGACTCCGAATCAAAGTGACCACCTGCTTCCGTAAATCATTCTTCCGTTGTCTTACTCTCGGAAGGTCATCTTGAGCTCCCAGAGTCCGGCGACTTGCTTCTTTTCCAGATCGAAGCCGCCCTTTTCAAAGGTGTGCATCATCGGCTGATTATCCGCGAGTACCTCCGCCGTAAAGTCCAGCAATCCCTGCCTTTTGGCCAGATAGGTCAGATAGGCGAGGAGTTCCGTGCCGATCCCCAGTTGTTGATGGGTGTCTTTTACGGCAAAGGCGACTTCCGCTGAGTGCCGCGTTGGTTCCGTATAATAACGGCCCACCCCGACGATTTCCTCGGCTTCCTCCCGGGGCAGAATGGCGAGAATTGCCATTTCAACAGTATAATCAATAACAACCAGCTTTTGCAGGACCTCATGGGGAACGTCCTTCCGTACCGACATAAACCGGCGGTAAAGACTCTGATCCGAGAGGGAATAGATAAAGTCCTTCAACAATGGTTCATCGCTGATCTTAATGGGTCTGAACAAGATATTATATCCTTTTTTAGTTGTCCTGTAACTCTCCAGGTGTTCCGGATACTCGCCCCGGACGCCGGGAATAAACGCCTGATCCTTGTAGATCAGTCCCAGCTTTTTGGCCTCGTCGATGAGCCAGGGACGGAATTTGGGATGGGTGATGCCGATTAGTTCCATCGCCCGTTCCCGGATACTCTTCCCGTGAAGGTAAGCGATCCCGAATTCCGTAACCACATAGTGAAGATCCCCCCGGGTCAGGGTAACGCCGGAACCTCCCCTGAGCATGGGGACGATCCGGGAAACGACGTCGCAGGCCGCTGTGGATTGAATGGCGAGAATGGACTTGCCTCCCTTGGCGAAGACGGCCCCGCGCATGAAGTCCGCCTGCCCTCCGACGCCGCTGTGAAAGATCCGTCCGATGGACTCCGCCGTTGCCTGGCCGGTCAGGTCGATCTCCAGGGCGCTGTTGATGGCCGTCATGTGATCATGCTGGGCGATGATCAGGGGGTTGTTGGTATAGTCGATGGTCCGGAATTCGATGACCGGGTTGTCGTGGAGATAATCATAGGTAGCCTTGTTACCCATGCAGAAGGTCGTCACCGTTTTCCCCAGGTTGATGGTCTTTCTTGAATTATCGATGACTCCCGATTTCATCAGCTCAATGATCCCGTCGCTGATCAGTTCCGTATGGACGCCCAGATGTTTTCTATCCCTAAGGTTCGTCAGGACGGCATTGGGGATGCGCCCGTAACCGACCTGAATCGTATCGCCGTCTTCGACGAGGCGGGCGACGTATTTGCCGATGTTGAGGGCGATTTCCGAATCCGCTTCATTGCTGTATTCCAGGAAATGTTCGTCATAGTGGACAAGAAAATCAATATCCCTCATATGGATAAAGGCGTCGCCGTGGACCCGGGGCATGAATCTGTTCATCTGGGCGACGACGATGGGGGCCTTTTGCGTGGCGGCCTTAACGATATCGACGCTGATCCCGAGGCTCAGATATCCGTTTCGTCGGGGAGGGAAGTCTGGATGAGGGCGATGTCCACCCGGGCCAGGCCGCTGCGGAACAGTTCCGGCGTCTCCGAGAGAAAGACGGGGGTGTAATCAGCCACGCCCTTGTTGACGGCTTCCCGGGTGCTGTCGCCGATGAAGAAGGAATTGTGGCGGAAATTCTGCTTGAATTTTTCCGTGGCGTAGGGGGCGACGCCGAGGGAGCGGATATGGAGGACCTCGGCGTCAAAGAAGGCCTTGGGATATGATTTGACGTAACGGATCAGGCCCTGCACGAGATGCTGGGGCTCGGCACAGGCCGAACCGATAAAGATCGTATCCTCCCCGGTGAATGTGGCTGAAAATCTCCCCTTCGGAGGCAAATTTCTCCGGGTATTGCACTTTCCATTTTTCCAGGGACATATTTTCTCTCCTTTTTGAGCAGCCTGTCCTTAAAGGAGTTTTTCAACAACCTGGTGGGGATTGGCCGGGGCCATGTTATTTATTGGTTACGGTCCGGGACGTATCCGAACTAATTTACAGGTATTCATAATGATGTCAAGATGAAAGAAAAGAAAGCCGCAAGGAGGGATTGACAGGGCAGGGCGATTTCTTTATAGGAGTGCCGCAGGGGCAAAGGAGAATAGTAGCTATCGCTCCCTCCCCTGCAAAGGTAAATTAAGTAGCTGGCGGTATCTAAATGAAGGCATTTTTTTTCCCGAAAAGCATGGTCGTCGTCGGGGCTTCGGCCACGAAAATGAATCTTGGCCAGATAATTCTCCTCAACAACAAACAGTGCGGTTATCAAGGTAATCTCTACGGCGTGGGTTCACAGGCGGGGGAAGTAGCCGGGATACCAATTTTCACCGATATTGCGAGCCTTCCCGAAGTACCCGAAGTGGCGATCTTCCTGACCCCCGCCAAAACCATACCCGCCCTGATGGACGCCTGCGGACGAAAAGGGATACGCCGCATTGTTATCGAGTCCAGCGGCTTCAGCGAATATTCCCACGGCGATCACTCCCTGGAAAAGGAAGTCCTCGACGTGGCCGCCAAATACGGGATCAAGTTTGTCGGTCCCAACTGCGTAGGGACAGTCAATTTTGACATCAAGATGATGATGCCCTTCGCCTTTTTCAAGACCCCCCCTGCCGGCGGCCGGGTAGCCATGATCGCCCAGAGCGGCGTCGTCGGGGGCACCTATCTCCACGCCCTCCACGAGAACGCCATCGTCCCCGGTAAGTTTGTCAGCATCGGCAACAAGCTCCAACTCGACGAGGTTGATTTTCTCGACTATTTTCTCAAAGATGCAGAAACGGACATTGTGACCATGTATCTCGAGGGCTTCAAACGGGGCCGGGCGTTCTATGACCTTGCCGTCCAGGCGGACAAACCCGTCATCGTCCAGAAATCAAACCGGAGCGAGACGAGCGCGAAGATCGCTCAATCCCACACCACGGCCCTTTCCACGGGGGATGACGTCGTCGATGGCCTCTTCCGTCAGGCCGCCGTCATCCGTGCCGAGGAGGAACGGGAGTTCCTCAACGCCGTCAAGATCATCCGCCTGCCCCTCATGAAGGGGCGGCGCGTCGCCGTCCTGTCCCGGTCCGGAGGACATGCCGTCCTTTCCGCCGACGCCTGTGAGAAGTTCGGCTTCGACATGGTCCCTTTTCCGCCGTCCTTTCTGGAAAAGCTTAAAACCCTCTATCTGACCCGGGTCATTGCCCATCAGAACCCCCTCGATTTAGGCGAGATTTTCGATTATACGATCTTTATCCGCATCCTTGAGGAAACCCTGAAGCTCGACAATATCAACGGCGTCCTATTTAACCACCTCTACGCCTCCACCTACGAGAAGGAGATGTCCCGGACCTTCCTGGCCGGTGTGGACAAACTGGTCAAGGAGCACGATAAGCCTGTCGCCGTTGCCATGCTCTCCGATCCCGCGGAACTCCTCGATGTCGGCAGGAGCCAGCCTTATCCGATCTTTACGTCGCCCCTGGAGGCGGCCGCAGCCCTGGACATCTCCGCGATGTATTACGAACGAAAGGCCCGGCGGGACAAGCGAGGATCATTGCCGGCGGCGCTGCCGGATAAGGGGTTGATTGCTTCCCTCCATCAGCTCTGCCAGCGGGAGCAACGGATTCCCCTTACCGACGAGGCCCTTGACGTTTGCCGGACTGCCGGTTTGCCGACAATAAAAGGATGGACGATCCGCAACCCTGAGGAAGCGGACGCCGCCTCCCCGCGTTTTCCCGTAGCGGTGAAACTGATCTCCCGCCAGGCCTCCCACAAGACCGATGTGGGCGGTGTGCGCCTGAATATCAGAACCCGGCGCTCCCTCCGGAAGATCCTGGGGGAGATGGACCAAACCTTTGGCAGTATGGCCGACGCCTTTCTCGTCCAGGAAATGGCCGCTCCCGGGGTGGAGTGTTTTGTCGGCGGACGACAGGACCCAGTATTCGGCCCTGTCGTCATGGTCGGACTGGGAGGGATTTTTATTGAAGTCTTCACGGATACGGCTATCCGCCTGGCCCCGGTAACGAAGGCGGAGGCCTCGGATATGGTCAGGGAACTGAAGGCCTATACCCTCCTCCAAGGCGTCCGGGGGAGGTCGGCCGCCGATCTTGAGGCCCTGGCGGATGTGATCGTCACGATCTCCGCCCTATTGGCGGTGGCGCCGGAGATTGCCGAACTGGATCTCAATCCCGTCATCGTCCATCCCGCCGGCAAGGGCGTCTCCCTGGTGGATGCGAGATTATTTTTTAGGCAATAGGCAACAGGCAGCAGGAAATAGTACCGGAGGAGAGTGAAGAGCTTAGGAATAAGGCAAGATCAATCAGGGTGGGGGCATCTCCCCAGGTTTGACTTGCCATGAAGGTTCTGCTCATTTGTCCCCCTGTTTCGAAACCCTGTGAGCCGCCGGCGGGGATTGCCCGTTTGGCGGGAGCCTTGCGTGACCATGGCGTTCCTTGCACCGTGATCGATGCCAATATCGAGGGGCTCCACTTTCTTCTCAATTCTCAGGGTGTCCGGGAAGGAACTGAAATCAGAAAACATGCTCAAATTTCTTCGGAAATTGGGAGCCTGGCTCCGGATTTAACGACGGCGTCCAAGGTTAGGGACCGGGCGGGGAACACGTGGACGAAAAGGGCCCTCCGTAATCTGCCGGGGTACCTCCTCTCCCTTCGCTCCGGGTCTCTTTGAGGATGAAGCATTATCACCCCGGCGATCCGCCGATCTCCTCCGGTCCGCCGCTCAGCCGGAAAGAAATCCCTTTTATCCCTATTTCCGCTCACGGATCATGTCCCTGCTAAAAGGGCAAAATCACGAAATAATCGGCATATCGGTGAATTATCTAAGCCAGGCCCTTTGCGCCTTTGCCCTGATTGGTTGCATCCGCCCGCTGGCGCCCGGCAGTAAGATAATCATAGGCGGCGGTCTGGTCACTTCCTGGCTGTCACAATCCCAAAGACAAAATATCGGGAGCGGCGATTTGGCTGGTGGGAGGACTGAGCTCCGGGCGGAGAGATCAAGTCCGCCCGGAGGGAATAATCCCTTCCCCGGCCTTGTCGATGGGCTCGTCGCCGGCCCGGGCGAAGATTATCTCTTAATCTCTTGTCGAAAAATACCGAGACGATAGGGTTGCTGCGGCAAGGCCGGTTATGACGGCTCTTTCCGGACCTTCCGTACCTGGGGTTCCCTGTCCCGATTACGGACCTTTTCCCTGGGGCCTGTATATGTCTCCCGGGGCGATCATTCCCTACAGCGCCTCGACCGGCTGCTACTGGCGGCGTTGCCGGTTCTGTCCGGAGACGGCGGAAGGGACTCCCTATCGACCGCTGCCGGTAAAAAAAGTCTTTGCCGATCTGGAGCGTCTCAAGAGAGAAACAAATCCCGCCCTGGTCCATTTCCTCGACAATGCCGTGAGTCCGGCCTTGTTGACTGCCCTCGCCGAGCAGGGGATCGGTGTCCCCTGGTATGGTTTTGTCCGGATTACGGAACAACTGGCGGACCCGTCATTTTGTCGCCGTTTGCATGCCGCCGGATGTGCCATGTTGAAACTGGGCCTCGAATCGGGAGATCAGGGCGTTCTCGACGCCCTGGAGAAAGGCATCGATTTAAAGACAGCCTCCCGGGTGCTCCGGAATCTTAAAGAGGCCCGTATCGGGACCTATGTGTATCTCCTCTTTGGAACCACCGCCGAAGACCGGTCCGCCGCGTGCCGAACCGTGGAGTATATCGTGGAAAACAGTTCTTCCATAGATTTCCTAAACGTGGCGATCTTTAACCTGCCCGCCTTTGCTGCCGCCGCTGCTGATCTTGCGACCCGGCCCTTTTCCACGGGTGATCTTTCTCTCTATAGGGATTTTGAACATCCCGCGGGCTGGAACCGGCGGGAGGTAAGGCGTTTTGTCGACGGGCAATTGAAAAAGAACCCCGTTGTGGCCGGGATCCTCAAACGGACGCCGCCCGTCTTTACGTCGAATCATGCCCCCCTTTATTATTTAAAAACCATCTGCCAGGCTTTTTCTTTGTCAAAACCGGTAATTCGACCCTTCTGATACTGCAGGACGCCGGAGTGATTGAGTTCTTCGAGAACGTCCGCTATCTCGCTATTGTCTTTTCCGGTGAGGGAGGTCAGTTCGGCGACGGGGTCCCTCTGCTCGGGAAAGGGATCGTTTTTCAGGAAATACATCATTAAAATCAGGCGGAGCCAGGAATGGGTCGTATCTTCGAGGGCTTCATTGCTTTTTTTGATCCGGCGGGAGAGTTCCTTGAGCATGAAAAGAGAGGCGTCGTCGCTTTCTCTCAGCAGGTTCCGGAAAGTATCTCCGTCTATTACCGCCAGTTCCGTATCCTCGCTTGCCTTTGCCGAGGCCGTTCTCTTGGCCTCGATAAGCGCAGCTATTTCACCGAAATAGTTGCCCGGCCCCATATCGGTCATGACTTTCTTTGTTGCCCCTAATGTCTTTTCCAGTTGTATCCTTCCGGACAGGATGTAGTACATCTCTTTGCCTGCATCGCCTTCTTGAAAAACATAGGCGTTCTTGGGATACATGCGGCCGAACTTATGGAAGAGCCGCTCATCCATGGCCAACCATTTTTTGCCGGGGGTGAAAAAGGCCTTGTGGAGGAGGATCAAATCCCTTCTCATGAAGGAGGCCATCAACTCAGCGCAGAAAAGCAGGATCAGGGCGATGTAGAACACCCAGACCACAAGGATGACGACCGTTTCCAGAGAACCGAAGATCACATTATAACGTGTATAGTTGGCGACATACCAGGCAAAGAAATGCTTGGCAATCTCCATAAGGGCGGAAAAGATCGCCCCCCCCCGTGACGGCTATCCCCAAGGGGATCTTCCCGGTGGGAATAACTTTATAGAGGATCGTAAAGAATAGCACCGTGACTGAGAACGGGATGGCATACTGGAAGAAAACGCCCTTAATCATGGGAAAGTTCTGGAAAGCGATCTCTGCCAGCAGTGGTTGTTTGGCGAGGAGGGCAACTACATAGGTAATGACAATACTGGCCACCGCAACCGCCCAGGCGGCAGGAATCATGGCAATGGCGAGAAGTTTTGAGGTGAGGTAGTTCCGGCGTTCATGGGAATGGAAGATCAAACCCATGGCTGTCTCGATAGCCCCGAAAATCATAGAGGAAAACCAAATTAGGGTGATGGTTCCGACCCAACCCAGGACGTGCTTCTTTTCCTCTATGCCGCCAAGCTGATCAAACAGAGGGCCGGAGAAATAGGGGGTTATTTTTTTTACACCTTCGAGCATTTCGTGCTGAATATGCGGAAAGGCGCCAAGAATATGGTTGACCATGATGATGGTCAAAATGAACATGGGGATAAAGGACAGAATGGAGTAAAGGGCAATGGCCGCTGCCTGGTTTGCGTTCCCGTTCTTGTCGAAGTTGATGACGGCGTCCACGAAGACATCCCCTCCCCACATGATGCGGATCTTGCTTCGGGATAGCCACTCCTTGGGAGCAATAACATCGGAGAAGCTTCTCTGAGGACGTTTATCTGTCATTTTTGCAAGGATTCCAACTTTGCCTTTTACCTGTTCCTCATCCATACCCGTCACTAATGTCTGATGAGCCGTCTCAACATCGCTTTGCGAAGCGCCGTCCTTTGACCCTGCGCAGCTAACCTTTACCGGGCGGCCCCGGATATTTGTCCACTCTCGGCCCTATTTATTGCCGTTTACTGCCATAAAGGTCAAGGGAAAGTTGAGACCTGATAACGAAGATATTTCCCTCGGGGTTGCAAAGTCCGTTCACCGTAAGAGTCCGTCACCTTGTATCTCTGCTTTATTTTTAACTGGAAATCGGTTATATGGCGAGCGTTCAGCCAATAGGCAATAAATATGAAAGAGGATGGTTATGATGAAATTCAAGAAAAGTTCAGCAATGATTTTCGCGATGTTTCTGTTATTGATTGGTGCGGCGGCTGCGGTTGCCGCGGAGGTGGCACCGGCGGAAGAGGCGAAAAAGGTGGAACAAAAA
>DYRD01000016.1:19671-39600 GCA_020718905.1 Syntrophus aciditrophicus | reverse complement strand
TTATAGAACAATCCTCCCACTTATGCACCTGTCCAGTTTTGCCATACCCGCTCTCTATTCCCTGCATGAACCAGACGTGGCTGTAATCAAGAAAGGGAAGAGCCATCCTGATTGTGAGTTTGGTGCCATCGTAGCCCTCACGAAGAATGACGACGGCTTGATCCAATGGGTAAAAATCGAACCGATCATCGGTCACCTCAAGTGCGATCAACCGATGAATCGCTGCCGGTATCCGGTATAAGGGTGCTAAGAAAGAAAAGGGAGCCTTAAGGGGGACGAAACGGGTGGCATAGGAGAAATCACCCCCGGAATCCCCTCTCATCCACAATTATCTTAAGTTGTCAAAGAACAGAACTTCTAAAAACTTTTCAAACACTGTTTTTCGGGACGGATTAATTAACGGTATTGAGGCAAGCCCCAAGAGGACGTTGGTGCTGCTCAGTTACTTCATATTACCGGAATTGCCGAGGATCGAGGTAGCAAGCCCGGTAATATGCCGCGCGAAATCCCATTAAAAGTGTTTAATCGTTCATCCAGCAGCAAAGCGGCAACGGGGCGGGGAATTGGCGCCTACAGCATGAAGCTTTTCGGGGAGCGTTATCTTGGCGGCAAGGTCGTTTTTTAATGTCCAGGCAGGCGGACTGTTTTTTTCATCGAGCTTGCGCGAGGTAATCATCATGAAAGTAGCTCATGCAGTGAAATCCTCATGCAGGGTTGCCCCTCTTTGAATTGTGCGTGAATTTACCGTTGACAAATATCTCCGAACCAATTATGGAGAAACCAGATAAGGAAAGGAGCGATGCATTATAGAAACCTGAACACGATTATCGGTATTATCATCGGGATAATTAGCCCGGGAAATTCGGGGGCCTGATCGTGGTTTAGTGTTTCGCTACCGACAAGACATTCACAAAATCCGTTATCAGGCGCCCCTGGTAGCGGATTTTTTTTTCAGGAGGAAAAGCTCTTATGACCACACAGGATATTATGATTTATGATACGACCCTGCGGGACGGTTCTCAAGGAGAGCAGATCAATTTTACTGCTGAGGAAAAGTTGCGCATCGCCCGACGTCTCGATGAAATGGGATTTCCGTACATCGAAGGCGGCTGGCCGGGGTCCAATCCCAAGGATGTCCGCTTTTTCGAGTTGGCAAAGGAGGAGACGTTTCATCATGCGAGGCTGACGGCCTTCGGCAGCACCCGCAGATCGGACTTGCAGGTGGAGGAATGTCCCAATATCCAGGCCCTGCTTCAGGCGGAAACCCCGGTTGTCACCATTTTCGGGAAGACCTGGGATCTCCATGTCACAGACATCCTGGAGATTTCCCGGGAAGAAAATCTCGCCATGATCCGGGAGTCCGTCGCTTATCTGAAAGGGAAGGGGCAAGAGGTCGTATACGACGCCGAGCATTTCTATGACGGTTACCGGCAAAATCCCGACTATGCCAGGCAGACCATCGAAGCTGCCCTGGGCGCCGGTGCCGATTGGATCGTCCTTTGCGATACCAACGGCGGGACGCTGCCTCACAATATTCAACGAATGACGGAAGAAGTCGCCGTCTTCATTCCTAAAGCGATGATAGGGGTCCATGCCCACAATGACGGCGGCCTGGGGATTGCCAATTCTCTCGCCGCGGTCCTGGCCGGGGCAAGGATGGTCCAGGGGACGGTAAATGGTTACGGGGAACGCTGTGGAAACGCCGACCTCATTCCCATTATCGCGAACCTCCAGTTGAAAATGGCAAGGCATTGCCTTGCCGACGCGGCTATCCACCACCTGAGCAATCTGTCCAATTACGTCGGCGAAATCGCCAATATCTCTCCTCTCAACTCCCGTCCCTTTGTCGGCCGTAGCGCCTTTGCCCATAAGGGCGGCGTCCATGTAAGCGCCATCCTCAAAAATCCCCTGGCTTATGAGCATATTGCCCCGGAGCTGGTAGGGAACAAGCAACGGGTTCTCGTTTCCGATCTGGCCGGGAAGAGTAACATCGAATACAAGACCCGGGAACTGGGCATCGATCTAGGGGAGAATAACGGTGCGAGCCGGCGGATCGTGGATGAGGTCAAGCGGATGGAAGATGAAGGATATCAGTTCGACGCCGCCGAAGGATCGCTTTCGTTGCTGATCAAGAAGGTCACCGGCGAGTTTGTGGAACCTTTTACCCTGGAGTGCGTTAATGTCGTTGCTACGAAGACGGCTAACCATCCCTCTCAAGCCCAGGCGACTATCAAGATCTCCGTGGGCAGCGAGGAGGAACTGACGGCGGCGGAGGGCAACGGGCCCATCAACGCCCTGGACAATGCCCTGCGGAAGGCCCTGACCAAATTTTATCCCCAGATCGAGAAGATGCACCTGACGGACTTCAAGGTCCGGATTGTCGAAGGGAGTGAAGGAACGGCGGCAAAGGTCAAAGTGACTATCGAATCGCAAGATGAAGAGGATACTTGGAGTACGATCGGCGCCTCCGAGAATGTCATCGAGGCGAGCTGGCTGGCCCTGGTGGACAGCATCCAGTATAAACTGAGCAAGGACCGGGACAATAAGAACAAATGAAAGACGTGGTCAGAGTTACTTATTGCTAATCCCTTCTATTTATGATATATAATCAAATATTTAAGTTAAGGGATTGCAAAAACTACGATGCTGCTTGCCGTCAACAACCAGAATCCTCAGACGCGTTTGATCAAAAAGGCTGTGGACGTTCTAAGGAACGGGGGAATAATCATCTATCCGACCGACACCGTTTATGGGTTGGGCTGTGACCTCTTCAATAAAAAAGGCATTGAAAAGATTTATGATATCAAGAAGCGAAGCAAAAAACAGCCTTTCAGCTTCGTCTGCGCCGACCTTAAAGACATCAGCAAATACGCCTTCGTGACGGATTACGCCTATCGGACTATGAGGCGCCTGCTACCGGGGCCGTATACCTTTGTCCTCCAAGCCTCCCGTCTCGTTCCAAAAATTATTCTTCCCAAGCGGCAGACCACGGGAATCCGTGTTCCCGATCATCCCATCTGCCTCGCTTTGGTAAAGGAATTAGGACAGCCGATTATCTCTACCAGCGTCAAGTCGGAAGACGGCGAAACCATGAACAATCCGGACCTCATTCGGGAGAGGTTCGGTCACTGTGTCGACTTGATTATCGATGGGGGGCTCTGCCCGGGAGGGCAATCCACTGTTATCAGCCTTGATGATGATACGGTGGAAATTATTCGCATAGGAAGAGGCGATGTATCCGCCTTTATCTAAATAAATACGGTGGTCAGACTTGCTTATTGACCCCCAAGTCAGGTGAAAGAAAATGGGAAGACAAATGCTTATCAATGCCGTCCACTCGGAGCAGAAGCGGATGGCGATCGTCGATGACGGCAAGCTGCTGGATTACAACATCCAGATGGCCGTCAAGGACCCCATAACGGGTAACTTATACAAGGGTATCGTCATGAAAGTCGAAAGAGGACTTCAGGCGGCCTTTGTCAATTACGGAGGTAAGAAGGATGGCTTCCTGCCCCTCCGGGATGTCAGCCAGGATTATTTTACGGAGCGGCGCAATGGGGATAATGGACAGGAGAGTGGCCACACTCATGGGCGGCAGCACCTGAAAGTGGGTCAGGAAGTCCTCGTCCAGGTCATGCGTGAGGTGAGCGAGCGGAAAGGGGCTCTCCTGACCACCTACATCTCCATGCCAGGACGCTACATCGTCCTGTTACCGAACAAACAAGGTGGCGGCGGCATTTCCAGAAAGATTGAGGATGAGGACGATCGCAAACGCCTCAAGGAAATCATGGATCAGATCAAGCTGGAAGAGAGGATGGGATTTATCATCCGGACGGCGGGGATGAACCGGACCAAACAGGAATTAGCGAGGGATTATCAACATCTCACCAGGCTGTGGAAGGAAATCCAGAAAGACTACCGGGAAACCCCGGCCCCTGCTGCGATTTATCAGGAGAGCGATTTCGGCGTCTGTTCCCTCCGGGACTATTTTACGTCGGAAATAGAGGAGGTCCTGGTCGACGACACGGAAACCTTCCGGAAAATGAGGGCCTACTGCAAGACCGTCTCGCCTCGGACAGTGAAGATCATCAAGCTTTACAAAGATATGGTTCCCATCTTTGACAAATACGGTCTCGAAGACCAGATCCGGGTCATTTATCAGGAGCAAGTGGATCTCAAATCGGGAGGATACATTATCATCAATCCCACGGAGGCGATGATCACCATCGATGTCAATTCCGGCCGGGCTTCGAACAAGCGGAATGTGGAAGAAACCGCCTTCCGGACCAATCTCGAGGCGGCGGAGGAAATCGCCCGGCAGTTGCGCTTGCGAGACTTGGGTGGCCTTATTGTCATCGACTTCATCGATATGATGGACCGTCAACACCAGCTCGAGATCGAGCGGGCTTTCAAGAAGGCCTTGAGTGTCGATCGTTCGCGGATTCAAATGTCCAAGATCTCGAAATTCGGCATGCTCGAACTTTCCAGGCAGAAGAAACAGTCCACGATCCAGGAAATAAGCTATACCGTCTGCCCCTTCTGCAAGGGCACCGGACTCCGGCCGTCGCTGGAATACACGGCCCTGAGCGCCTTCAGAAAAATTGAATCCAAGGCCGTCAAGGGAACCTTTGCGGGATTGAAAGTGGCCATGCCCCATGCCATATCCGATTATCTGCTCAATCAGAAGCGCCTCGAAATCAGCAAGCTCGAAGCGATGTTTGATATGTCTATCTATATATACGGGCAGGCCGATATGCAGTGGGACGATGTCAGAATAGAATTCGAGGCCCGCGAGGCCGTTCCGGAAGGGATTCCAGAAAATGAAAAGGCAATCGAAAAAATAACCGACAAGGCGATGGACTCTCATCAAGAGGACGCCGGCAAGGTGCGGGAAAGGGAAGCCGTCGTCAAAAGTCCGGAAATAATGGAAAGCGCTGCAGAACCGGTTAAGAAGAAGTCACGCCGGAGATCTCGTCACCGCCGGAAGAAAACTGCGGAGGCGGTAGCGCCGTTCAGTGAAGCGACGGTTGGTGAAACGCCGGTCGACGGATCGCATGCCAGCGAGACAACGACGAGTGGCGCCCCGGTCAAGGAAGCGCCGGCCGGTGAGGAAACTAAGGGCGAGCCAAAGGCAATCAAGCCGCCGACGGTAAAACCGCCAATTATTAAATCCACCCTCCGGGAAGAGCCGTTAAGTGAAAAGTCAGCAAGAGAGACTCCGGTGAGTGAAGCAACGGAGGGCGAAGCGCCGGCCCCTAAAGCTCCCCGTCGAAAAAGGCGCCCCCCGAGCCGAACTGCCATGCAGCGTAAAAAAGCATCAACCACAGCTTCTGTGCCCGAAGGTGATGCTGCGGTGGCCGCCCCCGAGGAGGAGAAGGGCTCGGAAGGAGTAGCTATTATTCCTGGGTGCCCAGGGCCTTGGAGCGCATGGTCGCCGCTTCTACGGCGGCCATCAGGGTCCCCCTGATCTTGCCGTCCTCAAGGACCCGTATCCCGGAAATTGTAGTTCCCCCGGGGGAGGTGACCATGTCTTTCAACTGTCCGGGATGCTTTTCTCCCCGAAGAAAAAGTTTGGCGGCGCCTTGGAGGGTCTGGGCCGCCAAAGTCAACGCCGTATCGCGACTGAGTCCCATGTGCACCCCCCCGTCGGAAAGGGCCTCGATCATGATGAAGGCGTAAGCGGGCCCGCTGCCGCTGAGACCCGTTACGGCGTCCATCTGATCTTCCTTAACGACGACCGTTTTCCCGACGGCATTGAAGATGTGCTGGGCCATAGCCATATCGTCCTTGGTAGCCGCCTGTCCGGCGGCCAGGGCGGTCATCCCTTCGCCGATAAGGGCCGGGGTGTTGGGGGCATGGTGCGGATGATCCGCGCCCCCTGCTTGAGGCGCTCGGCGATGAACGGAATGGTAATTCCCGCGGCAATGGAAATGATCAGCTTCGACTTGTCGACAACACCGGAAATGTCTGCCAGCGCTTCGGCCATATTCTGGGGCTTTACGGCTAAAATTATTACCTGTGCGGATTTGGCGGCCAGCCGGTTGCTTTCCGTCGTCGCCACGTCATGGGTTTTCTTAATTTCCTCCCGTTGTTTCTGGTCCGCATCCGCCACGATGAGTCCCTCCACAGGTACGAGCCGACGGGCCAGCATACCTCCAATGAGGGCGCCGCCCATTTTCCCACCGCCGATAACACCGATTTTCTTACCTTTCAGCATCGTTGAACCCCCTTTTTCCAATTATTAGCATTTTTCTAATCCTTTTTTAGCCATACTGTCAATAGGATGATCACAGATAATTCACTGGTTGCGTAAAGTAGGGAAGATGTGTTACGAAAAAATGTATTTCAAGCGGCAAAATAACGTCATAAGGAGGTCAGGATGATCGCCAAACGGGATATCAACGGGGTCAAGATAGCCTGCTGGATGAGCGGTAGTGCCTGGCAGGAAGGCAACAGGACCCTTGTCTTCATTCATGGTTCCGGTGGAGACCATACCAACTGGGTCTATCAGTATTCCGTTCTAAAGAATGATTTTAACGTTCTGGCGGTTGAGCTGCCCGGGCATGGACAGTCCGAGGGTAACGGAGAGCAGAGCATCCCCCGTTACGTCGACTGGGTGAAAAAGATCATAGACGCCTTAGGGATCGAGAAGCCGGTCCTTATCGGTCATTCCTTGGGCGCCGCCATCAGCCTTACCTTTGCCATTCAGCACGGCGAGTTGCTGGCCGGGATCGTTCCCGTTGGCGGGGGCGTTACCATGTGGGTCAACCCGGCGATTCTCGATGGGTTGCGGAAAGATCCTGCCCCCATTATTGAAATGGCGGCCAAGCTTTCCCTGGCCAAGGAGAACCGGGATAAATTCACACCTGCCCTCTTCGAGGGCTTTTCTAAAGCGAATCCAGCAGTTATGCAGGGTGATTTTTCGGCCTGCAACGAGTTGAACCTGACTGACGATATTGTCAGGATCCGTATCCCCGTGCTTATCCTTTGCGGGGCCGAGGATAAGATGACGCCGCCGGAAAATTCCCGCTATTTGGCAGACCATATTCCCGGGGCCCGGATGGAGTTGATTGAAAATGCCGGCCATTTTGTCATGATGGAGAATCCCCAGGCCTTTAATCAGGCTCTCAAGGGTTTCGCTGTCTCACTGTAAGATCATTATGCGAGGAAACCGCCATGTTTGTAATGGGTAATCTTATTGTCGCCCTTGCGAAGATCATTGATCTGGTCCTGGGGCTCTATGTCTGGATAATCATCTTTCGGGCCGTCATCTCCTGGGTCAACGCCGATCCCTACAATCCCATCGTCAACTTCCTGTATCGGGCCACGGAACCGGTGCTGGCCCCCGTCCGGCGCTGGCTGCCCTTCGGCAACATTGGCATCGATGTGTCTCCTATCATCGTGATTTTCGTCATCTATTTTCTCCAGTTCTTTTTGGTGAAGACGATTATTCAGGCGGCCGTGTATTTCAACTGATGATCAAGGAAATCCCCGCAGGCGTATTGTTGAAGCTCAAGGTGTTGCCGCGCTCCTCCCGCTGTGAATTGGTCGGGCGCCACAGTGACGCCCTGAAGATCAAAGTAACGGCCCCGCCCCTGGAAGGACGGGCTAACGAAGAGATCATCGAATTCCTTGCGGAGGCCCTCGGGATAAAAAAAGGCCGTCTGACTATAATCACCGGTCACAAGTCCCAGCATAAGACCGTTGCCATTACGGGGTGCAATCAGCAGGACCTCGACAGCCTTACGGGAAAGTAACCATTAGCGTAGCGAGTGCATGGGGCTGCTATGGGCAACCCCGTCCTCACCCTCCCCCGGGGGAGGGTGAATAAGAAACAATGTCTCAAGTGAAAAAAAGCAGTGAAAACGAAAGGGTTGCCAAGGCGGCGGGCGTAGTCGGTCTGGCGACAATGCTGAGCCGGATCTTCGGTCTTATCCGCGACATGGTCGTCGCCGGCATTTTCGGCGCCGGCCTGGTAATGGACGCCTTTATCGTCGCTTTCCGGATTCCCAACCTCCTGCGCCGGCTCCTGGCGGAAGGGTCCCTGACGGTGTCCTTCGTTCCCGTCTTTACGGAATATCTCAAGCAGCGATCCCGGGAAGAAGCCCTTGAATTAGCCAATGTAGTCTTTACCGCCCTGTCGGTGGTCCTGGTTGTCGTGTCCCTTGCCGGGGTGGTTTTTTCCCCTTTCATCGTAACCGTGATGGCCCCGGGATTTCTCAAGAGCCCTGAGCAATATGAACTGACGGTTTTCCTGAACCGCTTCATGTTTCCCTACATCTTTTTTATTTCCCTGGTAGCCCTGTGCATGGGGATACTCAACTCGTTGCGCCATTTTGCCGCTCCCGCCCTTTCGCCCGTGGTCCTGAACATCTCCATGATTCTGGCGACGCTCCTGCTCCAGGATCTCTTTGGCGAGCCCATATATGCCCTGGCCTTGGGCGTCATGATCGGCGGGGTGTTGCAGTTGGCCATGCAGTGGCCCTTTCTGATCAAACTGGGGGTACGCCTCAAGCCGGATTTCCATTTCCGCCATCCCGGCCTCAAACGGATTGGTCTCCTCATGCTGCCCGCCTCCTTCGGCGCCGCCATCTATCAGATCAACGTCCTGATCGGAACCATCCTTGCCTCCCTGCTGCCGAAGGGAAGCGTATCGTACCTCTATTATGCCGACCGGATCGTGGAGCTCCCCTTGGGAGTTTTTGCCATTGCCGTAGGAACGGCGGCCCTGCCCAGCTTTTCCGCTCAGGTGGCCCGGGGTGAATTCGAGGATTTTAAAAAGACCATCTCCTTTTCCCTGCGCCTCATCCTGTTCATTACCGTTCCCGCCACGGTGGCCCTGCTGGCCCTGCGGGTGCCCATTCTTTCCGTCCTTTTTCAGCGGAGGGCCTTTGACGCCGCCTCCACCATCCAGACCGCCGATGCGCTCCTGTATTATACCTTCGGACTGTGGGCCTTTTCGGTGATCAGGATCATCGTCTCGGCCTTTTATTCCCTCCAGGACGCCAGGGTTCCCATGAAGGCGGCGGTGGTAGCCTTGATCGTCAATGTTGCCTGTAGCGTCGTCCTCATGTCTCCCATGCAACACGGCGGCCTGGCCCTGGCCACCTCCATCGCCTCGGCCGTCAATGTAATCATGTTGGGGATCATCTTGAAGAAGCGGATCGGATCTTACCTGAATCGTGAATTCTATCTGTCCCTGGGCAAAATATCCGCCGCGTCCCTGGTGATGTGGGGGGCCATCTTGCTCGTTGAAATCGTCCTTCCCTGGCAAATTACCGGCCCTTTTCAAGGACGCCTGATTTTCCTGGTTGGAAGTATCAGCGTCGGTATGGCCACCTTTTTCGTCATGTCCTGGCTCCTGAAGTGTCCGGAGATGGTCATGGTCATCCGGACCATCAAAAGCAAACTTGGCCGCAGAGACAAAGGGGTTGACTTCAAGGAGCCAAAGTAATACGAAATAAAGAGGTTAGGCTAACTTATTAAATTCTGTGTCAGATAAAAACGTGGTAAGTAAGTCTGACTTACTTACCACGTGAAAAAAGGAATCGATTTATGCTGGACATTAAATTTATTTGTCAGAATACGGAACTGGTCAGAACAAAGATGCTCGAGCGAGGCCAGGAAATGGACATGGCCCCCTTCTTAAACCTGGACAGACGCCGCCGGGACATCCTGCAAGAGGTGGAGGGGTTGCGTAGCGACCGTAATGCCGTATCCAAGGAGATCGGAGAGAAGAAAAAGGAAGACGCCTCCGAGCAGATTGCCCGCATGGGAGAGGTGTCCGCCCGGATCAAGGGCCTCGACGACGAACTGAAAAAGGTCGAAGAAGAGCTTAATGCAATGGTCATGGTGATTCCCAATCTTCCCCATGAATCGGTAGCGTACGGGACAAGTTCGGAGGACAATCCGGTCGTTCGGGTATGGGGTGAAAAGCCCAAATTTTCCTTTACCCCGAAACCGCACTGGGATATCGGCGAAGATCTGAAAATCCTTGATTTCGAGCGGGGCGCAAAGATCACCGGCGCCCGCTTTACCCTCTATGTCGGTTTGGGGGCCATGCTGGAGCGGGCGATCATCAATTTCATGCTCGATCTCCATATCTTCGATCATGGCTACACCGAAGTGCTGGCACCCTTCATGGTCAACCGTGATAGCATGACGGCGACGGGACAGCTCCCCAAGTTCGAGGAAGACCTCTTCCGGATCGATCGGCTGGACTATTTTCTGATCCCGACAGCGGAGGTTCCCGTGACCAATATCCACCGGGATGAGATCCTCAGCGAAAAGGAACTGCCCATCTACTATGTATCCTCTTCTCCCTGCTTCCGGGCCGAGGCCGGTTCCTACGGCAAGGACACCCGGGGCCTGATCCGCCAGCACCAGTTCAACAAGGTAGAAATGGTAAAATTCTCCCGGCCGGAGACGTCATACGATGAACTGGAAAAACTTACGGCTAACGCGGAAGAAGTTCTACAGCGCCTGAACATTCCTTACCGGACCGTAAGTCTCTGCAGCGCCGATCTGGGGTTCTCCTCCGCCAAAACTTACGATGTAGAGGTCTGGCTTCCGGCCCAGGAGGCCTATCGTGAGATCTCTTCGTGCAGTAATTTCGAAGATTTTCAATCCCGACGTGCTGCGATCCGGTATCGCCGTGAGGATACGGGGAAACTGGATTTTGTCCACACCCTGAACGGATCGGGATTAGCGGCGGGGCGGACGGTAGTGGCGGTTCTGGAGAATTACCAGCAGGCCGACGGCAGCGTGGTAATTCCTGAAGCCTTGCGTCCTTACATGAAAGGGATTGACAGGATTCCTGCAATAGGGTAATGGCCGCCTACAAGTTCTGTGCAAGACACTGGAGGGATGGCCGAGTGGTCTATGGCGGCGGTCTTGAAAACCGTTGGGCGAAAGTCTCGCGGGTTCGAATCCTGCTCCCTCCGCCAGTAATATTTTAATCGCGGAGAGATGGCTGAGTGGTCGAAAGCGATCGCCTGCTAAGCGATTGTACGCCGTAAAGGTGTACCGCGGGTTCAAATCCCGCTCTCTCCGCCATTTTTTTGTACATAACACGCGCCCGTAGTTCAGCTGGATAGAGCGCCAGACTACGAATCTGGATGTCGGAAGTTCGAATCTTCCCGGGCGTACCAGTACGAAGGGGTTAACCAGATTAACGGTTAACCCCTTTTTTATTATGCCACCCTATTGTTACCCCTTCAGCAATGCTCCATTTTGAATTTGGTACCAAGATAATCGGAACAGATAACGGAAAGGTAAAAACGGGCAATGGGCCACATTCAAGAGAGGCGTCGCTGATGATGAGCATTTTCTTGGTTGCCTCATGCCAGGGAAGTTTAAGCGTTGGACCTGGGTAATCTTTTTATCGGTAAATCTTGAATTTTAGAGGCGCCTTCATGTCGCCTGACAGCAGTGGTAATGATGCTTCAAAATTCTTATTGACATTTGATAATAAAATAAGAGTGTTTAGCTTGGACAGGAGGGAGTGGGAACAGGGCCGTTCGGATCAATGATAATGGGTTGAAACGTGCAGCTTTTTCAAATGTTATTTTTCAGCCTGATGTGGTATCCTCTTTTTAAACATGAAGAAAATGGGACGAGATTTTACTTTCGTTAAAATTGCTATATTTAAACAGCATTATATCTTGATGTCATTTGTATACGCCACGAATTTGATGTGATCGCTTGAGGAGCTTGCATGACTAAGCTGAGCCTCAACTCCATGTAACAGAAACCTCGGTAAAAAAGCAGATAAAGCTGAATGCAAGACAGTCGCAAGAAAAGAGCGAAACCATGACTGAGAAAACGATCCGTTCAGATCAGACGGAAGCTTTGCGCCAGCGGGCCGAAAATATCGCCGGGGGGAAAGCGGTCTTGTCGTCAGAAACCCCCGAAGCGTTCTCCCCCGAGGAAGCGCAGCGAACGCTCCACGAGTTGCAGGTGCATCAGATCGAGTTGGAGGTGCAGAATGAGGAGCTGCGCCGGACGCAGGGTGAACTGGAAGCATCGCGGGCGCGCTATTTCGATCTTTACGATCTGGCGCCGGTGGGCTATTTCACCGTCAGCGAGGCGGGGCCGATTCAGGAAGCGAATCTAACCGCCGCCAATTTGCTGGGCGTTACGAGGGTCTCTCTGGTAAACCAGCCTTTGACCCACTTTATCCTCCCTGCTGACCAAGATATCTACTTCCAGCACCGCAAACAAATGTTTGAGCCGGGTGAATCACAGGTCTGCGAGCTGCGGATGCTTCATCAGGATGGAACGTCATTCTGGGCGCGGTTGGATGCGACCGTAGTTCAGGACACCAAGGACGCGCCTGCATATCGCGTCGTACTGAGCAACATCAGCGATCGCAAGCAGGCGGAGGCGGAGAGGGCAATCTTCGCAGATCAGAACCGTCAACTTCAGAAGGCCGAAAGCCTGGGCCGCATGGCCGGTGCTATCGCCCACCACTTTAACAACCAACTTGGAGTGGTGATCGGGAATCTGGAACTGGCCATGATGGACCTTTCCCAAAAGGCGATTCCTCACGAAACCATCATCGCGGCCATGAACGCTTCCAACAAGGCCGCGGAGATGAGCAATCTGATGCTGACCTACCTTGGCCAATCGTTCGACAAACGTGAGGCCCTGGATCTTGCCGCTACCTGTCTTAGGAGCCTCCCCATGCTCCAGGCCGTTATACCGGGAAACGCATTATTTGAGACCGATTTGCCATCTCCGGGGCCGGTCATCATGGCGAATGCGAACCAGATACTGCAGATCCTGACCAACCTGATCACCAATGCCTGGGAGGCAATCGGTGAGGGCCATGGCGCCATTACCCTTAGCGTTAAAACGGTTTTAGCCTTGAATATACCTGCAGTGCACCGTTTCCCTTTGAACTGGCAGCCGCAGCACCATATCCCTTATGCCTGCCTAGAGGTGGCGGATAATGGTTGTGGAATTCAGGATATCGATATGGAGAAACTCTTCGACCCTTTTTTTTCCAGCAAATTCACCGGACGGGGCATGGGCCTGTCCGTGGTCCTGGGAATTGTGCGTGCCCACGGTGGGGTCGTTACCGTGGAGAGCGAACCGGGGCGGAGCAGTGCCGTCAGGGTTTTTTTCCCGGTGGCGGGGGAGGTATCCATTCGGCAGCCGCAGAGGACAGCAATTGATGGTAATGCTATGATAAGTAAGGTATACTGCGGGGAATTTGCAGGGGCCGGCACGTTGCTGCTGATCGAAGATGAGGAACAGGTGCGCGACGTGGCCGCCGCCATGATCAAACGATTGGGGTTTTCGGTGCTTGAAGCAAAGGACGGTATCGAGGCTGCGGAGTTGTTCCATCAGCGCCATGACGAAATTCGCTTAGTTCTCTGCGATCTGACCATGCCGCGTATGAACGGCTGGGAGACATTGACGGCCTTGCGGAAACAAGCGCCCGACATCCCGGTGGTCTTGGCCAGTGGCTATGATGAGGAACAAGTTATGGCAGGCGAGCATACCGAAAGGCCCCAGGTATTCCTGGAGAAGCCTTATAATCTCCAGAGGCTTGGTGACGCGATCAGGCGGGCCCTCATTAACGAGAAGTAACGGTAAACTGAATCATGACGGAAAAGAAATCCCCCCTGTTTTTGAGCCGGCTTAAATTAAACAGGGGCTAAGGAATTCAAATATTCCCAACCCCTGTTTAGAAATCTTCGGTACGAACAAGTGTTTTATTGTTTTGTCGCGCCTGCCCCCTGAATCTTCATGTCAAATTTCTTGTGGCAATCGAGGCAGTAAACCTTGGAAGCTTTGTGGCTGCCATGGCATACCTTGCAGGCGATGTCCCCCAGGTGCGACTTGTGGGGATTGCGGTCCTTGAAGTCTTTCGGTTCCGTCTTTTGGGCCAATTTTTCCATCGGACCGTGGCAGACGAGGCAGCGGCCGTTTTCCACTGTATCATCGGCTTTGGGAAGGGTCTTGCCGTGACATCCGGTGCAACCGATATTGGCCTTGGCGTGGAGATTATCCGTGAAGTTTGATGCCCCCCAGGAGGCGAAGATCTCTTGCATCATGGCGACGTCCTCCTTGGAGGGAGTGCCCAGGGACCCCTTGACCCCCTTGATGCCGAAGCTTTTGCCGGGGACCCAGATATGGCAGGTAGTGCAGTCCTGTTTCCCACTGGGGAGGATATGGGCAAGGTGCATTCGGCGGGAAAAAGCGTTTTTCACGGCTTTCCCGGCAAGCTCGGGGGTATGGCAGGATGTGCAGGCCGAAAGATCATTTTCCGTTACGGGAGGGTGCTCCTTGGGAAGCACCTTCGTAAAGTCGGCGTGACAACCCTGACAGGATGCCTTGGCCTGGTTGGCTGCTTCCGCCTTCCGATCGTCAACGAGGAAATAGCTGCCCGTAAAGCTCACAAACAGCAGGATTAAGGTCAGGCTGATCTTCTTCATAGATAAATTTCCTCAGTAAAAGCCGGGGGAACGGCGCCGCCGTCCCGGCGTTCCGATTTGTTGATGTAAACGATTCCGTAACCGGACCTCTTGTCAACCCCTACTTCAATACGGGCCTGGGGAGATCCAGGAGAATCTTTTCCGCAGCGAGGACATAACCTGCGAGTTTTTTTATAGTACAGGCGGCAAAGTCCCTTATTTAAGAGTCTTGTCCCTTTTTCAGTTCTTTCCGATGACGAAGCTGTCCCTATATCGATGGGGGGAAACCGTTAAATATTTATGGTCCTCGCCATCAGGTCGCCGATGGTCTTGCTGAATCGGGAAGGGTTGTCGAGTTTGCCGCCCCCCGATATGACCGCCATATCGAACAATAAATCGCTATAGTCCCTCAGGACAGCAGAATCCTTGTCCTTCTCGTAGATCCCTTTGATCTTGGCGAGGAGGGGGTGATCCATGTTCAGTTCGAGGACCCTCTTGACTTGCGGTGTTTCCTGTCCCGTAGCTCTGAGAACCTTTTCCATGTAGGCGCTCATATCGTTGGGGTCACCTGACAGACAGGCGCCGGAATCCTTCAGGTGGGTAGACGGTTTGACCTCTTTGACCTTCTCATCTAAAGACGTTTTTATGAAATCAAAGAGGGCGTGATATTCATCCTTTCTGTTGTCGTCGATCTTCTCGAAATCGAGATCTCCCTTTTCGGCGCTTTTGAAGGTCTTTGTCTCATACTCATGGAGGTCCCGCAATAGCCATTCGTCCATGGGGTCGGTCATGAGCAGTACTTCATATTCTTTGTCCTTGAGCCGTTCCAGGTGGGGGCTGTTGAGCAGGGCGGAGAGGTTTTCTCCGGTGAGGTAGTAAATGGCCTCCTGGTCCGTCTGCATCCGGGTTACATAATCCTTCAGAGAAGTGTAGGCGCCGTCGGATTTGCTTGTCCGGTAGCGGAGGAGATCGGCAATCTTGCCCCGATTGTCGAAATCCATGGAGAGACCGGCTTTGAATATGGAACCGAATTCCTTGAAGAATTGTTCGTACTTCTCTTTATCAAGCCCCTCCAGGAGGTTCAATATCTTCTTTACGAGGTTTTTTTGGATGTTTTTCACGAGGGCGTCCTGCTGGAAGATCTCGCGGCTGACATTCAGATTGAGATCGGGGGCGTCGACAACGCCCTTGATAAAGGCAAGATAGGGGGGCATCAGTTCCTTGCAGTTTTCCATGATGAAGACACGTTTGCTGTAGAGCTGGATACCGTGCTTCTGCTCGCCGTGGAACAAATCGAAGGGCGGTCGGGACGGAATGTACAATAAGGCGCTGTATTCTGTCTTCCCTTCCAGTTTTACATGGAGGTGGGTAAGAGGCTCATTCCAATCATGGGCGATGTGGCGGTAAAATTCATTGTATTCCTCATCTGTTACCTCCTTCTTGTCTTTCGTCCAGATTGCCTTCATGGAATTGAGGGTTTCTTCCCGGACGACTTTTGCTGTCTTGCTGCCATCGGGTTTTCCGTCTTTATCGAGGACGGGTTCCGTTCTCTCGATCTCCATGACAATGGGATAAGCGACAAAATCGGAATGCTTTTTGATGGTATTGCGGATAGTCCATTCCTACGTAAAGTCCTGCTCATCCTTTTCCGTTTTCTTGAGCGATAAAATGATTGTTGTGCCACGGGTTTCCTTATCCGTCTCTTCGACGGTGTATGACCCGTCTCCCGTAGATTCCCACTTAGTCGCCTTATCGCTTCCGGCGGCTTTCGTGATCAGGGAAACCCGGTCGGCCACAATAAAGGCACTGTAAAACCCGACCCCGAACTGGCCGATCAATTCCGGGGTCAGCATATCCGGCTTGTTTAAGGCGGTTGCCGCTTCCAGGAACCCGGCCGTTCCACTCTTGGCGATGGTGCCGATATTTTCCACGACCTCGTCATAGGTCATGCCGATGCCGTTATCCGAGATTTCCAGGGTTCTTTTCTTTTTATTGGGAACTATTTTTATTTTGAAGTCTCTATCTGTACCCAGAATGTCGGACTGAGTCTGGGTTTTGAAGCGCAATTTATCGATGGCATCGGAGGCATTCGAGATCAATTCCCGCAAAAAAATCTCCCGGTGGGAATACAGGGAGTTGATGATGATGCTCATCAGCTGCTGGACTTCGGTCCTGAATTGAAGGGTTTCCTTTTTTGCTTCCATAAGCTGCTCCTTTTCTGTGGTGCTTAATTTAAGATTAGACGATTGGTCGGCGCTATGATGATAACGAATTTCAAAATGTCAAGCCTCGGAGAGGAAAAACTCTCTTGAATTCGGCGAGAATCCAACTTTTTACGGATGACAATAAAAAAAATAAGTAGTAAGAGAAATCCTTATGGAAGAGATACATGCCAATCTCTATATGGTCACTCTGCCCATGCCTTTTCGGCTGATGCATGTCCATGCGTTTATTGCCGTTGACGGCGATGAAATAACGCTCCTGGACACGGGACTCAACACTCCGGAAACATTTGTACTGCTTGAAGAATCGCTGCGGAGGATCGGTAAGGCCACCCGTGACATCAAACGGATCTTCATCACCCACTATCACATCGATCATTGCGGGATGGCAGGTCGGGTGCAGAATATCTCCGGCGCCCGCATCCACATGTCCGCGCAAAGCCGGCCTTTTATCCTGATGCGGGAATCCGAGGAGTTTCTCTTTGCCGACCGGATCAGAGACTTTTGCCTCCTCCAGGGGCTACCTGAGAAAGCCATTGATTTTACCTCAAGAATGTTTCTGACCTTCAAGAAAGGGGGCGGCTTTTTCCACATCGATGAATTTTTCCCTGGGGCGGATAAATATATCGTCGGGGGAGAAGAGATGCAGGTAATACCGACCCCCGGACATACCCATGACCATGTGTCATTCTATTTCCCTCAGCAGGGTATCCTGCTGGCTGGCGATCATGTGCTGTCGGAGATTACCCCTAATCTCAGTCCCGATTTGTTTGCCCCTGAGTTTCGTCCGCTGAGCAGCTATCTCGATTCCCTTGCCTTGATGGAAGCACTGCCCGTAACAAAGGTTTATCCGGCCCATGGCCGGCCTTTCCGTAATCTCCAAGAGAGAAGCGCGGCGATATATGACCATCACCTGATCAGGAAACGAATTGCTTGTGAGTCCGTGCACAGGGGATCAAAAACAGCGTATGTCGTATCCCAGGATATATTCGGGACGGAGTTGACCGAGTTTGATCAGTTCCTGGCCCTGAACGAAACCTATGTCCATCTCCTTGAATTGATCAGAGAGGGGCTGATTCGTGAAGAAAGGATGGTGGGGCAGGCCTTCTATATACACTTATGATAATCAGAACGGTTCTTGATCTATGAAGAAACTCTGTTTGTTCGTCACCGCCTCTCGTCCGTGCCCAGGGGGCGGCATATATTCCCACGGCGGCGAACGATCCCTATTTCTATCCCCTGACCAGCGGCGGGACTTACTATCCCGGCCAGTGGCACCTGTGGAATCAGACCCCCGTCGCCGCCGGCAACGTCGGTCAGGACGCGGGCCTGAAAAATGCTTGGAATATCGGCGGCGGTCTCGGTTACACCGGTCGCGCGGGGTCGTCATCGGCATCGTTGACGATGGCGTGGAGGGGAACCATGAGGACCTGAAGGACAATTATCTGAAGGAGCTCAGCAAGAATTTCAGCACCAAACCCGACCTGGCGGTGCGGGACCAGGGACCGGTCCAGGAAAGCGATAATCACGGGACCGCCGTGGCCGCGCCCTACGCCGGTATTGCCGGCCTCCGGATCAGGCTCGGTAAGTCCCGGGCGGGTGACCCCACCGTCACGAACCAGGATTTAATCGACGCCTACCTCTGGAAGAGCGGTCTCAACATTTCCACCCTGGCCATTGAATCCAAGCCGGATATTCACATCAAAAACCACAGTTACGGACCTAATACCCCTTTCAATGAGGAATCCGACCGGGTCAGGGACGTCCTGAAGGCAACTTCGGAAAATGCCGTCATCCATGTATTTTCGGCGGGGAACGCCCGCAACAAGAACACCGACGCGAAAGAGGCGAGTTGCGAAGACGCCAACAAGGATTTCAGCGCCGCCTCTCCCTATGTGATCACCATCGCCGCCCTGGGGAGTGACGGAAAATATGCCTGGTACAGCAGCTACGGGGCCAATGTCTTTGTCACGGCCCCTTCGAGCTCCTACCTGGAATATTCGTTCATTACGACGACGGACCGGATGGGTGCGGATTCCGGATACAATCGTTACTCTGCCGACAGGAACCCCAACGGCCTCAGTTATGATGCCTATCCCTACGACAACTACACCAGCAAATTCGGCGGCACCTCCTCCGCTGCCCCCCTGGTCGCGGGGATCATGGCCCTGGGCAAGGAGGCGAATCCCCTGATGTCGGTCCGCATGGCCAAGCACACCCTCTCCCTGCCCACGGTCACCAGCAAGGTGGATGGCGGTGACAATGAATGGATCCTCAACAAAGGGGTGGACGTCCCGAGAAACTTCAACCCCAATTACGGCTTCGGCCTCATCCAGGCCGACAAATTCGTCAACAAGATCGAAGATGTGGCCTATGTAACGAAAGAAAAGACCTATGGCGTGGATGTGATTACGGTCAATCAAGCCATCCCCGATAATGACGCGTCGGGCCGTTCCGTAACCTTTACCGTCAACCCGTCCCTCCCCGTGGAAAGTGTGGAGGTGAAGCTGAAGTTTTCCCATGCGTGCCGGGGTGACCTCCGGGCCTACCTCATCTCTCCGGACGGCACGGAAAGCCGTCTTTTCAACGATACGAGCGTTACGATTGCCGATGGAAAATATCAGGATAATGAAGCAGTTACTGATTTCGAGTGGACCTTCCTGACCAATGCCTTTTGGGGAGAGAAGAAGAGCGGGACGTGGACCTTAAAGATGGTCGATGTGGCGGCGGGGTATACGGGCACCTGGCTGCAATATGGCTTTCTCTTTCACCTGGGGAAAATGGAACTCCAGAAAGATGAAATTATCGATTTGGGGAATAATGATGTCGAGGCGGAATCGCTGACGATGACCAAATACAGTGGTGCCGGCTATAAGATCAACAGGGGCTATACCTTTTCCGTCCGCGACGGCCTGCGCCTCCTGAAAGGGAAGCTGGAGGTCAACGGGATCTTCGATCTCCATGGGGTCTATGATTCAACCATTGACGGTGCCCTGGCCGGGACGGGCACATTCCTGAAATCCGGTCCGGGAACCCTGGCGATCAATGGCGACGGCACGACCTTTACGGGTGAGACGAGTCTTTCCCGGGGGCAAATCAACATTGGCGCCAACGGCAAACTGGGCGGTAAGACCTATGTAAGTGCCGGGACGATTCTCGCCGGTACCGGGCAAATCGGGGCGCTGCACAACCATGGCCAGGTGAAACCCGGCAATGGTTGTGCAGCGTCGGGACCCTGAAGATGACCCAATGCGGGGCATCTCCCGCCGCCGATTATACACAGG
>DYRD01000016.1:0-19655 GCA_020718905.1 Syntrophus aciditrophicus | reverse complement strand
CCTTAACGGTTGCCGTCGTCACGCCCACGAGCAACAGCCTGTTGCAGGCCCAGGGCAGTGCGACCCTGGATGGGACGTTGGAAATCTTATGGCAGGGGGGTGCGATTCCCCACAACAAAACGGTATTCGGGGCGATTATTTCCGCCGCCGGCGGTGTTTCCGGGAGGTTCGCTGATCTCCTCGGCAGCAAAATTTCCCCGACGTTATTTTTCCGGCCCCAGTATGATCGGGCTACGGAGGTCTATTTGCTGACGTGGCGCGATTATGCCACCAGCGATCTCGTTTCCTCCCTGACGGGAAATCAGCGCGCCATATCTCAGATGCTGAACCCGCTGGTCAATTCGGCAAGGGGGGATCTGGATACGGTCCTGGATAAGATCGACAATCTGACGACCAACGTCCAGGTGGCCGCCGCTTTTGACCAGTTTTCTCCCATTGCCGGGGTGGCTTATACCAACATGACCTCCGGGATGGCCTCCCTTCAGACGGGCAATGCTTCCTCCCGTCTCGGGGATTTACGCGCCGGTGTCCAGGGATTCAGCTTTCAGGGCCTGGAAAATCTGGAATACCTGGGGGCAAACAGTTCCCGACCGCCCTTTTTTCTGGCGAGCAACAGCGATGATCTCCCGGGGATGATCTCCGGGGAACCTGATCCCCGCTGGGGTTTCTTCGTAAAAGGTAATATTGTCCAAGGGGATCAGAAGGATACGGTGGAACAGCCGGGCTACGATTTCAGAAACGGCGTCCTCACCCTGGGTACGGACTACCGTTTTTCCGAACGGTTTGTCGGTGGTGTCCTGTTCGGCATGAATGCGGCCAAATCATGGATCAACGACGCCGGAAGTACGGTGAAATTGGACGGATATACCTTGGGCATCTACGGAACTTATTTCGGGGAGGCCTTTTACATCGACGGTCAGGTCGGCTACGGATGGAACAGATTTGACAACAGCCGGCGCATCGTCTTTCCGGGGATTGACCGGACGGCCACGGCGAGTCCTGCTGGTGGTCAGACGACGGCTTACGGGGGGACGGGCTATGATTTCCAGCTTGGGTCCTGGGTTATCGGCCCTGCTCTGACCTTTCAGTATCTCTCCCTGGGGGTGAACGGCTATACCGAGGCGGACTCTCTGAATCTGCAGGTGGACCGCAAGACCACGGAATCTTATCAGGGAAGCGCCGGTGTCAAGGGGTCCTGGACCTGGAAGCAAGACAAATTGAAGGTAGTGCCGCACCTCTGGGCATTTTACCGGCACGAATTCGGTAATGTTAATCCGGCGACGATGGCCACCCTGGCTCAGGGGAGTTCGGCCTTTACCATGGAGAGCGTCGCCCCGGAACGGAATTATTTTAATGTGGGAACGGGAGTCACCGTCCACTGGTCGGACAACGTCATGGCTTATCTCAATTACGATGCCCAACTCGGCCAGAGCAGCTACCGCGCCCAGAGTATCAGTCTCGGCCTCCGCCTCCAGCTCTGACCCCATATTTCAGTCGTGGTCGAAGACGTAACCGATGGATCTCAGGCTTTTGAAGTAGCGGGGTTCTTGCGGATTGTCCTCGAAATATTTGCGAAAGCGGACGATGAAGTTATCCACCGTTCTCGTCGGCATCGCCCCGGTATACCCCCAGCCCATCTCCAGCAGTTCGCTCCGCGTCAGGGGCTGGCCCCGGTTTGATATAAAAAGCTTCAGCAACCGCATTTCCTGTTCCGTCAGCTTGACTTCCCCCGAACGGCATTGGGCGGTGAAGGTGTCGAAATTGATGATGTTATCGCCAAAAGAATATGTTGGTCCCAATTTGGCCGCACTCCCGGCACCCCGCGCCGGTTCATGGCTCCATTCCGCCCGCGTTATGAGCCGGTCTACCCGGAGGAGAAACTCATCGAGATGAAAGGGTTTGGACAGATAATCATCGACGCCGTAAGCAAGGCCCTTCACCCGGTATTCAGGATCGCTCTTGGCCGAAAGAATGAGAATGGGCAGCTTCTCATCTTCGATGCGGATGTGGCGGAGGACGGAAAGACCGTCGATGCCGGGGAGCATGATGTCAAGGACGATGAACTGGGGCCGCCAGTTCCGCCATTCGCGGAGCCCCGCCATGCCGTCCGGGGCAATGCGGACTTCATAGCCCTTCAGGGAAAGATTTAGTCTTATCCCTTCGGCGATGTGCAGATCATCCTCGATGATGAGAATCCGCTTCTTTTCCGAATCTTTCATTCCTTAACGTCCCGATAATTAATTAAAATCATAATGTCTGTATTCTCCCTCTCCGACAAGGGGAGAGGGAGTGTGGGGATGGGTCGGTATGGCATTTCCTCACCTGGGTGACGGCATACCCGTCATGAGAGTTTCCTTACGGGGTATGTCTTGCTTACTCTCTTTCCAGGGCGCCTTGGGACGGGGCAGTTTAAGGATGAACGCCGCGCCTTTCCCCGGTCCCTCGCTCTCGGCGGTTATGCCGGCCCGGTGGATCATGGCGATCTGCTCGGCAAGGTAGAGGCCAAGACCAGTTCCCTTCGCTATCATATCATCCGTTTGTCCCGCCTGGTAGAATTTGCGGAATATTTTCTTCGTTTCCCCCTTTGCGATGCCCACGCCGTTGTCTTCGAATCTCACGTCGAGGCCCTGCTTGTGGAGCGCAAACCGGATGTCGATGCGGGGCAGCGCGGACTGATTGTATTTGATGGCATTGGTGCACAGGTTCATCAGGAGCATGTTGAACAGGGGCAGGTTAAGCCAGTAAAAGTAGGCTTTTTTAAAGGGATTATGGACGACGATTTCGCAGCCCCGAAAGAGATCGGCGTTTTTCGCGCAAAATGCCTCAATATTTTCAACAAGATCAACACTGGTTAAATCTCTCTGGTAGCTCTTGCTTTCGATGCGGGCCAGATCGAGGATACGGTTGATGTTTTCCAGGAGCCGGTTCACGTCATGGATCATGAAATCGAGATAGCGGAGCTGATCTTCCCGGGACAATTCGTACTTGGTAAAGGTGTCCAGGTAAAGGCGGAGAGATGCCACCGGCGTCTTCAATTCATGCGTGAAATTATTGATGAAGCTTCTCTGCATCCGGTAGAGTCGCCAGGTCTTTTCGTTATAGACAAAGATGGTGAAAACCCCCATCAATATTAGTGCGACCAGGATGGAAAGGACAAGGATGACAACCCAGGTCTTGATCTCGAAAAACTGTGAAGGGTCGAGGTTGTATTTTTTTATTATTATCTGTAATCCAGTACTTACCTCAATATACCAGTAGATGTACAGGAAGAGTGAGGCCGCCAGGGCCGCAATCGACAGGACAAAGATCAGGACGGGATGGAAAAACCATTTTATCCGGTTCATAGGCATTGGCTCTTGCTACACCAGCGCCGTCCGCCTGTCAACGACGGATCGGAGCCGGTGGTTTATCGAAATGTAAAACTAGTGTAAAATCAGTGTTTAAGACTTTCATTTCTCCGTAAACTTTCCTAACATAACAGCCGTCGCTAATAAATAAACGGGGTCAGACTTACTTATTGGCATTTGTCGGCAGGTGGCAATAAGTAAGTCTGACCCCTCTAACCGAACCGAGAGGAGATCTTTAATATGGCAACTGCCAAGCCCCCCGTCCACCCCTTGAGAACCAGCGCCAATATTCTGCTTGCCGGCGTATTTGGTCCTTTTGCCCAGGATGACCAGTATGGAAGCCGCAAAAACAATCCCATGGAACTATATCACAATCAGGTTACCCGTCTCCAGGGCGGTTTCTCCCTGCGCATGTTCCACAGGACCTTCGGGCTCTTGATGATTCAGGCGAACATCGAGGCCCCCTGCACGGTTTTGGATTTTCCGTCCCGAAAGGATTTCATCAGGGAGATTCAGAGCCACGAATATGACATTGTGGGAATCGGCTCCATTCTGACCAATGTCGGCAAGGTGAAAGAGATGTGTGACCTCGTCCGGCGTTACCGGCCGGAAGCGACTATCGTTATCGGCGGTCATATTGCCGCCCGGGAAGACCTCCACCGGGTAATCGACGCCGATTACATCGTCCCGGGAGACGGTATCCGCTGGTTCCGTCAGTTTCTCGGGCAGGATGAAAAGGCCGCCATCAGGCATCCCATGGTCCTTTCCGGCTTTGGGGGCCGCATGATGGGCATCGACCTTCCCCATAGAAAGGGACACACCGCGGCGATTCTTATTCCTTCCGTGGGATGTCCCGTAGGGTGTAATTTCTGCTCCACCTCTGCCTTCTTCGGGGGGAAAGGCAATCATGTCAACTTTTTCGAGACGGGGGAGGAACTTTTTTCCGTCATGTGCCAGATGGAGGAAAAACTATCGGTGCGTTCCTTTTTTGTCCTCGATGAGAATTTTCTTCTTCACCGCCGCCGCGCCCTCCGTCTCCTGAAACTGATGGAAGAGCACGGGAAATCATGGTCTCTCGATGTCTTCAGTTCGGCCCGGGTTATCGAATCGTATTCTATGGAGCAGCTCGTGAGATTTGGGGTGACCTGGGTGTGGATGGGCCTGGAAGGGGAGGAAAGCGCCTACCAGAAACTAAGCGGCGTCGATACCCGCAAGCTTGTGAAGACACTTCAATCGCATGGAATCCGCGTTCTTGGTTCTTCCATTATTGGCCTCGAAGACCACCGGCCGGAGGATATGGACAGAATAATTTCCTACGCCATCGCTCATGATACGGATTTCCACCAGTTCATGCTCTACACCCCCAATCCCGGCACCCCTCTTTACCGGAAACATTCAGAGGAGGGAAGCATCCTCTCCGAGCAGGAATTGCCTCTTGCCGACCGGCATGGGCAATATCGCTTCAGCCATCATCATAATCATATTAAAGACGGCAGGGAAGAAGGAATCCTTCTCGATGCCTTTCAGAAGGATTTCGAGGTGAACGGTCCCAGCCTGTATCGCCTCATTCGCACCATGCTGAACGGCTGGCAGCGCTACCATGACCATCCGGACAAGAGCGTGCGGGATCGGTACGCCTGGGACACGGCGCCTCTGCGCACCGCCTACACCGGCGCCGTCTGGACCATGAAAAAGTGGTATTGGCAGAATGACGACATGAAGCATAAAATCGATGACCTGCTCCAAGATCTTTATCGGGCCTATGGCTGGAAGACGCGGTTGTTGAGCCCCGTTATCGGATCCTATGCGTTGGCTTGCCTCATCCGTGAAGAGCGCCGCCTGAAAAAAGGTTATGCCTGTGAGCCTTCGTCCTTTGTCAATAAAAACGCCGCCGGCCTGGCCCTTAAAAAGACACGCTGTCTTCGGATTGATGTCGCCATTCCCGAGACGTCAACCGCCTCGTCGTCTTTGTAACCCCGTAGCTCCTTAAAACATCAATAATTGCCGGACCCGCAAAAACCCCTCCCCTTGCAGGGGAGGGGGGGATGGCAAAATTAGATGATGAGGTCTGCCCCCATCGTTCTACAATCCGAGTTTTAGGTCGATCTTGAGCTTGTTGACGGCGAGTACTTCCCCCGTCTCGACGCGGAGCAGTTTCAGGAAAATTTCGTAGTTATCCTGGGAAAGGTAAATCTTCCCGGTGATGATCATGCTTGCTCCCATGAGCTTTCCGGCGGCGGCGGCGCTTTTGTCGTCTACGATCCCCGTGCCCTGGAGTTTGAGTTCATCAAGGATTTTCTGCATATCCTTGCGCTCCACGATCCGGAAAACCTTGTTTTTCCCCAATGAAAAGCTCATCTGGGCGGTGAAATACTCGGCATTGGAGGTTGTCGCCGGTCTTTCCGGGGAAAAGGGTATGAGACTCGCCGTCGTTCCCGGCGCAATCTGGATGGACGAGTAGTCGATTATCTGGGAAACGGCCTGCTCAAAGAGTTTCTGGAGGGTGTCATCCTTTTTTTCGTCGTCCCGCGAAATTGCCTGGAAGTAGGCGTCTCCGTCCGTCAGGGGCCGGTCCGACAGGTAGCTCAGCTCTTCTTTCGTAAAACGGATAATGATGCTTTCCAGCTTGTCGGTCTGGAAGTTGGCCCCCGTATGATGGCTGACGCTTCCCTCTTGGGCGCCTTCCCCTTCCCCCCGCTCGCCGTAGGTCAGGAAGATGTATTTGGCATAGGTGTACTGAGAGATCTGTCGCAGGATATATTCCCCTGAAATATCAAGCCCTCCCGTGCCGATGGTGAACATCTTGATGCCCATGCTGCGGGCGTCGTGAACGGCGCTCACATAAGTATATTTATGACCGTAATCGAGATAGACCGAGGCGTCGGTGATGATATAACACAGCCGTATGCCGTCTTTATTCCAATCAATCTTGTCCATACCGTCCTGAAGGGCGGACTGAAGGTCTTCCGGGTTGTCGCCTCCGCCCGCTGCCGTTACCTGGTTCAATTCGCTGCGGAATTTGTCGAGATCCGCCGTCAGGGGAATGACCCGGGTGACGTATTCATCGCCCCGGTCCTTGTATAGGACCATCCCGAAGCGGATTTTCGGTTTTGATGAAAGGGAGGCCAGATTCAGGTTGATGATCTCGATAGTGTTCTTCAGTCTGCTGATTTCCTCCCCCATACTGCCCGTGGTATCCATGATGAAGAGGATGTCGAGAGGGGTGTTTTCCGGAACATAGCGCGTCCGGCCAAGGTGTACCGCCAACTCCCGAGGTCCCTGCCGGTCAATGAAGATTTCCTGTTGCGACTGTTGATAGGTGATCACGGCCCGATAATGGGAAAGGGACTTGTCGTATTCGGAGGGGAAGAATAGAAAGGTTCCGTCAGCGTAACTCCTTCCCCCACACAGGCGTCGCTGGCCGTCATAGACAGCGACTGCGGCGTTGGCGACGGTCTGGTCATCCTTATCGCGTACCTTCAGGATGATCCTTTCTTCGATGGGGATGGCATAATGGCGTGCCTGGTCCCCATATTTCTGTAAGAAGGAGACGAAATAATTGAACTGCTTGTTGTCATCGGCGAAACCGGCCTTCAGGCCCGAGGCGGACGGTGGCGCTGCCGGGCGGGAGAGGCGCGGACCCGCGGGGGCCGACGCTTTCGCTGTCTCTTCACTCCTCTTTTTTACCGGCCCGTCGAACTCCTTCATGATGTGGCCTTTATCCGCTGTTTTCATGGAGTCGCTTTTGGAAATCGCTTCCTCCGCGCCGGGGGTGGCTTCTCTGCCTGCTGCGGATGGTTTGACAGGGGGGCCAGGAGCGGCCGGGGCAGGAATGGTATCGAGAGGAGCATCAACTTTCCCTGTTTTCTTTTCCATATCCATACCTGCGCAGCCCATAACGATGACGACGATGAAGGCAACGATGATAAGGAAAATATTTTTCCAATGCATATGCGAGTCCTTCCTATTAAAATCCTTATAAATAAAATAGTTACGAAAAGGCACAATAACCGTTTCAACTCTCCGACGTGACGATGGAGCATGACGGTTTCAGGTGACCGAGTATAGGGAGACATCCTGATTCCGTCAAGATTTATATATGACGCCGTCAGTTTTATGCGGGGCGCCGGAGAAAATCATTCAATCTGTTTGCCTTAAGGGTCATTTTTTGTTAGGGGTAAATAAATGAGAGAACTGAACGAGAAAATAGAAGCTGTTCTCGATATTAAGTGCGACACCCCGTATCTTCATGATCAGTTGCTGGGCGGCCAGAAATAATTATGAATATTTCATGGTTCTGATCGACAACTCATTGAGCGTGTATCGGGAAGAGACATTAAGCGATAAGTAAGGAGCAAGGAAAAATGACCGATTATTGGGTAAAAATTACCGAAAAAGAAGACGAGGAAGTCCGCCGTCATCATTATCTTGTGACGGCCAGCGATATGAAGGAGGCCCGCAAGGTGGCGCAGGAGTTTATCAGACATTTCTGTGACGAAGACGACGAACCGGAAACCATTGCCGATGGTTTTGCCTTTTGCAATCGGGCGATTACCGTGCATATCGCCGACATCAAGGAGACCACCCGCGAGGACTTCAAGGAATTCCTCTTGAAAACGCATACCATCGACTGGAAGTAAATTTTGATTTCCAACCCCAACCCCATCCCCGCCCTGGTCTTCCCCTTGCGGGGGGATGGTTTTTCAGTGTTGCGGACGTCTCCACGTGTCCTGCGGGGGAGGGAGCTTTCAATGGCTGCCTTTCCCTGCAAGGAGAAGGAGTTCCCGGCGGCGGTCTTCGCTCGACAAGGGATTGTTATCTTTCGATCTTTTTACCCTTCCTTCCTTTTTTCGTCTCACCGGGCGCTGCCGCCCTTTCTGCCGACCGGACGAGATCGATGCCGATGTCGTTTGCCCATTTATCGTAAACCGGTCTTGTCTTGACCCTGAAGGCCCGGAACTGTGCCGGCGTCAGCAGGGAGATCTCCATGCCATTCTTTCTCAGGGTCTCGATGGAGGCGGAACTCTCCCCAAGGCCTTCCCGAGCCGCCTTTTTCTGCCATCTTGCCGCTTCCCGGGCGGCCTTGCTAACAATCTCCCGGTCTATCCTGTCTAAGCCCTCCCATGTTTCCCTGCTGGCCGCAAGGATCAACGGGTCAATCGCATAGTGCCAGAAGGTGATATATTTGTTTGCCTCCCAAAGCCGGTAAGGGATCGTGATGGAGGCGACGGGATTTTCCTGGCCATCCACCGTGCCCGATTGAAGAGCGCTCAGGGCTTCTCCCCAGTCCATGGACACCGGGTCGGCCCCCATGGACCTGAAGATATCCATGAAGATCGGCGTCCCGACGACACGGATCTTCAGACCATGCAAGTCGTCGGGGGTGTTAATCGCCCGCTTGTTGTTGGTAATCTCCCGGAAGCCGTTTTCCCCCCAAGCCAGAGCTATTGCCCCTTTATAGGCAAGAATACGAAAGATTTTTCTGCCGGCTTCACTGGCCTCCAGGGCATCGACAGCTTTGTAATCATTATGAAAGAAAAAGGGCAGGGAGAATAGATTCAGTTCCTTGACCGTTGTGGACCAGTTGATCGTCGATCCGAGGCAAAAATCGGCGATGCCCTGTTGGAGGAGCAGGAATTCGTTGGTCTGCTTTTCCCCATGGAGCTGGCCGCGGAAGTAAGGTTTGATCACAATCCGTCCGTCCGTCCGTTTTTTCACCAGATCGGCGAACATCTGGGCCCCCTGTCCCCAGGGGCCGGTAGGTTCCACCACGAGGCTCATCCGGTATTCCGCCTTGTAAGCCGCCATGCCCGGCGCGGCCAGGGTAAAAAGGAACAGGCAAAATACCGTTAATCCCAAGATTTTCTTTTTCAAACCCAAGTCTCCCAATTTTCGTTGTCTGTTATGATTGTCGGTCGTTTTCCGCTTCCCCCTCAAAGGCCCCGGCGGTGTCCTTTTTATCTCTATCAAAATATCCCCCGTAATGAGTCTCAAACATTTCGATGATTTTGCCGTATGGCACGTCGGAAAAGGCGCCGTGATCCGTCACATATTCCATATGACGCCGCCCATCCGCATCGTAGGGATAAAATGGCGTCGTTTTATCCGTCGAATGCGAGGGGCTGGACGTGGAAGCGTTCGCAAAGGGAGCTGTTGAAGGTCGGGGTGACCTTGAGCCAGCGGCCGTCGAGCATAAATTCCGTATAGCCGTGATAGACGAACAGATCGGTTTGCATGAACTTTTTCAGCCGTTCCGTTGTGAGGTGATTGCGGACGTCGGCAAAGCGCAGGCGGCGGGGTATGCCTGAGGCTCTCCCCACCGCGGCCAGGACGATGGCTTTGGCCACGCAGTAGCCGTAGCCCTTGCCGATGATCACGCTGGCCCGGAAGGCTTCGGGGGTAAACTCAATCCGGTAGGGATCGTATTGAATTTCGTCACGGACGGCGTTGTAGAGCTTAATAGCCTTTTCTCGGTGAGTAATTGCGCCCTCTGCCGCCCTGTCGGCAAAGGCGATGACCGCGGGTGAGTTGCTGTCGATAAATCCGGTTGGCCGTAAAAATTCAGCGAGGGCGATATTATCCTCTCCTCCCATGGCGATTTCTCCTCCTTTGTCCTTACCTCCTGAGGCCGGCCTTGGCGCGCGCCTGATACAGGGAACAATATCATGCGCCGCGAGTATGGGCAATAAAGAACGGGATGTCAAGTAGTTAATATATTTCACAGGTAATAGCCTGTGAACCCCTTGATTGACGTCATCGGCAAGATGAGGTAAGAGATATTCGATGAATCTACTATTATAGAAAACATAAAATATCGAACTCCGATATCTCCGGTGCGGGATACGGACGAAGGGAGTAGGAGAGAATGAAAAAGTCGGTATGGTGGCGTTTTGCCTTCCTGTTGGTTGTGGCTGCCATCTGTATGATGACAACCGCTTGCGGCATGATTGCCATACACGCCATGAATAATACCTATGAATCCCTGGCCGGAACCAGGAAGGATGTCGCATATTCCGGCTCCGGGTTTAAAAAGATTATCGTGGTCGGTTTGGTGGAAAACGATCCCACCCGGATAGCGTATGAGAATACCTTTATGAATCAGCTTATAGGAGCAAGAGTGAATGCCGTAATAAGCAGCATTGATCTTCCTGATGCCGATTCGTTGAAAGACAAATCCCTTGTCGAGAGGGTAATCCGGAATGGGAGCTGCGACGGCGTCATCACCGTTGCAGTCAAAAACATCGCGGCAGACGAGCCTCCGCAATGGTTAAAGACCTGGGTCGTAACCCCCGTTCCCGGCCGGGATAATTTATTTGAGGTCCTTGCAAATGCGGATAAGTCGTTGCCCGTCGCTGCCGAAAAGATAAGATTCGAGGTTGTCCTCTGGGATGGGAAGACCGCCAGACAGGTCTGGGTGGGGACAACCACTGCAGTGGATAAGCATTGGATATCAAGGGAAGCTCACCCCGCCGCTTACTCCACGGTGAAGACATTGATAAAAGCCAAGCTGCTGCGGTCCACTTTGTGAGAAAAAGGGCTCACGGCAATACGCCCCGGGGGCCCTGATTCCGCCTCTGCTTCCGCTGGCTCAACACCCAAGTTCCGGAGAAGTTTTGTTGCCTTCTGCCTGATGTCCGCCAGTGCTAAGGCCAGATAACTGCGGTTTCCCTCGCTCCAGTCATCGGCTTGCGGCTCTACCAGGATGCCGTTCAAGGCAAACGCCTGGTTAATAATGGCCTTCTCTTTGGAAACTCTGGGTTTTGCCGATCACTTCGGCAAGCTGGTTCTGATTGTAACCCTCCTTATTGCCGACATTGCCGGCACGTAAAAAAATCATAGGGGGAAACGCATTGACTGCGCGGGGAAGGGCGGGGTCGGAAGGGAAATTAGCCCGGTGGTTGATATTTCTTTGCTCGGTGGTTAAGATAGTGTATCTTGCAAGTTAATAATCGGAAATGAAAGCACGGGACATGGTCGTTACTTCCATAAAAATGAAAGCGGTATACGCGGTGGCCGTGTTGGGGTTTATCCTGTGTTGCGGCGCTGCCTGGGGGAAGGATGCGTTGCCTACGCCCACGGGGGCGGCGAATGATTTCGCCGGGGTTATCGCGCCGGAATATAAGGAGCAAATGGAAAAGCTGGCCCAGGAGGTCTGGCAAAAGACGGGGACGGCAATCGTCGTCGCCACGGTGGCCAGTCTGGGAGAAAACGAAGAAATAAACGATTATGTCAACCGCCTTTACCGGGCCTGGGGGATTGGAAAAAAGGGCGAAAATAAAGGTATCCTGATGTTTATGACCGTCAAGGAGCGGAAGATGCGCATCGAGACCGGTTATGGCGTCGAAGGTATCCTGCCGGACGGGCTGGTCGGGGAAATCAGGGATAAATACATGCTCCCCTTTTTCCGCCAGAATGAGTACGGAAAAGGGATGGCCAACGGGATGATCGCCATTGCCTCCGTCGTGGCGAAAGACGCGGGGGTAACCCTGACGGGAAGCCCCGCCGTCGAACAGCCGCGCCGGACCAAGGCGGCGGCGAAGGGCGGTCTGAATGTCTGGACCATCGTTATCATTGCCATTGCCTTTGGCCTGCTGCTGGGAACGAGGCAGGGCAGAGAGATCCTCCCCTGGTTGATCCTGATGAGCATGGGAGGCGGCGGTCGCGGGTTCGGCGGGTTCGGCGGGTTCGGCGGTGGCGGCTTTGGTGGTTTTGGCGGCGGTGATAGCGGTGGCGGCGGCGCCGGGGGAGATTTCTAAGGGGGGGAGAAGATGGGTAAGGCTCCGGAAAAACCAGAAAGCATTTTTGCGCAAATTACAGAGGATTATCGGAAGATTTTCGGTGACGACCTTTTGTCCGTCGTTCTTTATGGCAGCGGTGCCTCCGGACATTACGTTCCCGGAAAGTCGGATCTGAATTTTCTTGTCGTATTGACGGACAAGGGGATGGATGGTCTGGAAAAGGCAATGGATACGGTGACGCGCTGGTGGAAAAGCCGGGTTGCCGTTCCCCTTTTCATGACGAAGGATTACATCTGCTCCTCCCTGGATGCCTATCCTATCGAGTTTCTCGATATGAAGCTCCAGCATATCCTGGTTTACGGAAAAGATGTTTTCGCGGGTCTTGAGATCCAACCCGGGCATCTGCGCCTCCAGGTCGAACGGGAACTCCGGGGCAAGCTCCTTCATCTCCGCACCCGCTTTCTGGAGACGGAAGGGAAGGAAAAGCCGATCCGGGAGCTGATCAGGGTATCCATGACCGCCTTTCTTTCATCCTTTAAGGCCCTCCTGTCTCTCCTCGGCGTTGCCGTTCCCCGGGAGCGGCGGGACATAATCACGACGGCTGCCCGGGCCATAGGTGTGGATGCGGCGATATTTATGAAATGCATGGACATCCGCGAGGGGGCGGATAAATTTTCCAGAACAGAACTTATTGATATTTATAGATATTATATGAAAGAGGTTGATCAGTTATGCCGGCGCGTCGATGAAATGAAGCTGCCGTCGGAAGAGGTAAAGGACGGCCAATAATTCTGAATTTAAAGAACTAACAATATTAAGAGAATGAAGGAGGTTAGGATATGTCCAAGGGAAAGATGATTCTCATCGGGGTACTGGTCGGAATCTTGTTACTCGCAATATCGCTTTACGGTTTCTTCCGGGGGACCTACAATCAGTTTGTATCTCTCAATGAGGGAGTGAAGAGCTCCTGGGCCCAGGTCGAGAATCAGTTGCAGCGGCGTTTCGATCTGATTCCGAATCTGGTTGAGACGGTCAAGGGCTACGCCAAACAGGAAAAGGATGTCCTGGTGGAAGTGACCAACGCCCGGGCCAAGGTAGGCGGGGCGAATACCGTGCCCGATAAGATCAATGCCAATAACGAGCTTTCCGGGGCCTTGAGCCGGTTGCTCGTGGTCGTGGAAAAATACCCCGATTTGAAATCCAATCAGAACTTCCTCCGGTTGCAGGATGAGCTGGCGGGAACGGAAAACCGTATTGCTGTGGAACGCAAACGCTATAACGACACGGTCCAGGCTTACAATGTGGCCATTCGGAGTTTTCCCGCCAATCTCCTGGCCGGGATGTTCGGTTTTAATAAAGCCGCTTTCTTTGAAGCTCCGGCAACGGCAAAAGCCGCCCCCCAAGTTAAATTCCCGTAAGGTAAAATTCTAATGGATTTGCATAGCCCCCCCCCTGACCTCCCCCTTGAAGGGGAGGGGTAGGGTGAGGACGGGGGCAGCTACTTGGCCAGGTAACCGCCGTCGTTGACGAGGACATGGCCGGTCATATAGGCGGAGGCGTCCGAGGCCAGGAAAACGGCCACGCCCTTCATGTCATCCCTGTCTCCGACCCTGCGGAGGGGGATCATGTCGAGGGTGGCCTCGTAGGCGTCCTTGAATTCCGGTTTTTCGATATAGGCCATCATGTCCGTCCTGAAAAAGCCGGGGGCGATGGCGTTGACCCGGATGTGGCAGGGGGCCAGTTTTACGGCGAGATTCATGGTCAGGACATTGATGGCGGCCTTGGTGCAGTTATAGGGTACGGCCGGATGGACGGCTTCTTCGGAACCACGGAAGCCCATGATGGAAGAAATGTTTATTATTGATCCCTTGCCCTGTGCCTTCATGATCTTGGCGACCTTCTGAGTCAGAATCCACACGCCCCGCACGTTGATATTGAAGAGCTGATCCCATCTATCCAGGGGGAAATCCAGGGTCGGGGCGCCCCAAGTGGCGCCGGCGTTGTTCACGAGAATATCGATGCGGCCGAATTTTCCCATGGCCGTCTTGACCATTTCTTCGATGTCTCCTTCTTTGGCCAGGTCACAGGCTATGGCCAGGGCGCGGATACCGTAATCCTTTTCCAATTCTATGGCCGTCGCTTGCAGATTCTTCGTCTTCCGCGAGGTGACGACTACATTAGCCCCCGCTTCGGCAAGGCCTGCCGCGATAAATTTGCCGATTCCCCGCCCGCCGCCGGTCACGATAGCCACTTTACCGTTGAGCTTGAACATTTCCTGAAGCTTCATATCTTTGCCTCCATATGGATTTTTCTGTGTCTATTTCGGGGTGAAATGCCGTAATCACGGCTCTTATAGAACCAGGACCAGCGCCTGTCAAGAATCGATAATACTTTACAACAAAGTCTTGACCATCCCGCCGATTCTATGTTATTTTTCCTGCGAGTTTTAAAGGGATAACCGGATCATCAGGAGGATGATTATGGAGATTGACGTCAAAAAGGAGGGTAAGGCCGTTATCATTTCCTTGACGGGGAGGATGGATGCTGTTTCGGCCCCGCCGTTCGACAAAACTGTGGACGATTTCATAGAACAGGGAGAAACCTATATCCTCATCGATTTCAGGTCCCTCGAATGCATCAGCAGCGCCGGACTCCAGAGTATTCTGGCCCTGGCAAAAAGATTGGAACTGATGAACGGTACGGTTCTCCTGAGTGACTTGAACGGAGCAGTAAAGGAAGTATTCGAAATATCAGGATTTTCTTCCATATTCACCATTTATGATAACCTTGACGCTGCCACGGCGTCCGCATGATGCTCAACGTATATGCCCATGTTACATATTATCCTGCCTGCCAAGATGGATCATCTAAAAAGCTTTATCCAATCCTTATCCGGGTGGCTGCAGCACAACGGCATGGCCGCTGAAAAAATACCACGGGTGGAACTTGCCGTGGAAGAGGCTCTGGTAAATATTATCCGTTATGCCTATGAGGACCAGACAGGGGATATCGAATTACGTGGAGACGTCGCCGATGATCAGCGTTTTGTCATCGAAATTATGGACAGCGGCGCCCCCTTTGATGTTTGCACCCTTCCCCAACCGGATATTCATTGCAGCGTCAGAGACCGCAAGATCGGCGGTCTGGGGGTCTTTCTTATCCAGCGCATGGTTGACGAACTGCTCTACCGTAGGGAAGGGGGCAAGAACATTCTGACGATGTTCATCGGCCGGAACAACGGACGGTTTTCAAGTTCCCGTCCGGATATACACGCCGGTGCGTAATAAAGACATCTTGACGCCTGCTGTGTCCGTGATCAGGGATTATAAAGGGGCGAGGGCCCATGACCGATAGCATCAGAAAATCGAATATCCGGGTGGAAAGGTATTTACGCGCCGCGGTGCTAAATGATGTCGTGGAACTGGAAAAGCGGGTCTGGAAGAAAGAAGGCATGTATATTACCGCCTCAATCAGGATATTCAATGGCAGAAACTGCGCCTGTAAAAGATCATAGATTCCGCATCCGGATCAAGATGCTCCTGGTCCTCCTGGGGATCTCCCTCGTTCCCCTCGTAGTTTTCGGTTATATCGCCCAGCGGGACATCGAGGAAGTCAGCCGTTATACCGTAAAGGCCAGCACGGCCATCGGCGACAGCGCCTCTACGGACAGCGCCCAGGCTTTGGAGAATCTTGGGGCCGGCATGATCCGCCAGAAGGCGATTGACGTCGCCCTCCAATGCCAGATTTGTCTCCGTCACCACCCCGGCGTGTCCATCGAAAAATTTCAGGAAGATGAAGAGTTTCAGAAGATTGCCGTCCAGTCCGTAGGTGTTACCGGTTATACCATTGTTTTTGACAAGCAGGGGGTCATGCGTTTTCATCCCAACGGGGAACTGGTCAATTACGATATGCACAACTGGAAGGATATGCTGCCGGGATTCTGGGCCCTTTTCGAACAGGCCCTGGATGGTTCTTCCAGCGGAGGGTATTACAACTGGCAGGATTCGGATCGCGTCATCCGCCGTAAGTTCATGTACATTGCCCCCATCAATGGGACGCCCTACCGGGTGGCGGCAACGACCTATATAGATGAATTTTCCCGTCCCGCTGAGGACACGAAACAGCGCATTGCCACAGCGACAGCGAATATCCGCGCTGAGATCAATAAAGGCATAGACGGCATTCGTTACAGTTTTATGATGATCATGGCGGCCATGCTGCTCATTGTCGCCGCCATTTCCTTTCTCCTTTCCCGGATGATAACCAATCCCATTGTTGTCCTGATCAAGGGGGCCAAGGCCATCGGTCGCGTCGAAATGGAACATACCGTCGAGGTGAAAACGGGAGACGAACTCGAAGAGTTGGCCGATTCCTTCAATAAAATGGCCTGGGATCTTAAGTGGCACATGGAGGACCTGAAGTGTACAACCGCGGAGAAAGAGCGTCTGCAAAGAGAACTGGAAATCGCCCGGGGTATCCACAATTGCGCCTTCTCCCCCAGCACGCGCCCTATATCGGAGGGATAGACCTTGCGGCCAATAACCTGCCGGCCCGGGAGATAGGAGGAGATTTCTACGACTACATTCCCGTCTCCCTTGACTCCTGGGGTCTGGTGATTGCCGATGTATCGGGGAAAGGCATGCCGGCGGCCATTTTCATGGGACTATCCAGGACCATTGTCCGGGCCAGTGCGACGGACAACCCTTCGCCGGCAATGGCCATCAAGCAGGCCAACGAGCTGATCTGCCGGGATTCTACCTCGGGCATGTTTGTCACTCTCTTCTATGCCATCCTGAATGTGAAGGAAAGAAAACTGCGCTATATAAATGCCGGCCATAACCCACCGTTTATTCTTAAACGCGGTTCCGAGGAGATCGCGACTCTGAAAACGCGGGGCATTGCCCTCGGTGTTGTCCATTTCATCGATTTGCAGGAAGTGGAAGTGGTCGCCGGGGATCTCCTCGTCTGCTATACCGATGGGGTGACGGAAGCGATCGACAGTCTTGAGGAGGCCTATGGTGAAAAAAGGTTGATCGAGACGGTAAGGAAGTACCGTCATCTGACGGCCCGAGAGATCATTGAGAAGATCGAGGATGATGTCGTGGCCTTTACCGGTCAGGAACCGCAGTTTGACGATATTACTTTGCTCGTAATGAAGGTGCTGTAAATATGCCTTACAGGACTAAGGTACGTCGCTTGCGGATGACCCGTCCCGGCAGGGCTCCCGTATGTTCCCCCTCATGGATGACGGGGATGCCGTTTACAATTACGTAGGGAATGCCTTCGGGATATTGATGGGGGGCTGTCCATGTCGACCTGTCAATGATCTCGTCGGGGTCAAAAATCACCAGATCGGCAAAATTACCCACTTTGATTTGTCCCCTTCCATAGAGGCCGAATTTTTTCGCCGTCATGGAGGTCATCTTTTCGATGGCCCGTTCGAGACTCATTATCTTCTCTTCCCGGACATAACGGCCCAGCATGCGCGGAAATGTTCCGTAGGATCGTGGATGAGGCTTGTCCTTGCTTAAGGGGCCGTAAGGAGCCCGCGCCCAACCGTCGGAGCCGATAACGAGCAGAGGGTGCAGGATAATCCGCTTGAAATTGTCTTCACTCAGGGAAAAATTAATCATCCAGACCTGATCTTCCTCTGTAATCAGCAGATCCCTGATAAAGACATAAGGCTCCTTGCCGGCCTCACGGGCGGCCCTCCGGATACTCTTGCCCGCCAGATGTTCGTTATCCTTACGGAGGACTGAGGATATAAAGATATTGTCCCAAGAACCGACCTTTTCTTCCTGTGCCGAGACATAAGATCTGATTTTTTCATCAAAAGCTGGATCCTGGAGGCGGGCGAGATACTCGGAGGTGGTGCCCTCTTGGATCCACGGGGGCATAAATGACGAGAGGACCGTTGAAGTCGCCGCATAGGGGTAACGATCCGCAAGTATTTCTATTCCCTCGGATTGGACCTCGGAGATTCTGGAGAGTACCCAGTGAATCTTCGACCAGTTGCGCGGGTACGCGAGCTTCAGGTGGGAAACCTGGAGGCTGATCCGTGCCTCTCGGGCAATGGCGATCGCCTCCTCCACCGCCTCGACGAGATCATCAGATTCATTCCGCATGTGAGTGCTGTAGATCCCGCCATAGGCGGCTGTTTCCCGGCACAGCTCAACCAGTTCCCGGCGGTCGGCGAAACAGCCCGGCACATAGATGAGTCCCGTAGAAAGGCCGATAGCGCCGGCCTCCATGCTCTCACGAATCAACTGCTTCATGGCCGACATTTCCTCCGGCGCCGGATGCCGGTCCTGGGAACCGAACACGGCACTGCGGAGGGTGCCGTGGCCAAGAAAGGTCGTATAATCCAGGGCCATTCCCCTTTGTTCGAGTTGTTCGAAAAAACCCTGAAGGTCGCGCCGGACCAGAGGGACACCGTACTTTTCATCACAATACCTGCTTCTTTCCTCGTAATTAAGGCGGGAGAGAGGAAAGACGGTATAACCGCAGTTGCCGGCGATTTCTGTTGTGACTCCCTGGCGGATCTTGCTTTCCGCCCGGGGATTGACGAGAAGTTCAATGTCCGTGTGGCTGTGAGGGTCGATGAATCCGGGAGCGACGGCCATTCCCCTGGCGTCGATGACGGTTTTTGCCCGGGAAGTGGCTTTTGCCCTTGACAATGCCACAATGCGATCACCTTTTACGGCGAGATCGGTTTCCACGCCGGGATGTCCAAGGCCGTCGTACACGCAGCCGCCAAGAATGAGGATATCGAAATCATTTTCCGCCATAGGACAATCCTTATATAATTGAACGATCACCCGGGCAAGAAGCACTGGGGCAAGGCGATTTCATAATGAAAGACATAGATCTCCAACATATCGATTACTTCGTTGTTGCGGGTTTTCTTTTCTTGATGGCAAGATTATCCAGGCCATATTCTTCAAATTCAGAAATATACTTCATTTCGATGGCTGCGTATCGTTCAAAATATTTGTCCCGATCCTTGGCTATAGTTTCTTTTCCTATTAATTCCTCCTCCAGGTCCCGCGTCGTCAGTTGCTCGATCAATCTCTCCCAGAACGAATCATTGTCATATTCGTTTATGAATTGCTGGCATTCGGAGGTGTCGTTAAATTCTTGTGTTTCGCAATATGTATTTAATTCCTTGTCGAATTCTATGAGGTTTCCCATGCCCATGTCTTTGGCAAGGGCATAAAACTTCTGCATGACGTCCTGGTATTGCTTGATCTCCGGTCCCTCTTCGCTCTTGTAGGAGGTTAGCACCCAGTCGGCGATATAAATCATATCGATCAGGTGGCGGTATTCGTCATGCGTGACATTGATTTTCATGGCGGGCGGTCCTTTCTTTTTTGCATTGCAAATATTTATTAAACTTATACTATAGATGATAGTCCCTAATTGCAATGATAAAATGTGCATGACATCTATGATTAGGATTTGTTTTTGATCGATAAAATTTCTTGACAAGAAAAGGAAATTAATATACATAACCTATGACCATTGGTCAGTAATTGACCATAGTTCAGGCAAAGGTTAAAAGTCAAGGATA
>DYRD01000058.1 GCA_020718905.1 Syntrophus aciditrophicus | reverse complement strand
AGTATTTTTCCGTGAACGGGAAAGTTTTCGCCCCTGCTGTCCGTCAGGCTGTAGGTGGAAATCATCAAATCCGTCTTTTCCTGAAATAGCAGCGGCGACTCGACGATTACCCCTTCGACAGTCACCGGATCGGTTCGGGCATGCTCAATGATATGGCCTCTTCCCGGGGGGTGATAAAGATAGACATTCATCTGCAGCCATCCGCAGAGAAACAGGGCGGTGCATAGGAAAAAAAGGAGGGCATTTATCCGTTTCGTGAGGCGGGACCAGAGGAGGAGGATGAGTATGGCAAGGAGGATGGAAAGTAGCAATTGATCCCCGAGGATAAGGACGGAGGAAGAAAGAATCCCAGCCATCAGCGATAATAACGGGGCGATCAGAGGACGAGCCATGTTCCTTCCTGACAAGAAGATTTTTACTTACATATGCCCCAAAAAACATTATGATGCAAGCCATTGCGAAACCAACGCTACGCTATAGGGGGGATTCTTACTATGCATGAAAATAAGCCGTGGTTGAAATACTATGGAGACGCCCCCCCTTCCCTTGCCTATCCCCGTGTCACCATGTATAGAGCCCTCCTGCAGACAGCGGAGCGCTACCCAGATGCCGTTGCCTATGATTTCATGGGTTATACTTCAACATATAAGCATTTCATCGCCCATATCAGTCAATGTGCCAACGCCCTGGCGGCGGCGGGGCTAAAAAAGGGAGAGCGGATAACGATCTCTATGCCTAAAACTCCCCAGGGAATCATCTGTTTCTATGCGGCAAACAAGATTGGCGCCGTTGCGAGCATGATTCATCCTCTCTCCACGGCAAAGGAAATTGCCTTTTACCTCAATATCAGCAATAGCCGTTTTGCTCTGACTATCGACGCCTTTTATGGAAAATTCAAGGAAGTCATGGCCGAGACATCTCTCGATGTCCTGATCCTCGCAAAAATATCCGATTATCTCGATTTTATGAAAAAAATCGGGTTTTATCTGACCAAGGGAAGAAAGATACCCCCCGTACCGCCGGACCCGCAGGTCCGCTGGTGGAGAGAAATTATGGCGGGAAATCATCCCGCCGCGCCGGAAGCGGCCATGGACACCGACGACCTTGCCGTTATTCTCTACAGCGGCGGGACCACGGGGACACCCAAGGGCATCATGTTGTCCAATATGAATTTTATCAGTGAGGGCATGCAGGTATCGGCATGGGGGAAGCTCTCGAAGAATGACTCCATACTGGCTATCCTCCCCATCTTTCACGGTTTCGGTCTGGGTGTATGCATCAACGCCGCCTTCATGGGGGGAGCCAAGAGCATCCTCGTACCGCAATTTACGCCGGAAATAGTCGCCAAATTGATCAAGTCCAAGGGTCCAAGTTTCGTAGTGGGCGTTCCCACCCTGTTTGAGGCGTTGACCCGGGACCCCGTCTTCCAGAACACCGATCTGAGCTGTCTGAAAGCGGCCTTCAGCGGCGCCGATACCCTGCCGAGACCGGTGAAAGAGCGCTTTGAAGAGGTGGTGCAACGGCAAGGAGGAAGCGTCAAGCTTCTGGAAGGATACGGTTTGACGGAGGCGGTAACCGCGATCATGGCCACGCCTTTGCAGGAATATCGTGAAGGAAGCCTCGGCGTTCCCTTTCCGGACATGCTGGCCAAGATCGTCAAGCCGGGGACACTCGATGAGGTCCCCGTGGGGGAAGGGGGCGAATTATGTATCCACGGACCGGCAGTGATGATGGGCTATCTCGATCAGCCCGAAGAGACGGCCGCGACCTTGAAAGCACATGACGACGGCCGTACCTGGCTTCATACGGGAGATATTGTGGCCATGGATGGGGACGGTTATTTCTGCTTCAAACTCCGCCTGAAGAGAATGATCAAGTCCTCGGGGATGAATGTTGTATCCCGCCCAGGTCGAGGACATCCTCTATCAGCATCCGGAGGTTAAAGATGCTTGTGTCATCGGTGTCCCCGATGAGGCCCAGGTGCAGAAGGTCAAGGCATTTGTTGTCTTGAAGGATGCTGCCAAAGCCGGCGCCGATATGGAACAGACCCTGATCAAGTATTGCCAGGACCATCTGATCAAATGGTCCTGCCCCCGGGAGATAGAATTTCGAGCCAGCATCCCTTGCACCCTGGTGGGAAAGATCGCCTTCAACACTCTGGAGCAGGAAGAGCTTGCCAATTTGAAGGCCTGCGGAAAATATACAGGAGATCAAAAAGGTTAGGGGTTATTTATGCAAGATATATTAAAAGAAATGGCAGATGTTGTGGGTGATCCTTGCGGTTATGGACGGAAGTTGAAGGCTGAAACGGGACGGAAGATCGTTGGTTATGTATGCACCTATGCCCCGGAAGAAATAATCCTTGCGGCGGGCGCCCATCCCCTGCGTCTGTTGGGAACGACGGGAACCATCGAAAGGGCGGATGCCCATCTGCAATCCTACTGCTGTTCTCTGGTGCGGGGCATCCTCGAAGAAGGCCTCAGGGGGACGACGGATTTTTTAGACGGCATGGTTTTTCCCCATACCTGTGATTCCATGCAGCGCCTCTCCGATCTGTGGCGGATGAATGTGCCCCGGGGGTTTCATGTTGATGCCGTCCTGCCGGTAAAACTCGCCACCCAAAGCGCCCGCCAATATATGATCGACGTACTGCACCGTTTCCGGACGGATATGGAAAGAGAACTCTCTTGTTCCATTACGGAAGACAATCTGAGTCAGGCCATCATGCTCATGAGCGAGAATCGGCGCCTCCTCCGCCGCATCTATGAACTCCGTAGCGATCAGCCCGAACTCATGACGGGAGACGCCCTGTTCACCCTGGTCAAGGCCGCTATGATTATCGACAGGTCCCGCGGTGGGGAAATATTGCGGAAAGTCGTCGCGACCATGGAGGCGGCAAAAGCAACGCCAAGGGGGGGCAAATTCCCCCTCCGTCCCCCCTGCCAAGCGGCTCCTCATGACGGGGGGAATCTGTAATCATCCCCGGATCCATGACATGATCGAAGCGGCCGGGGGAGCCGTCATCTGGGACGACTTCTGCACCGGTTCGAGATATTTCGACGCCTTGGTGGCCCAGGATAAAGATCCCCTTACGGCCATGGCGGACCGGTTCGTACAGCGCGCCGTCTGCCCCGCCAAACACGCCGGACTGAGAAACCGGGCAGAGGAGCTCATCCGCATGGCCCGGGAACAAAAAGCCAAGGGTGTCATTTTTCTTTATTTGAAATTCTGCGATCCCCATGCCTTCGACTACCCCTATCTCAAGGATCCCCTGGATAAGGAAGGTATTCCCAGCCTGCTCCTGGAGGTGGAAGATCCCCTCCCGGCGGAAGGCCAGTTACAGACCAGATTCGAAGCATTCCTGGAAATGCTTTAAACAGGAGCGAGCCATGACCGAAATAATTGCAACGACTGAAAAAGACAAAGGAAAGATCAAAGCCTTGAAGAAAATAAAGGAGATCATGACCTGCTATTATATTGACGCCAAGACGGCGGGGGAAAACAATAAAAAGGTCGCCTGGATTACCAGCGGCGGCCCTGTTGAACCCTTGATCGCCATGGACATCATTCCCGTTTATCCGGAAAACTACGGCGCCATGATCGGTGCCAGCAAAATGGGCGTCGATCTGTGCGAAAAGGCCGAGGCCATGGGGTATGCGAGCGATCTGTGCTCCTACGCCCGTTGCGATATCTCCTGTGCCACGGTCAACGGCGGCCCCATCGGCGGCCTGCCCAAACCGGATATGCTGATCTGCGGCAACAACATCTGCGGCACCGTCCTCAAATGGTATGAAATTCAGGCCCGCTACTTCAATGTTCCGCTGTTTATATTCGATACCCCCTGCTGCCATACGGGCATTTCATGAAGAAATGCGCCGTTATGTCCGTTCTCAGGTTGACGAATATATCGAATTTCTCGAGATAACGTCGGGCAGAAGGCTGGATAGGGAGCGGATGGAAGAAGTGGGGCGGCTTTCCGTCGCCGGACAACGAAGGCATTGGCGCGGTGCCTAATGAGCGCTACCGCCTCCTCTGGGACAATCTGCCTATCTGGTACCGGACAAAATGGCTCTCCGACAAGTTCGCCGCCCATGACGCCTGTCTGGTTGCCGACACCTATACCTCCGCCTGGTGCGGATCACTGCGCTACATGGATGAAAACGATTTCTTGAACTCCATGGCCGAGGGCTATACCCGCATTTATCTGAATATCGGCGTCGATGAAATGGCCCGATCCGTCTGCGACATGGTGGACAAGTACGATGTCGATGGCCTCGTCATCCATTCCAACCGGAGCTGCAAGCCCTATTCCCTGGGCCAATACGACATCCAGCGCATCGTGGAGGAAAAAAAGGGCATCCCCTCGTTAATGATCGAGGCGGATATGTGCGATGAACGGATGTTTTCGGAAAGCCAGATCGAGACCCGCATCGACGCCTTCATTGAGATGCTCAAGCACAAAAATAGGCGATAAGGTAAACAAAATATCTTTTCGCTAAAGCTACCCATATTGAATTGCTTAAACTCTCGTCAACGGACGGTACTTTATCCGGTGAGGCTGGTTTGCCTCCGTGCCGAGACGTCCTTTTCTGTCTTCCTCGTACTCCGAATAATTGCCGTCAAAGAGGACCACCCGGCTGTCTCCCTCGAAGGCGAGAATATGGGTGGCGATGCGATCCAGAAACCAGCGGTCATGGCTGATGACAATGGCGCAACCGGCGAAATTCTCAATGGCCTCTTCGAGGGCCCGCATGGTGTTGACGTCGAGGTCATTCGTCGGTTCATCGAGAAGGAGGACGTTGGCCCCTTCCTTAAGCATGCAGGCCAGATGTACCCGGTTCCGTTCGCCGCCGGACATGTATCCTACCTTTTTCTGCTGATCTGAGCCGGAGAAGTTGAACCTGGCCACGTAGGCCCTGGAATTTACCTGCTTCCCACCTAACTGAACGATATCCTGACCGCCGGAGATAATTTCCCAAATAGTCTTTTCCGGATCGAGGCGATCGCGGCTCTGGTCTACATAGGCGATCTTTACGGTGTCCCCGATCCTGATCGTTCCGGAATCGGGCGTCTCCTGCCCCGTAATCATCCTAAAGAGGGTGGTTTTGCCGGCGCCGTTGGGTCCGATGACCCCGACAATACCTCCGGGAGGAATTGCGAAGGAGATGTCCGCCATAAGTAATTGCCGGCCGTATCCTTTCGTGACGTTTTCCGCGTCTATGACCACTTTGCCGAGGCGTGGTCCCGGCGGGATGTATATTTCGAGCTCCCGGTCCTGTTTTTCCACTTCCTGCCCCAACAGCGTCTCATAGGACGTGATGCGGGCTTTTGCCTTGGCATGCCTGCCTTTCGGCGACATCCTGATCCATTCCAGTTCCCGCTCCAGGGTCTTCTGCCGCTGGGATTCCGTCTTTTCTTCCGTGCGCAGGCGGTTCTGTTTCTGTTCGAGCCAGGAAGAATAGTTGCCTTTCCAGGGGATGCCTACGCCCCGGTCCAATTCGAGGATCCAACCGGCCACGTTATCGAGAAAATACCGGTCGTGGGTTACGGCGATGATGGTTCCGGCATATCGTTGCAGGTGATGTTCAAGCCAGGCGACCGTCTCGGCGTCGAGATGGTTCGTCGGTTCATCGAGCAGGAGAATGTCCGGTTTCTGCAAGAGGAGGCGGCACAGGGCGACGCGTCGTTTTTCGCCCCCCGACAGTACCTGGACCGGTGTTTCTCCCGGCGGACAGCGCAGGGCGTCCATAGCCATTTCCAGACGGGAGTCGAGTTCCCAGGCGTCGAGATTGTCAAGCTTTTCCTGGACCGTTCCCTGGCGCTCGATCAGCTCATTCATTTGCGCGTCCGTCATGGGTTCGGCAAACTTTTCGTTGATCCCGTTGTACTCTTCAAGGAGGGCGACGACATCCTTCACGCCTTCCTCAACAATCTCCCGCACAGTCTTTGAATCGTCAAGAGCGGGCTCCTGCTCCAGAAGCCCGATGGTAAGCCCGGGGGAAATGATGGTTTTCCCGTTAAAGTCCTTATCCACACCGGCGAGAATGCGCAAAAGCGAGCTTTTTCCTGATCCGTTCAGCCCCAGGACGCCGATTTTGGCCCCGTAAAAATAGGAAAGGGAAATGTCCTTAAGGACGGCCCGCTTGTCATAAAATTTGCTCACCCCGGGCATCGAGTAAATAATCTTGTTTCCTTCTGCAACCATAAAATCAAAGCCTTTCTAGTTGATAATAATGATTTATTTCCATGCCCCTTAATCTGCTACGGTCTGGCCCTGAATAGCAGTTATTACTACGGTATTGAAGATATCCCCGACAGTGCAACCCCGGCTCAGATCGTTAACCGGCTTGTTCAGCCCCTGGAGCATAGGCCCGATCGCCACGGCTCCCGTTTCCCGCTGGACGGCCTTATAGGTGTTGTTGCCCGTATTCAGATCGGGAAAGATGAGGACGCTGGCCTGCCCGGCAACTTCCGAACTGGGCATTTTTTGCGCCCATACGACGGGGTCCACGGCGGCGTCATACTGAATCGGTCCGGCAATCTTCAGGTCCGGGCGCCGTTGTTTGACAATTTCCGTAGCCCGGCGTACCTTTTCCACATCGTCACCGACTCCGGAGGTCCCGGAAGAGTATGAAAGCATGGCTATTTTCGGTTCAATGCCGAAAAATGTCGCGCTTTCCGCGGAAGAGATGGCAATATCGGCCAATTGTTCTGAATCGGGATCGGGGTTGACGGCGCAGTCGCCGAAAACACTGACCCGGTCGGACATACACATAAAAAAGACGGAAGAGACGATGCCGATTCCAGGCCTGGTCTTTACAAACTGGAGCGCCGGGAGGATAGTATGCTGGGTCGTATTGATCGCCCCCGAAACCATGCCCTCGGCTATACCTTTATAGACCATCATCGTCCCGAAATAGGAGCCGTCCGTCATGAGATCCCGGGCCATATCCCGGGTCACATTTTTATCCTTCCGCAGTTCATAGAGGGTGTCCACAAATTCCGGATATAATTCCGACTCCGTTGGTTGGATAATATGAACATTGTCGGTGGTAAGACGGATGCCGAGGCGTTTGTCCGCCGATAAAATCAAATTGGTGTCGCCGAAAATCGTGAGTTCGACGATGCCCTGTTCGATGAGGCGGGCGGCGGCCGTCAGTACCCGGTCGTCATTGCCTTCGGGAAGGACTATATGCCGCTTCTGCCGCAGCGCCCTCTTCACGATTTCATATTGGAACATGTGCGGTGTCATCCCTTTGTGCTTGAAGGCGATTAGGCGCTCCCCCAAGGCTTTAAGATCGACATGTTCATCGAATGTCCGGATGGCAAGTTCGACCTTCCGGATATTATCGGCATATATCTCGGAACGGATGGAACCGACCCGGTTGGCGGTTTCATAGGTTCCCAAGGTCACGACGCTGATGGGGGCCGCCGTTTGCAGGCCTTCGATCAACTTGGATACGGACGGCTCCGGTTCAAATCCCCCCGTCAGCAAGATACCTGCAAGGCGCGGATAATGGCGGGAGAGGTTGGCCTGGAGGGCGCCGATGATGATATCCGAACGATCGCCGGGGGTGACGATTAAGGTGTTGTCCTTGATGTGATCGAGGAAATGATGCAACTGCATGGCCCCGATGATGGTATGATCAACGGGGTTGTCATGCCGGTCCGTTCCGAACAGAGCCTTGGCCCCCATGGCCTCATGGACTTCTTTGAAAGTCGGGCTGTTGAGCTTCGTCATTTCGGGGATGACGGACAAAATCGTCGGTGGGGGCAGGTATTTGCTAATGGCAGACCCCAGTTCCGGAAGCTGGTCTTTCCGTGCCCGGTTGATCAAGACGGATATGACCTCGACATTGCCTTTTTTAAACCCCTCATAGGCGGCAAGGGTAAATTTGGCAACTTCCGCAACGGCTTTGTTTTCTGCGGAAACGACCATAATGACGGGAATGCCGAGGTTCTGCGGAATAAGAATATTGGCGTCGAACTCAAAGATGGCCCCTCTCCCCATGTAATCGGTTCCCTCGACGATAGTAAAATCGTACTGATCTTCCATCTTTTTATATTTTTCAATCAGGGCGTCGACGATGACGATATCCGACTTGTTCGACAAGATATCGGCAACTTCTCTTCCGGAAAATCCATAAGCATCTTTGTAAGATATTGGCATCTTGAAACGCTTCAGGATCAGGCTGATATGGGGGTCTTTGTCCTGCGTGGTGTTGACGGTTATGATGGGCTTGAAGTAGCCTACCTTAGGAAGATAATTGAGAATCCCATCCATCAAGCCCAGAACGACCAGGGATTTACCGCTGTGCTCCTCGAGCGCTGCAATATAAACTCCTTTTGTCATGGTATCTCCCCCGTTAATCGTAATCGGTCATAAAGAATGGGCTGGGCTTAGGTAGAGAAAATAGGTGAATTCTGACGGCTTGTAAAGAGAAAACTGCGATTGAAGTTGCTTCCCAGGAACAAAGTGTGATAGGAAAACAAAAAACAATAAATACCCTCAATTATTGCTGCCCACAGAAAAACTCTAATTCTGTCATTTCGAGGATCAAAGAGACGAGAAATCTTTAATTATTTCAAGATTTCTTGATACCATCAAAATCACCTGGCGGTTGTTTCACGGGTTTTTGCGAGTCCGGCAATTAATTAACCAAAATGGGAGAAAGCAAAAGGAAATCCACGTTGCAGAAAAAGAACATACGAAATATCGCCATCATCTCTCATGTCGATCATGGCAAAACTACCCTTGTGGACGGCATGATGAAACAGACCGGCACCTTTCGGGAACACCAGGTTGTGGAGGAGCGGGTGATGGATTCCCTCGACCTCGAACGGGAGCGGGGCATCACGATCATGGCAAAGAATACTGCCATCCGCTATGGAGAGGTGAAAATCAATATCGTTGATACGCCCGGACATGCAGATTTCGGCGGCGAGGTCGAACGAAGCTTCAATATGGTGGACGGGGCGATCCTCCTCGTCGATGCGAGCGAAGGACCCCTTCCCCAGACCCGCTTCGTTCTCAAGAAGGCCCTGGCCAGGAAGATTCCCGTCATTCTCGTTATCAACAAGATCGACCGCAGCGATGCGAGGATTGAGGAAGTCATCAATGAGGTCTATGACCTTTTCATTGATCTGGATGCGACGGAAGAGCAAATAGAATTCCCCATCCTCTTCACCCAAGCAAAAAAGGGACTGGCTTATCACAAGCGGGGAGACGATTCGACGGATCTCCGGGCCCTCTTGGATACAATCCTGACGACGATTCCCGGTCCCGAAGGAGACGATCAGGCGCCGCCTCAGTTTCTCCTGACGACCCTTGCTTACGATCCCTATGTCGGTCAGATCGCCATAGGTCGCCTGATGAACGGTATCCTGGAGATGAACCGGCCTTACACGCTCTGCGGTGAAAAGGCGATGACCCCGGGAATAAAATTCTCCGCCCTCTACACCTTTGTGGGGATGAAAAGGGTTGCCGTAGACAAGGTTGAAGCCGGGGATATCCTTGCCTTTGCCGGCGTGGTGAACATCAATATCGGCGATACCGTCTCCGCCCTTGAAAATCCTCAGCCCCTGCCGCGAATCAAGGTCGACGAGCCAACGGTTTCCATGATCTTCTATGTCAACAACGGCCCCTTCGCCGGCCGGGAAGGAAAATATCTGACCTCACGCCATCTTCGCGAACGTCTGGAAAGGGAGACCCTGCGCAATGTGGCCCTCCAGATAAAAACGACGGAGCGGGCCGACGCCTTCGAGGTCTGCGGTCGGGGAGAACTGCAGATGGCGGTTCTCATCGAGACCATGCGTCGGGAAGATTACGAATTCATGGTTTCCCGGCCCCAGGTGATCACCAAGGAGGAGGACGGACGCATTCTCGAACCCGTAGAACGATTATTTCTTGATATTCCGGAGGAATTTGTCGGGGTGCTGACGGAAAAACTCTCCGGCCGCAAGGGAAGGATGGCTAATCTCGTCAACAAGGGAAGCGGCCGTGTAAACATGACATTTATTATTCCCGCCCGCGGTCTCATCGGTTTTCGCAGCCACTTTCTGACCGATACGAAGGGATCGGGGGTCATGAACACCCTCTTTGAAGGCTATGAACCTTGGTTCGGCGCCATCCCCCAACGGCAGACGGGGGCCCTTGTCGCCGACCGTGCGGGTCGGATCACCGCCTATGCCTGCCATGCCATGTCCGATCGGGGAGAGCTTGTCGTAGCGCCGGGGACGGAGGTTTACGGCGGCATGATCGTCGGGGAGCGCAACCGCTCCACAGACCTGAACGTGAATATCGTCAAGGAGAAAAAGCTCACTAACATGAGGAGTTCCACCTCGGATGCGACGGTGATTCTCCGCCCCCCGCGGCTTATGTCTCTCGATCAGTGCATTGAATTCATTGCCGAGGATGAAGTCGTCGAGGTTACCCCCGGCAGTATCCGCCTCCGCAAAAAGGAACTTGACGCCCAACTGCGCATGGCCCGCTATCGCGAGGAGAAATGGGCCTGAGAATAAATTATAATTGCGGCATCAGCTATCATACGTAGTTACGGTGCTGTATGGCTTCAATATAGCCCACCGTTCCCGATGATATCTGGGCGGCATTGGCCTCATCCGTATCGAGATGCATGTCCATGCGGAAGTTTGGACTGACACGGGTGAGGACGTCGCCATAGATCACTTCCCGGACACCTTTGACTTTGATCATGACCACGTCTTTATCCCGCAGCCCCAGGCTCAGGGCCTCTTCGGGGGACATATGGATGTGGCGTTTGGTGCAGATCACCCCTTTATCCAGAACAACCCTGCCGATTTCGCCTTCAACGATGACCCCGGGGGTGCCTTTGATATCGCCCGAGTCCCTTATACGGATCTTCGCGTCCGTCGCTGATATATCGGTGATCTGGCCGCGCATGGCTACGGTTTATTTCGTCGGAGGCGGCAATATATGATCCGATGTATTTCTTGACGCGGTAACAGAAAATACTTACGGCCATTTTGCACCGCATGTCTCCCGCTTCCGCAGCTTGGAGGACTTCGCGCATGTCGTTGCTCTTACCGCTTAGTCCTTTGAGACCACTTTCTTTATTGAGAATCTTATCGCTGCTCTTGGAACCTTAACTATTTTGCTATCCAGGGAAGCGGTTACATTGGCACCCGCCGGTTCTCTGGAAAGAATCGACATCTCGCCAAAGAATGCCCACCTTTCAAGGGAGGCGATTAGCTGTTGGCTCCCCGTTTCGTCGGGCAGCGAAACATCAACCTCTCCCGCATAGACAATCCAGAGGTAACGTCCGATGTCGCCGATTTTGATAATATTTGTCCCGGCTGGATAATCAACGTTTTGAGCGGTCTCAGCTAAAAAGGCGATATCCTCCGGCCCAAGATCGGAGAGGATGTCAATGGATTTAAAAAAATCTCCTGATTGCATATTATACCTCCTGAAGGCTTATAAGCGGCAATCCTGTCAATTGTTGTTAACGTACGAAGAACAGCTAGCAGATGAACATGAAATATTCGAATAAATATTAATGAAAATCTCAATCCGAGTCAACAAGATATCTTCGTTTTCGTGATGAAATAAAACATGCTTTATGTTAGAAATGGTCCGGCTATAAATGGTGAAAAAGAAATGGAAAAAGAAAGGTTTAAAATTTGCCCGGAAGATGCTGAGGCGACCGTCCCCATACAATAGCACTAAGGGAATGAAAAGACAGGTAAATGAAGATATATGAATGATCATACAGTTGGCATCGACATCGGTTCCATTACATCCAAGGCAGTCTTGATGAAAAATGGGGAAATCTTGGACTCCAGGGTTCTCTTTACCGGCTATAGCGTGGAAACGGTGGGGAAGAAGGTATTTAACGATGTCCTTGCGGACGCGGGCCTATCACCGGAGGCGGTGGGAAGGATCGTGGCAACAGGATATGGGCGGAAGGGCGTGTTCATGGCCCACGAATCACTGACCGAGATTCTCTGTCACGGGGCGGGAGCTTATTATCAGAATCCAGAGATCAGGTTTGTTATCGATATCGGCGGACAAGACAGCAAGGCGATTCTCCTCGACGATAAGGGGAGGGTAAAAAAATTTTCCATGAATGATAAATGTGCCGCGGGGACGGGACGGTTTCTTGAGGTAATGGCCCGCGCTATGGAAGTAAATCTGGAGGCCTTCGGCGATCTGTCCCTCCAGGCGGATCAGCCGGCAAAGATCAGCAGCCTCTGTACGGTTTTTGCCGAATCGGAGGTGATTTCGCTGATATCCAAAGGAATGACCAGGGAAAACATCATCGCGGGCATTCATGAATCCATCGGCGCCCGCGTTGCGGCGATGGCAAAAAGGGTAGGGCTGCGGGGACCCGTCATGATGACGGGCGGAGTGGCAAAAAACATCGGGGTGGTAAAGGCCCTGGAAGAAAAACTGGGCCTGCCCATCGAGGTATCGCCTTATGCGCAGGTTAACGGCGCCATCGGAGCGGCTTATCTCGCATGGAAACAAAATAACGCCGGTTTATCCAAAAGAATCTCGAGACGGGATAATTAATGACAGACGGAAAGAATCTCGATGGCAAAATAAAAGGATTGATCCTAGCCAGGGTCGCCATGGCGACCTTTTTACTGGGCATTTTTATCTTTCTCCAGATAAAAGCCCCGGATTTCTTAAGTCAGCCGTCTATCTCATATTTTTACGGAATTATCGCCCTGACCTATCTCCTTTCGCTGGGTTTTTCCATCCTCAGCAGAATCTCTACCAACCACCGGACTCATCTTTATCTCCAGATCATGACCGATGTGCTCATGATCACTGCTCTTATTTATGTGACGGGAGGAATCAGATCCACATATGCCGTATTCTATCCCTTGGTTATCATCTACTCTGTTCTGTATCTGGGCAGAAATGGGGGGCTCATCACCGCTTCCGCCGCATCGATCTCTTACGGACTTTTGATTGATCTTGAATATTACCGTGTTATCACACCTTTTTCCCATCTCTACAGTTGGGAAGTTCCCGATACGGCCGGTCATCTATTTCTCCGCATTTTTGTCAACATCATCTCTTTTTACCTCATTGCCCTCTTGGCAAGTTTCGTTGTCGAGAAGGAAAAAAAAACGAGAGCCCTCCTTGCCGAGAGAGAATCGGCCTTCAACCAGTTGGATTTGCTCTATCGATCTATCATCGAATCGGTTGATGCGGGCATTTTGACTATTGACCTGGCAGGAAAGATCAAGTCTTTCAACCGGGCCGCGGAACAGATCACGCGCTGGCGTTTTACGTCGTTAGAAAATAATCGTATCCAGGACATCTTTCCTGCTTGGGAAGAATTATACATTAACAGGGATAACACCGGTGAAGGCGTTAAGGGACGCTTTGAGATGCCCGCCGTTGTTATTCACGATCGTCATTTGATTCTTGGTTGCGCCCTTTCGAGTCTCCGTGACAATAGCGGTAAAAAAATCGGCGACATTCTGATTTTTCAGGACCTGACCAAGGCAAAGGAGATGGAAGCAGTGTTAGAGCGGAACCGTCGTCTTGCTTTCGTCGGCGAAATGGCGGCGGGACTAGCTCATGAAATACGCAATCCATTGGCCTCTATCAGCGGTTCCATTCAAAGCACAGGAGTCCGAATGCCAGGTTATCCTGATTACCGCTTTTGCCTCCGGTGAGACGGCCCTTTCCGCCATGAAAGAAGGGGCTTACGACTATGATGACGCCAAGTTTCTTAAAGACATCGAGGATGGCGTCGCCTTTGGCGGTATGATCGGCAAGAGCAAGGAAATGCTTAAAGTCTACAGTACGATCAAAAAGGTGGCCGAGACCCCTGCCAATATCCTTATTCTCGGAGAAAGCGGCACCGGCAAAGAGCTTGTCGCCAAAGCTATTCATGAAAACAGTCCCCGAAAAGACATGCCCTTCGTTGTCATCAACTGCGGCGGCATTCCTGAAAATCTTCTCGAATCGGAGTTTTTCGGTTACATGAAGGGGTCATTTTCGGGCGCCTTCACGGACAAGGCCGGCCTCTTTGAAGTTGCCAGCAAAGGAACTATATTTCTAGATGAAATCGGAGATTTACCGGCATTACTTCAAGTAAAGCTTCTTAGAGTTGTACAGGAAAAAACATTTCGAAGGATCGGCGGCACGGAGGACATCAAGGTCGATGTGCGGATTATCTCGGCAACAAATCAAACTCTCGAGGAGAAGGTTAAAGAAGGAACCTTCCGCGAAGATCTCTACTATCGCCTTAATGTGATTCCCGTTCATTTGCCTGCCCTGCGTCATCGCAAAGAAGACATCCCCGTGCTGACAAAGTATTTCATTGAGAAGTATTCCCATGAATTCTCCAAAGATGTTATTACCATATCAACATATGCTCTTGAACTACTTATGGATTATCCCTTTCCTGGAAATATCAGGGAGTTGGAAAATATCATTGAAAGATGCGTTGCTCTGGAGACAACAAATATCATCCTGCCGGACAATTTATTTATCGGTCATAATACGGAAAGAGAAGAAAACATCCTCGACTGCAATCTCTCCTAGACCGGTATTCAACTAAACGAAGAGCTGGCAAAAATAGAAAGACAGCTCATTCAAAAAGCCCTTGCTAAATGTAAGGGTTCGAAAACAAGGGCGGCGGAGTTGCTTCACGTTAGTTTTGGTTCCCTCCGCTACCGGATCGAAAAATTAGGTATCGAAAATCAATGACGGGCAGAAAAAGAAGGAAGCCCACGGCTTTTTTATTGATAAAGGCCGAGGAGATAATCCCGGCCTTTTTTTTTCATCCCGAAAGGAAACCATTTTCATATAGGGAGGTTTTAAACAATGGCTATCATCTCTCGTTTCACCTTAAGTGTTCCCGGTTTGTCTCATGATGCATTTTCTGTTGTCAGTTTCAAAGGTGAAGAGTACCTGTCCAAGCCTTATCGTTTCGATATCACCCTTGCCTCCGAAAAAGATGACCTCGATCTCTTCAACAGGGGGGCAACTCTCGCAATAAAAGGGCGCGAAGATCATGACCCACCTGCCCGGTATCATGGCATAATAAGCGAATTTGCGTATATAGATTCCACGGATCACGCTAATCTTTACCGCGCTATCCTTGAACCCAAAATCGCCAGGATTGCCCGCACGAGGCATTCGCACATCTATCTTGAAGAACAGACAATTCCGGAGCTCATTGCTTCGGTGCTCAAGGATACCGGCGAGCAATACGGGTTCACTGCCCTTGATTTTGAGATGCGTATCTATCATGAGCAGGACTACCGGAAGCGTTCCTTCATCCACCAGCACGAGGAGAGCTGTCTTGATTTTATCTCCCGCCATATGGAACGAGACGGCATGTACTACTACTTCCGCCAAGAAGAAGACCGGGAGGTCGTGGTCATAACAGATGACAGAGCGGGTATGGCAAAACTGGACAGGTGCATAAGTGGGAGGATTGTTCTAT
>DYRD01000166.1 GCA_020718905.1 Syntrophus aciditrophicus | reverse complement strand
CCCCGCCATATTCGTCCCGGCGCCGGTTAAAGGCCGGGGAGAGGAACTGGCTGAGGAGATAGCCGTGGGCGCTATGGATCTGGAGGCCGTCAAAACCGGCCGCTTTGGCCCGTCCGGCGGCGGCCGCGAAGGCCGCGATGACCGCCTTGAGATCCTTGCCGTCCATCTCCTTTTGCGGCGTCGGGTCCGGTCCTGTCGCCGGGGAAGCAACCAGCCGGGGCATGCCGCTTAGGGCCGCGGCGGCAAAGGCCCCGGCATGGGCAAGCTGAACGGCGATCCGGCCTCCGGCGGTATGGACGGCGTCCGTCATTTTTTTGAGCCCGTCGATGCGCTCGTCTTTGTCGATGGCAAGCTGCCAGGGGGTGGCCCGGCCTTCAGGGCTGACAAAGGTGTGGCTGGTGATGATCAGGCCGACGCCGCCGGCGCCCAAGGCGGTCATGGTTTCCAGCAGCTTGGGCGTCGGATTTCCGTCCTCGTCCGCCATGCCCTCCCAGGTCGCCGAGCGGACAAAGCGATTCTTCAACTCCAGCCCGTTGATCAGACTTTTTTCAAATAGCTTGTTCATTTCCCCTGCCTTGTTTAGCTTTCGATGACGGTGACCTTCTCCATCAAGTCTCCCTGGGCGATGGCGTCTACTACTTCCTGTCCTTTCACCACTTTTCCGAAAACGGTATGATGACCGTCCAGATGGGGTTGGGGCGAATGGGTGATGAAAAACTGGCTGCCGTTGGTCCCCGGTCCGGCGTTGGCCATGGAAATGGCCCCGGTCTCGTGCTTCAGGGGATTTCCCCGGAACTCATCTTCAAACTGATAACCCGGGCCGCCGCTCCCTTTTCCCGTCGGGTCCCCGCCCTGGATGACGAAGTTTTTGATCACCCGATGGAAGGTTACACCGTCATAATAGCCTTCCCGGATCAGAAAAACGAAGTTGTTGACCGTTTTCGGGGCGTATTGGGGATAAAGCTCCAGTTCGATTTCCCCCTGGCTGGTCGCCATCGTCACGGTATAGGCCTTCCCGGGATCGATCTGCATCTCCGGAGCCGCATGCCATTTTTTTCCTGCCATAAATAATTCCTCTCTTTAATCTTTGTTTTTGTTTATTACAATTCCGGCGCTGCCGGTGGTACCAGGCAGAGCATGATCAATTGCCCCTGCCCCGTATTTCTTACCTGATGTTCGGCCCCGGGGGGAACAAAGACCGCAGCATTACTTTTTTGGCGTCTAATGACATAAAAATTCAGGGAAAGCAAGGGCGCCGTTATGGAAATGCGGCATCGCTGCCGGTGTTTACAGTGCGATTAGTAAGGTTTCAAGAAAAAAACCCTCATGATGGCTTGCGCGATTATCTAACCTTAGATCATAAGAACATAATAGCGAAGCCATACATAAAGAGTGCAGATCAGCACCGATTCGATCATGAGCGGCATACCGTAAAGCATGAACTTTTTAAAAGAAATGGGATGCCCCATTTTCTCGGCCATGCCGACGACAATGACATTCGCCGAGGCGCCTATGGCAGTTCCGTTGCCCCCCAGACAGGCTCCCAGCGCCAAAGACCACCAGATGGGCATCAGGTCCGGATGATGGAGCAGCTGAGGGCCGGAAAGATTAGGCCAGAGCTGCTTGGCCATGTCGATGATGAGGGGATTCATCGTGGCGACATAGGGGATGTTGTCGATGAAGGCCGAGGCGAAGGCGGAAAACCACATGACGATCATGGATGTGCCGAAAAGATTTACCTGAGTTATTTTCAGGACTTCGATGGACATCCACTTGATCAGACCGACCTTGACGACGCCGCCGATGATGATAAACAGGCCGATGAAGAAGAAGAGGGTTGCCCATTCCGCTTCGGCCAGGACGTGATGGGGATCCTTGATGCCCGAGACAAGGAGGAGCAGACCCGCTCCGAAGAGGGCAATGGTCGCGGGTTGTAGCTGGAGCATGCCGTGGATTACAAACCCAAGGATGGTGATGCCCAGGACAAGGAGCGATTTCTTCAGAAGGACAGGGTCCTTGATGGCCTCCCGCTCGTCCATGGCCATGATCCGTTCCTTGAGGTCTTCCCGGACGGTCAGCCGTTTGCCGAAAATAAATTTGATGCTGATGATATAGGCGAGGAGTACCACGATAATGACCGGTGCCAGGTGGTAGATGAAGGCCATGAAATCGAGCTGTGCCTTGGAGGCGATCATGATGTTCGGCGGATCGCCGATCAGGGTGGCCGTCCCGCCGATGTTGGAAGCCAGGGCCTCCGTGATCAGATAGGGGACCACCTCCAGCTCCAGGGCCTGGCAGACAAGCATGGTCACCGGCGCGATGAGGAGTACCGTTGTGACGTTATCGAGAACGGCGGAGGCTACGGCCGTAACCACGGAAAAGATGGCCATGATCCGGAAAGGCTCCCCCTTCGCCGCCTTGGCGCTCCTGATGGCGATATACTCGAAGATTCCTGTGGGTTTCATGATGTTGATGATTACCATCATGCTGATCAGGAGAAAAATGACGTTCCAGTCCGCACCGAGATCGAGGGAATGAAAGGCCTCTTCCTGGGTGAGGATGCAGAGGACGATCATGAGGGCGGCGCCGAAGATCGCTACGGTGGTTTTATGTATCCTTTCCGAAACGATTAAACCATAGGCCCCGATGAACAGGCCCGTAGCGATCCAGAAGCGCAGACCCATGACAATTTGTGGAACCGCCGCTGTATCCGTAGTCATGGCGTCCCGCTCTTTCCCTCATCAAGCATCGCCTCCATAATGACGTTGAAGGCGTACCGTTCGTAGATCATGCCGACGGCTTTTCCACCCCTGTCCAAGACGGGAAGGCATTTTATATTTTTTTTTATTATGAGATCGATGCCTGCCATCGGGGAATCATGTTCCTGAACCGTTTTTTTTTCGTGCTTATAACTTTTAACTAAGACCCTGTCAATGAGGGCGGCAAGCCGTCTTTTGTCTTTATTCATAGTAGCTATCTCATGCAAACGGTGATAATTAAAAAGCAAATATGAAATATAGGATTTTTCAAAAGATCGAGAAAAATATATTAAGGGAGGGACATTGTGAGAAAAATTATATTACTTTACCTAATGATCTTTTCAATCGGGATATTGCTGATTTGGCATGTGCGGGCGTACCTCAATTCGATAGTAGGGAGAGTAGGCCGGAAGTCAACGTATTCAATCATGTTGACGGTCAGATAAAATCAATAAACGGCAACATGGTTGAGATTGTCGTCAAGGTTCCCGAATATGATACAAGGTCACTGCCCTTTACGGACAAAATGACACAAAGGATTGTGAGTAAGAGCTTTTTACTCGAAAATTCCGAAACGACCATTGGAAATCAAAAAGCGATAATTATTGAAATACGAAAAGATCTCAGAGCGGGTATGGCAAAACTGGACAGGTGCATAAGTGGGAGGATTGTTCTA